>DATJYN010000173.1:0-6114 GCA_035499575.1 Burkholderiales bacterium | reverse complement strand
TACTGGCCGCGGCCGCCCGATTGCTTGATGAACTTGCCCTCGGACTCGAGCGTCTTCTTGAAGGTCTCGCGGTAGGCCACCTGCGGCTTGCCGACCGAGGCCTCGACGCCGAATTCCCGCTTCATGCGGTCGACGATGATTTCCAGGTGCAGCTCGCCCATGCCTGAAATGATGGTCTGGCCCGACTCCTCGTCGGTATGCACGCGGAACGACGGGTCTTCCTGCGCGAGGCGGTTCAGCGCCACGCCCATCTTTTCCTGGTCGGCCTTGGTCTTCGGCTCCACGGCCTGCGATATCACGGGATCCGGGAACTCCATCTTCTCGAGCGTGATCGCCTTCTTCACGTCGCAGATGGTCTCGCCGGTGATTACGTCTTTCAGGCCGACCACGGCGGCGATGTCGCCCGCGCGGATTTCCTTGATTTCGGCGCGCTCGTTGGCGTGCATCTGCAGCAGGCGCCCGATGCGTTCCTTCCGGCCGCGCACCGTCGTCAGCACCGTGTCGCCGGAACTGAGCACGCCGGAGTAGACGCGGATGAACGACAGCTGGCCGACGAACGGATCGGTCATGATCTTGAACGCGAGCGCGGCAAAGGGCTCGTCGTCCGCGGGCTTGCGCGAATCCGGCTGGCCGCTCTCGTTTTCACCCTTGACCGGCGGAATGTCGATCGGCGAAGGCAGATAGTCGATCACCGCATCCAGCATCGCCTGCACGCCCTTGTTCTTGAACGCCGTGCCGCACAGCATCGGCACGACTTCGTTGTTGATCGTGCGCAGGCGCAGGCCCTTCTTGATTTCCTCGACCGACAACTCGTTCGACTCGAGGTACTTGTTCATCAAGTCTTCATTCGCCTCGGCCGCCGCCTCGACCATCTTCTCGCGCCATTCCTTCGCCTCGTCGAGCAGATCGGCGGGGATTTCCTTGCGCTCGAACTTCATGCCCTGCGAAGCCTCGTCCCAGTAGATCGCCTGCATCGTCACCAGGTCGATGACGCCGGCGAACTTGTCTTCCGCGCCGATCGGCAGCTGGATGGGGATCGGATTGCCCTTGAGGCGGGTCTTGATGTGGTCGTAGGACTTGAAGAACGTGGCGCCGACGCGGTCCATCTTGTTGATGAACGCGAGCCGCGGTACGCGGTACTTGTTGGCCTGGCGCCAGACCGTCTCGGACTGCGGTTGCACGCCGGCGACCGCGTCATACACCATGCAGGCGCCGTCCAGCACGCGCAGCGAGCGCTCGACTTCGATCGTGAAATCGACGTGGCCAGGCGTGTCGATGATGTTGATGTGGTGCTCGGGATAGGACAGGTCCATGCCCTTCCAGAAGCAGGTCGTCGCCGCCGAGGTGATGGTGATGCCGCGCTCCTGCTCCTGCTCCATCCAGTCCATCGTCGCGGCGCCGTCGTGCACCTCGCCGATCTTATGGTTGACGCCCGTGTAAAACAGGATGCGCTCCGTGGTCGTGGTTTTACCCGCGTCGATGTGCGCGCTGATGCCGATGTTGCGATAGCGCTCGATGGGAGTTTTGCGTGCCACGCTCATATTCCTTACGATTCCTTAGAACCTGTAGTGCGAGAAGGCCTTGTTGGCCTCCGCCATGCGGTGCACTTCCTCGCGTTTCTTCATCGCGCCGCCGCGGCCCTCGGCCGCTTCCGCGAGTTCGCCCGCCAGGCGCGCGGTCATCGACTTCTCGCCGCGTTTCTGCGCCGCCTCGCGGATCCAGCGCATCGAAAGGGCGACGCGCCGCACCGGGCGCACTTCGACCGGGACCTGGTAATTGGCGCCGCCGACGCGCCGGCTCTTCACTTCGACCACCGGCTTGACGTTCTGCACCGCCTGCGAGAACACCTCGATCGGGTCCTTGCCGGATTTCGACTTGATCATCTCGAGCGCGCCGTACACGATGTGCTCGGCAATCGACTTCTTGCCGCGCGTCATCAGCACGTTCATGAACTTCGCCAGCTCGACGTTGGCGAATTTCGGATCGGGAAGGATCTCGCGTTTCGGAACTTCTCTGCGGCGTGGCATGCGTGTTCTCTTCTATCCTGTTAGGCCGACTTCGCCATCTTGGCGCCGTACTTCGAGCGCGCCTGCTTGCGATCCTTGACGCCCTGCGTGTCGAGCGAGCCGCGCACGATGTGGTAGCGCACGCCCGGCAAGTCCTTCACCCGGCCGCCGCGGATCAGCACCACCGAGTGCTCCTGCAGGTTGTGGCCTTCGCCGCCGATGTAGCCGATCACCTCGAAGCCGTTGGTGAGGCGTACTTTCGCGACCTTGCGCAGCGCCGAATTTGGCTTTTTGGGGGTGGTCGTATAAACGCGCGTGCAGACGCCCCGCTTTTGGGGGGATCCGGCCAGCGCAGGCACCTTCGATTTTTCCTTCTTGGCGCCGCGCCCATGGCGCATTAACTGATTGACGGTAGGCATGTTTTCGCTTGTTTTCCGTTTCCAGAAACGAACCGGGCGACCACGTCAGCTGCACGCGTAGCCGCCCAGGGGTGCAAAAAAGAGGCCGGATTATAAAGAGGTTTTTGGCGCGGCGCAAGGATTATGGGGCTGGATTTCCGACAAATCCGAAGCGCTCCGGCAGGCTCCCGCTGGCTATGGAGGGCAGTTCCCCGGCCCGCTCCGAGTAACGGGCCAGATCCCGGTCGTCCAGGAGTCCGATCCCGGGCTTCCCCGCCATTAACAGGCAGCCCTCTTCATCCAGATAGGCCTGCAGGGCTTCGAACGGCCGGCCGCAATGGTCATAGAGCGCTTCACCTTCGTGGTGGACAACCAGCGGCGTGTAGGCGAGCTGCACGAACACGCGCTGCGGGCCGTTCTGGAAGTACCAGCGGCCGCGGGCGTCGGGCTGGTAATTGCGTGAAATGAAATCGCGCAGCGCCCGGTTGCCGATTTTCTGCCGCTGCAGGAGCCAGTTGCCGCGCCGGTCGAGGGATAGCCAGCCGTAGACGTCCGGCACATCCGGCCATTTCGCCATGCTGCGCGCAACGATCTCGTCCATCGCGCGGGCCATATTACACTCTGAAAATATGGCGCAAAGCGACGACCTGCTCTATTGGGAAGACCTGCAGAACGCCGGCATCGTGGAAATCGGCAGCCACACGTTCACGGAGGAGGAAATCATCGCCTTCGCGCGCCAGTTCGACCCGCAGCCCTTCCACGTCGACCCGGCGGCCGCGAAGCAATCCTTCTTCAAGGGCCTGATCGCGAGCGGCTGGCATACCTGCTCGGTCGGCATGCGGCTGATGGTCGACAAATACGTCAACCGCTCGGCCAGCCTCGGCTCGCCGGGTCTGGACAACATCCGCTGGCTCGTGCCGGTTCGCGCCGGCGACACCATTACCTACCGGCGAGTGCCCATGGCGGCGCGAATTTCCGAGAGCAAACCCGGGATCGGCCTGCTGCAATCCCGCTCTGAGGCGGTCAATCAGCGCGGCGAGATCGTGATGACGATGGAAGGCTGGGCCATGTTCCGGCGCCGTCCTCCGGGGAAAACCGCCACCTGAGCTGCGGTGTCGGTTGGCAGCGACACACGCACGCTGAACCCGCCAACACAGGGGTAGTCCAACTCTTACATGTGTTGAACGGAGGCGTTCAAATGAAAGCAACGAGCAGGTTCGCGGCGGTCGCAGTCATTGCGGCGATGCTGATTGGCGTCGGCGGTTGCGCTGATATGTCGACGCGCGACAAGAACACCGCCATCGGCGCCGGCATCGGTGCGGTGGGTGGTGCGCTCCTCACCGGCGGTAGCGCGATCGGCACGGTCGGCGGCGCCGCGGTCGGCGGCGTGATCGGCAACCAGGTCGACAAGAGCAGGAAGTAGCCGGCAATCGCCGATCTACCGCAGGCTGTCGATGCGGTAGATCGTCATCACCATCCGCGCAAGGCGGTAGCTCAGCCAGACGCGCGCCTTAAGGCGGAAAGACAGGCGCTGCCAGTAGTTCCGCGGCACCGCGCGCGAACCCTGCTCGATCGCCTCGTGCAGGCTGGCGCGCAGCCTCGCCGCAAATTCCCGGTCGTCCACGAAAGCATTGGCCTCCTGCGCCATGCCCAGGCTGAGCGGATCGATGTTGGACGACCCCACCGTCGCCACGCGCCCATCGAACACCGCCACCTTTGCATGCAGCAAGCTTGGGTGGTACTCGTAGATGCGGATTCCCGCGGCCAGCAGCGAACGGTACAGCGCACGCGCTGCGTAGTGCTGCAGCGGATGGTCCGCCTTCCCCTGCAGCAGCAGCGTGACGATCACGCCTCGCCTCGCCGCGCTCGCCAGCGCGTGCCGGAATTTTCGCGTCGGGAAAAAATACGCGTTGGCGATGACCACTTCCGAGCGCGCAGCGTGGATCTGCTCGAGGTAGGCCTGCTCGATGTCGCGCCGGTGCCGCAGGCTGTCGCGCAGCACCAGCGCAGCGCGCTGGCTGCCCGCTTGCGGCGAGCCCTGAGGCGCGCGCGGCGCCGGCGCACGCCCGGTAAACATCGTGAAACCCGGCCAGCGGCGCCAGCGCCGGCCAAAGGTTGCCCACGCCACCCGCGTCCATAGCCGCGCCGCCGCCGTGCGCGCCTGCGCGGCAAGCGGCCCTTCAATCCTGACCGCGTAGTCGTAGCGCGGGTAGCCCGGCTCGGGCGATTCCAAATCATCCACGACGTTGATGCCGCCGACAAAGGCCACCGTGCCATCGATGCTCGTGAGCTTGCGATGCATCCGGCGCAGGCGGCTGCGCTGCTTCCAGAACGGCCAGGGACTGACTTGCGGGCGGAACACCAGTACTTCCGCGCCAGCCGCTGCGAGCATGTCGCGGAATCGCGGCGCGAAAGCGCGCGCGCCGAATCCATCGACCAGCAAGTGCGTGGCGACGCCGCGCGCCGCGGCGCGCGCCAGCGCGTCGGCCACCAGACTGCCGGTCTCGTCGTCGGCGAAGATGTAGGTCTGCAGGAACACTTCCGACTTGGCCGCATCGATCGCGGCCACCAGTGCCGGAAAATACTGCTCGCCGTTCTTCAGCAGCGCGAGGTGATTCCCGGCGACGAACTCAAGCACGCTCCAGCTCCGCGCTCAGCGCCAGGTGGTCCGACAGCAGCGACCAGGGCGGGCCGCGGTGCACTTGCGAGCGCAGGACGCCGAAGCCGCGTACGTAGATGCGGTCCAGGTGGAGCAGCGGCAGCATGCTCGGAAAGGTGCGGCCATGCCGCCCGCCCGCTGCCACCGAAACCTCGGTCATGCCGAGGCTTTTTTCAAGAACCAGGCTCGCGCGCTGGCGCCAGTCGTTGAAATCGCCGGCGAGGATGACCGGCAGCCGCTTGTCGGCGAGCGCGTCCAGGCGCGCAGCAATCGCTTCCAGCTGCCGGCGCCGGCCGCGCTCGTGCAGCGACAGGTGCACGCAGAGGCAGTGCAGGTTGCGTTTCCAGCCCGGCACCTTGACCACCGTGTGGAGCAGCCCGCGCCGCTCGAAACGGTGATCCGAGATGTCCTCGTTTTCCGAGGACAGGATCGGGAAACGCGACAGCAGCGCGTTGCCGTAGTGGCCGTGCTAGTGCACGCGGTTGCGGCCGTAGACGTGTTCCAGCTCGCCGCCGGCGAGGAATTCATGCTGCGCCTCCGGCCATGCCTCGAAGCGCAGCGCGTGGCGCCGGTTCAGGCCGGCGACCTCCTGCAGGAACACGAGGTCCGGCCGCAGCAGGCGCAGGCCTTCGCGCAGCTCGTGGATCACCATGCGGCTGTTGAACTGCGACAGTCCCTTGTGGATGTTCAGCGTGACGACGCGCAGGCCGGCGATCACTTCGCGCGCTCCTGCTCCGCCTTGGGCGCGCGCCGCACGCCCTCGCGCCGCTCGATCTCGCGCACCATGCCGCGGAACTGGTCCTCGATGCTTACGCGCAGCAGCATCTCGCCGAACAGCGGCGGCATCGTCTCGGCCTGGATGACGCCGCGCCAGCTCAGCAGGCTGCGACCGTCGGCCCGCGGCTCGATGCGGTAGGCCCCTTCCAGGCGTTTCAGGTTGCCGCGCAGAAGTCGGGCCTCGATCGCATGCGGCGGGCGCTCGGTCGAAGTCAGCGTCGCTTCGATCGGAATCGAGAAGAAGAGGAAGCGGGCCTCGCCCGACTGCTCGACG
>DATJYN010000172.1:0-12584 GCA_035499575.1 Burkholderiales bacterium | reverse complement strand
CTTCGTGCTGCAGTTCGCGCCCCAGGACTTCGTCAACATTCCGAGGCACGGCACCATCCAATACCACCCGTCGCTGCTGCCCAAGTACCGCGGCCCGAGTTCCATCAATTGGCCTATATCGCGCGGCGAGACCAAGACCGGCTTGACCATCTTCCGCCCCAATGACGGGCTGGATGAGGGTCCGGTGATCTTGCAGAAGGAGACCCGCATCGGGCCGGACGACACACTGGGCACGGTGTATTTCGACCGGCTGTTCCCGATGGGGGTGCAGGCAATGCTGGAAGCCGCTGACCTGGTGGTCGCCGGCAAGCATCGCGAGCAGGTGCAGGACGAATCGCAGGCGACCTATGAAGGTTGGTTCCGCGAGGCCGAGTCCCGTATCAACTGGGCGAACCAAGTCGACGTGGTGTACAACCTGATCCGAGGCTGCAACCCCGCGCCGGGCGCCTGGACCACGCTGAACGGCATCAAGCTGCAGGTATTCGACTGCAAAAAGCACTCCGTACGCACCTTTGGAGCCGTCAAGGGCAAAATCGGCGAAATCGTTGAATGTACGACCGCCAGCTTCCAGGTTACGGCCCAGGGCGGCCGTATCGAGGTGCTGCGCGCCAAGCTGGGCGACGGCAAGAAGGTCGCTGCCGCCGACCTAATGGCCTCAGGGGCCGTCAAAGCCGGGCAGTTGCTCGGTTCCTGAGTACACCGAACCTCTCCCCATCCGGGTGCGCGGGCGGAGGCCCCGGCGCGCCCAAATATTTGACGTAGCTGACAATTAACTGCAAAAATGCGGGATAGGGAGCTGTTTTCCTAGGGGGAAGCGCACGTCTTGGACTGCCGCCTGCGGGGGCACGGGGCTGGCGTAAAATTTTTGCGCTGCAAGTCCGCCCAACCAGCACAAGTATTCGGGGAGCTCGGATCGCCGCATGACGAAAGTCGTTTTCCTGAGAATCGGATGAACTACAGCCAGATTCTCGAGATCGCCAGTTGCACCGATCCGGGCATGGTCCGTTCGCACAACGAGGATTCGATCGCCTCGGATGCGGTGAACGGGCTGGTGGTCCTGGCCGACGGCATGGGCGGCTACAACGCCGGTGAAGTCGCCAGCGGCATGGCTACCACGGTGATCACGACCGAGATCCAGCAACTGCTCACCAAGGTGAAGCCGTTCCAGATCGACGAGGAGACCAAGGCGCCGGTTGCCGCGCGCATGATCCGCGAGCAGGTACTGAAGGCGAACACCTCGATCTACCAGGCGGCGCAGAGCCAGCCGCAGTACGCGGGCATGGGCACGACGCTCGTGGTATGCCTGTTCTACGACAACAAGATGACCGTCGGGCACCTCGGCGACTCGCGCCTGTACATGCTCCGCGACGGCAAGTTCTCGCAGGTGACGCGCGACCATTCGCTGCTGCAGGAGCAGATTGACAGCGGCATCATTACGGCGGAGCAGGCCAAGCACGCCCAGCACAAGAACCTGGTCACCAAGGCGCTCGGCATCGACCCGACGGTCGAGCCGGAAATCAAGGAATACCCCACCAAGCCGGGCGACGTCTACCTGCTCTGCTCGGACGGCTTGTGCGACATGGTGGACGACGAGGACATGGGCATGACGCTGCAGGCGCTGGGCGGCAACCTGAAGCTCGCCGCCCAGCAGCTGGTGCAGATGGCCAACGACAACGGGGGTAAGGACAACGTATCGGTTATACTCGTCCGCGTCCTGCGGGAATACCCCGCCCCTCGCGGCTTTTTTGGCTTGTTTAAATAACGTCAGGGATCGGCGATGGCGAAACTGATACTCAGCATGGATGGCCTGGTCCTCAAGGAGATCCCCCTCTCCAAGGAACGCACCACCATCGGCCGCAAGGCGCACAACGACATCCAGATCGACAACCTGGCGGTGAGCGGCGAGCACGCCGTGATCGTGACCATCCTGAACGACTCGTTCATGGAGGACCTGGGCAGCACCAACGGCACCCTGGTCAACGGCAACCCGGTCAAGAAGCATTTCCTGCAGAACAATGACGTCATCGAGCTGGGCAAGTACAAGCTCAAATTCATCCAGGAAGCGGGGGCCCAGCCGGCCGCCGCCGCCGCGGATTTCGAAAAGACGATGGTGCTGCGTCCTTCGGCGATGAAGGCCGCTGCGGAGCAGGCAAAGGCTGCCGGCATGGGTGGCGCGCAGGCCGCGCAGGCCGCACGCCAGGCTGCCATCCAGGCGACCGGCCAGGCTGCTCAAGCCGCAGGCATCGGCGAGAAACCGGCCGCCCCGGCCGCGGCATCCATCGCCGCTGCGGCACCTGCGGCTACGCCAGCAGCGGCGGCTCCAAAACCCGCGCAGCCGCTTGGGGCCATCCAGCTGCTGTCCGGCGGCAATGCCGGCAAGGAACTCGAACTGTCGAAGCCCCTGACTACGCTAGGCAAGCCTGGCGTGCAGGTGGCGGTGCTGACGCGCCGCCCGCAGGGCTACTTCATCACCCACGTAGAAGGCGCGCAGCGCCCGACGGTCAACGGCCAGCCGATCGGTTCCGCGCCGCACGCGCTCAAGGACCACGACCTGGTCGAGATCGCGGGCATCAAGATGGAGTTCTTCCACAAGTCCTGAACCCCCGAGGTTCGCGCGGTCGGGCAAAATAGGCCGATGCGGCTTCGCGTACTCGGATGTTCCGGCGGGATCGGTGGGCGCCACCTGAGGACGACCTCGTTCCTGGTGGACAACGACGTGCTGATCGACGCTGGTACAGGCGTCGGCGACCTGTCGCTGGCGGAACTCACACAGATCGACCATATTTTCATCACCCATTCGCACCTGGATCACGTCGCGTCGATCCCTTTCCTGGTCGATACGGTTGGTGGCATGCGCGCGCGGCCGCTGACGTTGCACGCTACGGCGGCGACCATCGAGATCCTGCGCAACCACCTGTTCAACTGGGCGATCTGGCCGGATTTCACCGAAATCCCGACTGCAGAGGCGCCGTTCATGCGCTACGAGGAGGTCGAACTTGGGCGCGGCGTGAGTGTGGGCGGACGGACGTTCACGCCGCTGCCGGCTGTCCACACGGTGCCGGCAATCGGCTACCACCTCGACAGCGGCACCGGCAGCCTGGTGTTTTCGGGCGACACCGGGCCGAATGACGAACTCTGGAACGCCGTCAACGGCATCGGCAACCTGAAAGTCCTGATCGTCGAGACTGCATTCTCGAACAAGGAACGCCAGCTGGCCGAAGTCTCGAAGCACCTCTGTCCGTCGATGCTCGCCGAAGAACTGGCGAAGCTGGACCTCGACCCTGAAATCTGGATCACGCACCTGAAACCCGGCGAGATCGAGCTCACGATGCAGGAGATCGAGGAAGGCGCGCGCCGCCACCGGCCGCGGATGCTGCAGAACGGCCAGGTATTCGAGTTCTAAGGCTGTGAACCCGCAAGGGCCGCCGGTGCAGCGCGCTACCCCGGAGCAGCTAGCGATCCTGGCGCCACTGGGTGCGCTTTCAAACGTGCGCCTGCGCGAACTGGCCGAGGTCTCGACGGTAGAGCGCGCCGCGCGCGGCAGCGATCCACTGGCCGCTCGCAAGGGCTCGGGCCGCTCCGTATTCCTGCTGCGCGGCGAAGTCTTGCTGATGTTCGAGGGCGGCGGCACCCTGGTAGTGGTCGGCGGCACCGGCGACGGCCGCCTGCCGCTAAACCGGCGCGCGACGCCCGTGGCGCGTGCGCGCGCCATCAGCGATGCCGAACTAATCAGCCTGGACGACGAGGAGCTCGACCTCATGGTGACCTTTGACCAGGTTCCCGGGGGCGAGACCGCGGTGCGGGTATCCCGCAGCATCTTCTCACTTGCCAATCTTCGCCACGGCGTGTTCGCGAGGCTTCCGCCCGCGCGCGTCGAGGATTTGCTGGCGCGCTTCGAGCGCATCGATGCCAAGCGGGGGGATGTCCTGATTCGCGAAGGCGAAGAGGGCGACTACTACTACGTCATCGAATCGGGGCGTTGCCAGGTTGAACGCGCAATAGGCGGCGTGCGCATGGCACTGGCGGAGCTCAAGGCTGGCGACGCGTTCGGCGAAGAAGCGCTCGCCTCGGACGCGCGCCGCAACGCCACGGTGATCCTGTCCTCCGACGGCAGGCTGCTACGGCTCGGCAAGAAGGATTTCAAGGAACTGCTTGGCGAACCGCTGCTGCAGCGGGTGGGCTACGCTGAAGGGCTGCGGCGCGTCGGCGACGGGGCGGCCTGGTTGGACGTGCGCTACCCGTCCGAATACCGCTATGACCGGCTGGCGGGCGCAATCAACGTGCCGCTGAACGAAGTGCGTAACAGCTTCCCCGCGCTCGATGCGGCGCGCGAATACATCGTCTACTGCCAGAGCGGCCGGCGCAGTTCCGCGGCCGCCTTCCTGTTCGCACAGCGCGGTTTCCGGGTGTGCCTGCTGCAGGGCGGCCTGTGGGCCGCCGGCCGCGGGCGCTGACCGACCAGCGTGCTCGCCAGACCATGCAAAAGCCTGTTAATAATCATGGGGGTGGGTGTAGAATGGCCTTCTGCCCGGGGCTGCGATAGCCTACCCTCGAACGGGAGAAACGAATGAGCGCAGTACTCAGTCATCCAGCGGCGACGCAGACGGACGTCAACCTCCGGCTCGCGTTCCAGAAACAGTTGCAGCTGGTCACGAACAAGATCCACGCTACCAGCAACATCGACGAGATCATGCTCGAGGTGAGCGCTGACATCTGCCAGCTGTTCAATGCCGACCGGCTCACGATCTACTCCGTCGGCGAGGACAAGCAGTCCATCGTCTCCAAAGTCAAGACCGGCCTGAACTCGTTCAAGGACCTCAAGCTGCCGATCGCGGAGCATTCGATCGCCGGCTATGCCGCGCTATCGCGCAAGCTGGTGAACATCAAGGACTGCTACGACGAAGCCGAACTGAAGACGATCAATCCGAACCTGCGCTTCCTGCAGGAGGTCGACAAGCGCACCGGCTACCGTACCAAGCAGCAGCTGCTGGCGCCGATCGTGGAGCAAGGCGGAGCGGATCTGATCGGCGTGATCCAGATCATCAACAACAAGGCGGGCGTGCCCTTCGGGCCGCTTACCGAAGAGGGCGTCAACGAACTCGCGCAGACGCTTGCCATCGCCTTCAGGCAGCGGCAGAAGCCGCAGCTGGTCAAAACCAAGTACGACTACCTGATCTCCGATGCGGTGCTGTCGGCCGGCGAGTTCGAGCTCGCCTCGCGCCAGGCCCGCAAGAAGGCGATCGACATCGAGAACGTGCTCACCGACGAATTCCAGGTGAAGATCCCTGCGATCGGCGCGGCGCTGTCGAAGTTCTTCGGCGTGCCCTACGAGCCGTTCAAGCCCGACCGCGTGAAGCCGATGGATCTGCTGAAGAACCTTAAGCGCGAATACGTCGAGGGGAACCTGTGGCTGCCGGTCGACGAAGCCAAGGAAGGCCTCAGCGTGCTGTGCCTGGACCCGGAGCGGATCCGCAGTTCGCGCATTGCTTCCAACGTGTTCCCGAAGTCGAAGCTGATCTACAAGGTCACCACGCAGAAGGAATTCAAGGAAACCGTCAACCAGTTCTACGGCGCCGAGGCGGCGGACACCGGCGACATCGGCGACATGCTGGCGGGCATGGGCGACGAGGAATCTGGAGAAGCCGCCGAAGGTTCCGATCAGGACGATGTCTCGGCCGCCGCCGACAACGAACTGGTGAAGCTCGTCAACAAGATCATCATCGACGCCTATAACCAGGGCGTCTCGGATATCCACATCGAGCCCTATCCCGGCAAGGCGAAGACGGAAATCCGTTTCCGCAGGGACGGCAACCTGCAGCCGTACATCGAGGTGCCTGCCAGCTATCGGGCGGCGCTCGCGGCGCGCCTCAAGATCATGTGCGACCTGGACATCTCGGAAAAGAGAAAGCCCCAGGACGGCAAGATCAAGTTCAAGAAATTCGGCCCGCTCGACATCGAACTGCGAGTCGCCACCATCCCGACCGCGGGCGGCGTGGAAGACGTGGTCATGCGGATCCTCGCCGCGGGCGAGCCGATTCCGCTGGAGAAAATGGGCTTCTCGACATACAACCTCGAGGAGTTGCAGAAGGCGGTCGGCAAGCCCTACGGCCTGTTCTTCGTCTGCGGTCCCACGGGCTCGGGCAAGACCACCACGCTGCACTCGGTGCTCAAGTACCTGAACACGCCCGACACGAAAATCTGGACCGCCGAGGATCCGGTCGAAATCACGCAGAAGGGCCTGCGCCAGGTGCAGGTGAACAAGAAGGCAGGACTCGACTTCGCGGCGGTGATGAAGGCATTCCTGCGCGCGGACCCGGACATCATCATGGTCGGCGAGATGCGCGACAAGGAAACCACGGGTACCGGCATCGAAGCCTCGCTGACCGGCCACTTGGTATTCGCCACGCTGCACACCAACTCAGCGCCGGAGTCGATTATCCGCTTGCTCGATATGGGCATGGATCCATTCAACTTCTCTGACGCCCTGCTCGGTATCCTGGCGCAACGCCTCGCGCGGCGGCTGTGCTCCTGCAAGGAGCCCTACAACCCGGAGGGTGCGGAAATCAAGTCATTCCTGCAGGAGTACTGCGACGAGTTGCAGAACACCTCGACGTTCAAGAAGGACCCGAAGTCTGCGATGGAGAACGTCTATCGCGGCTGGGTGAAACAGTACGGCAACGACAAGGGACAGCTTACCTTCTACAAGGCTGTCGGCTGCGACAAGTGCGGTGGAAGCGGGTGGAAGGGCCGCTGCGGCCTGCACGAGTTGCTGATCGCAACCGATCCGCTCAAGAAGCTGATTGCAGAGAAGGCCCGCGTCGCCGAAATGCTCGCGGTCGCGCTCGAGGGCGGCATGCGCACCTTGAAGCAGGACGGCATGGAGAAGTGCCTGTCGGGCGTTACCGGTATCAAGGAAGTGCGTTCGGTCTGCATCAAGTAACCGCGGGGCCAAGGCGCCCATGAGCGGCTCGACCGCGGAATCCACGCAGGGCCTGAGGCTGATTGCCGCCGCCGAGGCCGGGGAAGACCTCGGCCAGCGGCTTGAGCAGCTCAACGCCATCGGCGCTTCGCTATCCGCCGAGCGAGACATCAATCGCCTGCTGGAAAGCATCCTCGCCGCCGCCAAGACCATTACGCGGGCCGACGGCGGCACGCTCTACAGGATTACCGACGACAAGACGCTGCGTTTCGAGATCGTTCGCACGACCTCGCTGCAGTATTACCTGGGCGGCACCACTGGCACGCCGGTGCCCTTTTACCCGATCCACCTGATGGGCAAGGACGGCAAGCCCAACCATGCCATGGTGGCCGCCCATGCTGCGTTGACCGGCAAGACGGTCAACATCCCGGACGCCTACACCGCCGAAGGTTTCGACTTCTCTGGTACGCGCAACTTCGACAAGAAGACCGGCTATCGCTCGAAATCGTTCCTGACGGTGCCGATGAAGAACCACGAGAACGAGACAATCGGCGTGCTGCAGCTCATCAACGCGCAGCACCCGAAGACCGGCGAGATCGTGCCGTTCTCGGCGTCCGACCAGCGCCTCGCGGAATCGCTCGCATCGCAGGCCGCCATTGCGCTTACCAACCGGATGCTGATCATCCAGCTGGAGGAGCTCTTCGAGTCGTTCATCAACTTGATGAACACCGCGATCGACGAGAAGTCACCCTATACGGGCGGCCATTGCCAGCGCGTGCCGCAACTGACGATGATGCTTGCCGAAGCGGTGGATGAGATGCGGGAAGGCCCGCTCGCGGCCTTTTCGATGAACGACAAGGATCGCTACGAACTGAAGATTGCCGGACTGCTGCACGATTGCGGCAAGGTGACGACACCTGTCCACGTGGTGGACAAGGCGACCAAGCTCGAGACCATCTTCGACCGGGTCCACATGATCGACACGCGCTTCGAAGTTCTCAAGCGCGATGCCGAGATCGAGCTGCTAAAGGATAAGGCACTGCTGGTCGCGCACGGGGCGCAGCGATCCGAGCACGATGCGGCCGATGCCAGGCATCGCGAGCGCCTGCGACGTCTAGACGATGACCGCGCCTTCCTGCGGGCCAGCAACGTAGGCGGAGAAACGATGCGGGAAGCCGACATCGAGCGCGTCAGGTCGATCGCCCGCTACAAATGGACCGACATTTCGGGCCACGAGGCAAATTTTTTGAGCGAGGACGAGCTCAAGAATCTCACGATCCGCGCCGGCACGCTGACCGTCGACGAGCGGCAGGTGATCAACCACCATATCGTGGCGACCATCAAGATGCTGGAGGCGCTGCCCTGGCCGCGGCATCTCACGAACGTCCCGGAGTATGCCGGCGGGCACCACGAGCGCATGGACGGCAAGGGCTACCCGAAGGGGCTGAAGCGCGAGCAGATGTCGGTGCAGGCGCGCGTGATGGGCATCGCCGACATCTTCGAGGCGCTTACCGCCAAGGACCGCCCGTACAAGAAGGGCAAGACGCTGTCGGAGTCCCTCGAGATCCTGGGCAAGATGAGACTCAACGGCCACGTCGACCCAGATCTGTTCGACGTCTTCGTGCGCAAGAAGGTCTACCGGCGCTATGCCGAGTTGTTCCTGGACAAGGAACAGATCGACGACGTCGACGAATCGAGGATTCCGGGCTACGTCCCTTGACCCCAGATGCTGAATTGGCTGGGAAAACTCCTGCGGAGTACGCCGCCGGCAGTCGTTGACCAGTCGGCCGTGCTGGTGCAAGCGGCGCTGGCGCAGCAGCAGGCTGGGCGCTACGACGAGGCGGAGCGCAGCTTCTATCGCGCCCTGGCACTTGAGCCGGATTCCGCGCACATCCATCTCCATCTCGGCAACCTGCTCCGCCTCGCGGGCAGGCAAGAGGCCGCGTTGCAATGCTGCCTCGAGGCGGTCCGGCTCGCTCCGGAATTCGCGCCGGGACGCAACAACCTGGGCAGCGCATACCGGGACCTGGGCCGGCGGGAGGAGGCCATGGCGGAATTCCGCCGCGCACTCACGCTCGATGGCGGGCTTGCCGAGGCGCACTTCAACCTGGGCACGTCGCTGCTAGCCGCCGGTGATACGAGCCAGGCGATCGAGTGCTATCGGTCCGCGCTTCGGCACAGGCCGGGGTTCGCGCTCGCGCACCTGAACCTGGGGTTCCTGCTCGAAGAAGCTGGCGACGTGTCCGGTGCGGCCGCCGCTTATGCGAGCGCGGTCGCCGCCGACCCGCAGCTCGTTGAAGCGCACGTCAATCTCGGCATGCAACTCCTGCTTGCCGGCCGATTTTCCGAGGGTTGGCCCGAGTACGAATGGCGCCTGAGGTACCCGGAGTACGGTGCCGCCGCGGCGGCGGGGGGCTTCGTGCGATGGAACGGCGCGGAGCTTGCCGGGAAAACCATACTTCTCGACAGCGAACAGGGCTTCGGCGATGCGATCCAGTTTCTGCGCTACGCGGCGCTGGCGGCGGACCGCGGCGGTCGAGTGGTGGTGCGTTGCGCACCGGAACTGGCCGGCCTGTTCAGCGATGCGCCTGGCGTTTCCGCGGTGGTCGTGTCCGGCGCAGCTCTGCCGGCGTTTGAAGTGTATTGCCCCTTACCGAGTCTGCCCCATCTGTTCGGCACGACCCTTGATACGATTCCAGTCCGCGTTCCCTACCTTCACGCCGATGCTGCGAAGGCGGCGCGCTGGAAGGAGAAATTTGCCGGCGACGGAGCCGTTTGCCGTGTAGGCTTGGTCTGGGCTTCCCAATCCAAGCACCGGACGGCCGGCGCCAAGTCGATCCCGCTCAAGGCGATGGCGCCGCTTGCGGGCATTCCAGGCGTCCACTACTACAGCCTGCAGAAAGGGGCGGCCGCTCGAGAAATCGACCAGGCCCCCGCGGGCATGCGCATCTTCGACCTCAGCGGCGAGTTGGCGGACTTCTCCGACGCCGCCGCCGCCCTGGCGAACCTGGACCTCGTGATTTCCGTCGATACCGCCGTCGCGCATCTGGCCGGGGCGCTGGCCAGGCCGACCTGGACCTTGCTCAAATTCGCGCCCGACTGGAGATGGCTGATGGACCGCGGAGACTGCCCTTGGTATCCGACGATGCGGCTCTATCGTCAGCGTCGGCCCGGCGACTGGACTGACCCGCTGGCGGCTATCGCGCAACAGCTTCCAGCATTTTCTGGAACGCGCTGAACAGCTTGAGCATCTGGGGCCGCTTGTACGGATAGATGTCTTCAGGGTCCATGGCGTGCACGAGCATGGCGGTGTCGGCCTCGAAAACAAGCAACCGCCCATCGCGCGTCTCGCCGCAGTCGATGCCGTAGTAGTCCAGGCCGAGCTGCCGATCGATGCCGGCCAGCGCCTCGGCGTGACGGGCTCCGAATCCGGTTTCGAAGTCCGCCATGAAGCCGGCCTCCTCGGCGCGTTTCTCCGCGCTCGCGTCCATGTCGGCGTTGATGTAGTGAATCATCCAGTTGCTGGAGATCGCCATGTGGCAGGCGATGGCCCGTCCCCGGATGACAACCACCCGGTATTTGCGAAACAAGCCGTCCGCGCCGCTGTAGTCCACGAACGATGAGACGAAGAATTCAGTTTCCTCCGCAGTTTCGAGATAGCCGGCAAGCGCGGTGTTGTCGTCGAGTTTCGACAAACCCTTGCCGCCTTGGGAATCCAGAGGCCTGACGAGGATGGGAAAGGATCGCCCCGCGGGCAGGTCCGCGGCACCGATGGCAATCTGATCAAGGGTCTCCCTGCGAATGCGCTCAGTGGCCGGCATCGCGACTCCCGGCAGCGATTGCAGCAGCGCAGCGACCCGGTCCCTTGACAGCAGCAAGATGCGTTCCGGCCTGTTCAGCACGGGCTTGGGCGAGGACGCCACAAACGGGCTGATCTGCTCGAGCAACGGGCGATTTGCCGCGGCTTCGCCGATCGCCACGAAGACCGCGTCGTGATCAGGCAGCGGCGACGGTAGCGGCCGGCCCTCGCGCACGTAGAGCATCAGCAGTTCCACCGCAGAATCTTCCACCAGGCAGTCAAGGTGTGTGTTGGCTGTCATGTCGCCGGGGCTCGCGAGGACCAGCACGCGAAGAGGTTTGTCGTCACGCCAGGCGGGCAGCCGGAAGATCTGCTGGAGCTCGAGCGCGCGAGCCTGGGTGGCGAATGCAATCGCCCGGTTGGAAGGGAGCAGCGTCAAGAATAGGAGCGTCGCGATATCCATCATTGCTGCCGCGTCCGCGGGATTCCGGGCGACCCGGGCATCGAGCATCGGGCCCAGGCGGGCGATCTCCATGCCTCCCAACTCGAGCCGCCACAAGCCGGCAAAGCCGACGTACATCGGCAGTCCGTCGCTGCACAGGCATGCCGTTACCGCCGGAGGCACCGGCCTGCCGTTCGCGGCTACCGCCCCAAGCGTGATCGCCGCAGCGAGCAGCGCATCCGCTTCGGTTTGCCGTGCGCAATCCGCGCTTTCGACGCGAATGGCATGCCGGCCTTCGACGTCCGAACTTCGTGCGGCCTGGAATCCGCTCTCGCGCAGCGCGCCCGCTAGGTGCGGGTTTACGGCCTGGGGATCGCCGCAGCGGTAACCGAAGCTGACCGCCTCCCGGGTAGCCGCAAGCAGTTCGAGCGCCGGCGCGGAACGCACGCGTTCCGCGAAGTAGCCATGTGGCCCGCCGCCGTCATCGAAACTTGAAGTCATTGATATGGGCCAACGGACGCCGTCGGCCTGACGAGATGGTTCTCGGCGAAGCGAAGGCGCCTTACGGGCAAGATCCTACAGGAGCTGCCCGTCGCCCCGGACTGGCGCGATTAGGGCCGGCAGGACGACGGCCGGTATCGCTGGTCGATATTGCCGCTTGTACAGCTGAATTGCTTGGCGTCGCTGGTCGTGAGGATCAGGGTGTGCCCCATGATGGATGCATTCACTGCGGCATCTTTCATGCGTGCTTCGACGCTGACCGTACCGGTAGTCGCGGTGGCGCCGCCGAACGTGATAACACTGACGTACTTGCCGCTGATATTTCCCATCACGTCTGTAGCCTTGGCCGGCCACATGCCTTTGTCGTTGAAGTACTCGGCTAGCGGGGTCTTGCCGCCCGCGGTCAGTTGCACCGCCTCGGAAACCTGTCCCCGCGCGATGTAGTCCTGGTATGCCGGCAGGGCGACGGCCGCCAGGATTCCGATGATCGCTACCACGATCATCAATTCGATCAGGGTGAAGCCTTTTTGCGCAATCCTCTGCATGAGCAAACCCGTGGTCAATTGTGCTGGAAGGAGAGGAGGGGCCGCCCGAAGGCGGCCCCGACCAAGTACGGCTAGATTAACGGCAGGACGCCGGGCGGTACTTCAGCCCGAGGTTGCCGGCCGTGCAGCTCCACTGCTTCGCGTCCGAGGACGTCAGGTCGAGCGTGCCCTGCGTGATCGAGGCGTTGATGCCGACATCCTTCATGCGAGCCTCGACGCTGATGGTGCCCGTCGCGGCGGTGTTGCCGCCCAGCGTGATGATGCTGACGTACTTGCCCGCCAGGTTGCCCATCACGTCGCTGGCTTTCGCCGGCCACTGGCCCTTGTCGTTGAAGTACTCGGCCAGCGGGGTCTTGCCGCCGGCGCTCAGCTGCACGG
>DATJYN010000171.1:0-15827 GCA_035499575.1 Burkholderiales bacterium | reverse complement strand
GCCGACAAGGCCGTCCAGACCAAACGTGAGGCGGGTGCAGAAATCCGCCACGCCGGCCGCGAAGTCAAGGCAACGGGCCGCGAGGCGCGGCAGGCCGTGATTACCCGTTGTGCCGATGGCCGCCATACGGTGAAAGGCGCGTCCGGATGCGCGCACCACGGCGGCGTGAAGGATCCGAAATAAATCCGGCGGATTGCCGGTCCCGCCGGACTAGGCGTTTTTCTCCATCAGGCGCTTGATCAGGCCGTCGACGCCTGAAGTCTTCGTGATCTGGTCGAACTCGGATTTGTAGGTGAGCACCAGACTCACGCCATCCACCGAGATATCGTAGATTTTCCAGCCGTCGGGTAATTTGTGCATGGCGTAATCGACCGGCACCGGCGGGCGGCCTTCGCGGATATATTGATTGCGCACGGTGACCTCGGTCGCGCCGGATGCCATGCGCACCGGCAGTACCTTCATGGTCTGGCCGCGGTAGATGCCGATGGCGTTCGAGTAGATGCGCACCAGCATCCGGCGGAACTCGGCGACGATGCGGTCCTGCTGCTCCGGCGTGGCGCCTTGCCAGGCCCGGCCGGTCGCAAGCTTCGCCGCCTCGCGGAAGTCGACCAGCGGCAGGATCTTCTGCTCGGCGAGCGCGAGCGCCTTCTTCTTGTCGCCCGCCTGCAGGTCCTTGTCGGCCTTGATGGCATCGAGCACGTCCGCGGTGACTTTGCGGACCAGTTCGTCGGGGGACAGTTCCTGCGCCGAAGCGCTGGAGAGGAGGAAGAAGGACAGAGCGAGCGCGAGGAGTCTCATGCCCGTACAGACTGCTTCGCCGCCGTCGAGTTCCCCCTTTCCGCGAGAAACGCAGCCAATGCGCGGCAAGTGTGGCTGTCACCGTGCAGCGACAGTTCCGGCGGCCCCTGGAAAACAACGCGCCCGCCCGCCGCTCCGCCTTCGGGGCCAAGGTCGACGATCCAGTCGGCTTCGGCGATGACGTCGAGGTTGTGCTCGATCAGCACCACCGAATTGCCGGCGTCGACGAGGCGGTGCAGCACGCGGATGAGTTTTTCCACGTCCGCCATGTGCAGCCCCACCGTGGGCTCGTCGAGGACGTAGAGCGTCTTGCGTTCGGCGCTGGTCTTGGCGAGCTCGGTCACCAGCTTCAGCCGCTGCGCCTCGCCGCCCGACAGCGTCGGGCTCTGCTGGCCGAGCGTGAGGTAGCCGAGGCCGACGTCCTGCATCAGGCGCAGCGCGCGGTGCGTGGACGGATGCGCGGCGAAGAATTCCACCGCTTCGTCCACGCTCATCGCCAGCACCTCGCCGATGTTCTTCTCGCGCCAGCGCGTCGCGAGGGTTTCAGGATTGAAGCGCCGGCCGCCGCAGGCTTCGCAGGCCACCTTCACGTCGGGCAGGAAGGACATCTCGATCTTCTTGACGCCCTGGCCCTCGCAGCTTTCGCAGCGCCCGCCCTTGGTGTTGAAGGAGAAGCGGCTCGCCGACCAGCCGCGCATCTTCGCCTCGGCCGTGTCGGCGAAATTGCGCCGGATCGCGTCCCAGAAGCCGACGTAGGTGGCCGGGCAGGAGCGCGGCGTCTTGCCGATCGGCGTCTGGTCCACTTCCAGCACGCGGTCGACCTGCTTCGCGCCGGAAACGCCCTTGCAGCCGATGAATTTCTTTTCCTGCAGGGAAGAGAACAGCACGTCCCGCGCCAGCGTCGACTTGCCCGAGCCGGACACTCCGGTGACTACGACCAGGCGGTTGAGCGGGATGCGCGCATCGACGCCCTGGAGATTGTGAAGTTTCGCCTTCTGGATTTTCAAATCCGGAGACTTCGAATTGACGGCGCGACGTGGCTGCAGGGGATGCCTCAGCGGCTGCCGCAGGAACCTGCCGGTGAGCGATTCCGGCAGCTTCATCAGGTCGTCGGCGTCGCCCGCGCCGATGACGTGGCCGCCCAGCTTGCCGGCGCCGGGCCCGAGATCGATGACGTGGTGCGCGCGCCGGATGGTGTCCTCGTCGTGCTCGACCACCACCAGCGTGTTGCCCTTGGCCTCCAGCTTTTCCAGCACATCAAGCAGGATCTGGTTGTCGCGGTGGTGCAGGCCGATGGTCGGTTCGTCGAGGATGTAGCAGACGCCGCGCAGGTTGGAGCCTAATTGCGCCGCGAGGCGGATGCGCTGCGCCTCGCCACCCGAGAGCGTGGGCGCGGAGCGGTCGATCGCCAGGTAGCCGAGTCCGACCTGCTTCAGGAAATCGAGCCGGCTATCGAGTTCCGCGAAGAGATCCTTGGCGATTTCGCTTTCCCGCCCTTTCAAAACCATCCTGGCAAGGAAAGCAGACAAATCCAGGATGGGCATGGCGCCATAGTCCGCAATGCTCTGTCCCTGCCACTGCACGGCCAGCGCTTCCGGGTTCAGCCGCTTGCCATGGCAGGCGGGGCAGGGCTGGTCCACTGCCAGCCATTCGATCCAGGAATCGAGCACGTGGTCCTCGGTTCCGGTGCGCGAACGCTCGGCGTCCCAGCCGACGTCCTTCAGTTCCAGGCCGGTGCCGACGCAGGCGGGACACCAGCCGTGGCGCGAGTTGTAGGAAAACAGGCGCGGGTCGAGTTCCGCGAAGCCGCGCCCGCAGGACGGGCAGGAGCGCTTGGTGGAGAAGGCTTGAGGTTTTTTGGCAAGAACCTGCATCGTGCCTTTGCCGATTTCAAGCGCAATGGAAAGTTGTTTTCGCAGTTCGCTTTCTTTTTTGGGATCTATTTTCAAGACCGAAACGGGCAACTCAATGCTGTGTTCCTTGAAGCGGTCGATCCTGGGGAACGGCCGCACCGGCAGCAGCTTGCCGTCCACGCGCAGGTGGGCATAGCCCTTGCTGCGCGCCCACTTGGCGAGCTCGGTGTAGACGCCCTTGCGGTTTACCACCAGCGGCGCGAGCAGGGTAACGGCCTGGTTCCGGTAGTCTTTCAATATCCTCGCCGCGATCGCGTCTTCGCTCTGCGGCTCGATCGGCACTTCGCAGTCCGGGCAGTACTGCGTACCCAGCTTGACGAAGGCGAGCCGCAGGAAGTGGTGGATCTCGGTCAGCGTGCCGACGGTGCTCTTCCTGCCGCCGCGGCTGGTGCGCTGCTCGATCGCCACCGTCGGCGGGATGCCGAAGATCGCATCCACGTCGGGGCGTGCGGCGCCCTGCACGAACTGGCGGGCGTAGGCGTTGAGCGACTCGAGATACCGACGCTGGCCTTCCGAGAACAGGATGTCGAAAGCGAGGGTGGATTTGCCCGAACCGGAGACGCCGGTAATCACGGTGAAGCGGTTGCGCGGGATCTCGACGTCGATGTTCTTGAGGTTGTGCTCGCGGGCCTTGTGGATCTGGATGGCGCTGCCGAGGTATTTGCCCGAATTGTCTTTCGCATTTTCTTCTGAAAGATTTTTAGAAAAAGAAAGTTCGTAATCCCTCAGCGCTTTGGCCGTGTGCGAGGTCGGGTGCCGGGTCACTTCTTCCGGCGTCCCCGTGCACACGATCGCGCCGCCGGCGTCGCCGCCCTCGGGGCCGAGGTCGATGATCCAGTCGCAGGCGCGGATCACGTCCAGGTTGTGCTCGATCACCAGCAGCGAGTGGCCCGCGTCCTGCAGCTGGCGGAAGGCGCGCAGCAGCTTGGCGACGTCGTCGAAGTGCAGGCCGGTGGTCGGCTCGTCGAACAGGAACAGCTTCTTTGTCTCGGCGTCGCCGGCTTCCGCGAGGTAGCCTGCAAGCTTCAGGCGCTGCGCCTCGCCGCCGGAGAGCGTCGGCACCGGCTGCCCGAGTCGCAGGTAGTCCAGCCCGACGTCCTTCAACGGCCGCAACCGGGAGACCAGTTCCGCTTCGCGGCGGAAGAAGTAGAGGGCTTCCGACACGGTCAGCTCGAGGACGTCGGCGATGGATTTGCCGCCGGCCTTGATTTCCAGGATCTCCGCACGGAAGCGCTTGCCGTCGCAGTCCGGGCAGCGCAGGTAGACGTCCGACAGGAACTGCATCTCGACGTGTTCGAAACCGTTGCCGCCGCAAGCCGGGCAGCGGCCGTTGCCCGAGTTGAAGCTGAAGGTGCCCGGGGTGTATTTGCGCAGCTTCGATTCCTTCAGGCCGGCAAAGATTTTCCGGATCGAATCGAAAGCGCCCACGTAACTGGCCGGGTTGGAGCGGGTGGTCTTGCCGATCGGCGACTGGTCCACCATCACCACGTCTTCGACCTCGTCGGCGCCGCGCAGCGCCTTGTGCGCGCCCGGCGGCTCGGTGGGCTTGCCCTTGGCCTTGCGCAGGGCGGCATACAGCACGTCCTGCACCAGCGTGGACTTGCCCGAGCCCGACACGCCCGTGACGCAGACCAGCCGGTCGAGCGGGATCTCGACGTCGATATCCTTGAGATTGTTCTGGCTTGCTTTTTCAACCGTCAGGAACTTTCTCGAACGGGAAACGGCAGGCGAATCGCCCGCCTTCTTCCTGCCCGAAAAATATTCGGCGGTAATCGTGTTCGTCCGCCTCAGTTCGGCGGGCGAACCGAAGAAAGCGATCTCGCCGCCGCGCTCGCCCGGCCCGGGTCCGATGTCGAGGATGCGGTCGGCCGCGAACATGATCTGCGGGTCGTGCTCGACCACCACCAGCGAATTGCCGGCATCGCGCAGGCGCCTCATGACGTCGATCACGCGCCCCATGTCGCGCGGGTGCAGGCCGATCGAGGGTTCGTCCAGCACGAACAGGGTGTTCACCAGCGAGGTGCCGAGCGCGGTCGTGAGGTTGATGCGCTGTACCTCGCCGCCCGAGAGCGTGCGCGACTGCCGGTCCAGCGTCAGGTAGCCCAGGCCCACGTCGCCGAGGAACTTCAGCCGGGTGCGAATCTCCGTGAGCAGCAGGTCCGTCGCTTCGTCGAGCGGCGCGGGCAGTCGAAGTTCATCGAAGAAAATTCTCGCCCCGGAAAGCGGGAGCAGCATCAGGTCGTATATCGACTTCCCTTCGATCTTCCAGAGCATCGCGTCCGGCTTCAGGCGCGTGCCGTGGCAGGTCTGGCAAGGCGTGTAGGCGCGGTATTTCGAGAGCAGCACCCGGATATGCATCTTGTACGCTTTACTTTCAAGCCATTGGAAGAAGCGGCGCACGCCGTACCAGATGCCGGGCCAGGATTTTCGCCAACTTACCCATTCCGGCTCGCCTTCCAGCACCCACGTCCTATGGGCCGGCTTGAGGTCCTTGAATGGAATGTCCAGGGGAATGCCGCGTTTCTTCGCGTACTTCACCAGGTCGTCCTGGCATTCCCTGAAACTCGGGGATTGCCACGGTTTGACGGCGCCTTCTCTCAATGAAAGATTTTCATTCGGAACAACCAGGCCAAAATCAACGCCGATGACCCTGCCGAATCCCCGGCAGGTGTCGCAGGCGCCGAGCGGCGAGTTGAACGAGAACGCCGCCGGCGTGGGTTCGCTGTAGCTGATGTCGCAGTCGGCGCAATGCAGGTTGGCGGAGAATTTCCAGGGCTTGCCTTCTTCGGGCCAGACGTTGACCTTGCCCTGGCCGATCTTCATCGCGGCCTCGAGCGCGTCGGTGACACGCGCCTTCTCCGCCGCGTCCATGCGCAGGCGGTCCTGCACGACTTCCAGCCGGTCCTTGGTTTTCCCGTGGATGCGCGTATAGCCCTGCGCTTCCAGCAGCTGGAGAACTTCCTTTTCGGTGAAATTCTTCGGGATGTCGACCGGGAAGGTAATGACGACCTTTTCCTTGCCTTTCAGAAAACCGTAAACGCTCTCCGTCGTGTCCCTCACCACCGGCTTGCCGCAGCCGCGGCAAAACAGCTTCGATGCCCGCGCGAACAGGAGCTTCAAGTGGTCGTTCAGCTCGGTCATCGTGCCCACGGTGGAGCGCGAGGTGCGCACCGGGTTGGTCTGGTCGATTGCGATCGCCGGCGGGATGCCCTCGATCGCGTCCACCTGCGGCTTGTCCATGCGGTCGAGGAACTGGCGCGCGTAGGGGCTGAAGGTCTCCACGTAGCGCCGCTGCCCCTCGGCGTAGAGCGTGTCGAAGACGAGCGAGGACTTGCCCGAACCCGACACGCCGGTGACGACCACCAGCTCGCCATTCGGGATCGAGAGCGTGAGATTCTTGAGGTTATTCTGCCGGGCGCCGCGGATCGTGATCGCGTCGGCGGACGGAGGTGCTTCCCGCTTCACCCCCGCATTATCGCTTAACCGGTTTGCGCGGCGACGAGATTTCGTTCCACGACGGTCAGCCGCGCGTCCTCGCAGGCTTTCATGCGGAAGCCTGCGCGCCCGACGAACTTGAGCATCGCGGTGTTGGTGCGCAGCACCTCGCCTTCCAGCGCCGCCAGGCCCGCCTGCCGAGCGGCGGCCATCAGTGCGCCGAGCAGCCGGGCGCCTATGCCGTTGCGCTGCCACTCGTCGGTGACGGCGATCGCGAACTCGGCGCGACCGCTGTCGCCGAGCGCGACGTAGCGCCCCTCGCCGATGATGGCGTCGCCGTCCACGGCTGCCATGGCGACGTGGCGCGACTGGTCGGGCTGCGTCAGCGCGGCCAGTTGCCCGGGCGCGAGCTCGCGCAGCGGCTGCAGGAAACGGTGCAGGCGCGACTCGAGCGACAGGCCGCGCACGAACTGCTGGAACGCGGCCTCGTCGCCGGCGCAGATCGGACGCAGCGAGATCACCGGAACATCCGGTCGATATCGCCGCGCGTGAGGCCGATGTCCTTCAGGAAATGGTCGCTCATGCCGCGGAATTCCTCGCGCAGCCTGGCTTCGCGCCGCCTTCTCAGGTGGGCCGCACCCCAGCTCGACAGGATTCGCCAGCCGGCTGCGGCCAGACCGGCCGGCACCTCGAAAAACGCGTAGCCCGCATGAAGCTGCATGCGGCGAAAGTGGATGCCGCTGGTTTCTTCCATGGTCCGACTCCTTTTGCATTTTCCCCGGAGGGGATAGGAAGGCAGTCTGGGCGCGGCGTGTATTCGCCCGATGTCCCTCCGGAATCGGTTGGTAACAGCGGGGTTGCCTGTTACGGGATTGAAACAGGCGCAATACGCGGCCGAAATCGGCTCATCCGCCGCTCCGCTTAGCATGGTCGCCATGACAACCGTCCCCACGAATGCGGCAGGTATCATGCCGGCCATGGCCCAGCGCGTGCTCATCGTCGACGACGACGCCGGTATCCGCGAAATGACTGCGGAATACCTGTCCGAGCACGGTTTCGAGGTGGCGGCCGCCGCCGACGGCGTGGAAATGCGCGCCGCGATTGCCGTCGCGGCGCCGGACCTGGTGCTGCTCGACCTCAACCTGCCCGGCGAGGACGGTCTTGCGCTCACGCGCTGGCTGCGCGCCAACCGGAACGTGGCGATCATCATGGTGACCGGTGCGGGCGAGGTCGTGGACCGCGTGGTCGGCCTGGAAGTCGGCGCCGACGACTATCTCGCCAAGCCTTTCGACCTGCGCGAGCTGCTTGCGCGGACGAAGAGCGTGCTCCGCCGCAGCGGAGCGCGGTCGGACGAGCGTGCTGCCGTCCCCGCGGCGAAGCGCGTCAAGGTGGGCCGCTGCACGCTCGACCTCGACACGCACCAGCTCTCGGACGATCAGGGCGCCGAGCTGCCGATCACCGGCATGGAATTCGACCTGCTGCGCGTGTTCGTGGAGAACGCCAACCGGGTGCTGTCGCGCGACCAGCTGCTGACGCTGACGCGCAACCGCGAGTGGGAGCCGTTCGACCGCTCGATCGACATCCGCATCGCGCGCCTGCGCCGCAAGATCGAGTCCGACCCGGCCAAGCCGGCGGCGATCCGCACGGTACGCGGCGCCGGCTACATGTTCGTCGCGGGCTGAGATGGAAGACAGGCTGCGAGACGCCGCGCTCGCAGTTTCGAGTGCCGAGGGCGAGCAGGTTTACGAGAAGCTGCTCGAGTCGCTGGCTTCGATCCTCGGGGTCGAATTCGCTTTGATCTCGGAATACGTGGAGCCCGAGCGCTCGCGCCTTCGCACGCGCGCGCTGCATGTCGACGGCGGCGCCGGTGAGAACATGGAATACGACCTCGCCGGCACTCCCTGCGAGAGCGCGCTCGGGCGCGAATTCCGGATCTACCGCGACGGCGTGCGGCGCCTCTTCCCGGACAACGCGCTGCTGCGCGAGCACCGCATCGAGAGCTACGCGGGCGCGACGCTTGACCGCGCCGGCGGGCACCCGGGTGGCTTGCTGATCGTCATGTCGCGCCGGCCGCTCGCCAACGAGCCGCTCGTGGAGGCGATGCTGAAGATTTTTGCCGCGCGAATCGGCGCCGAGCTCGAGCGGGAGCGCGCAAGCGCCGGCCAGCGCGCGAGCGAAGCTCAGTACCGCGCGATGTTCGACGCGGCCGCCGACAGCCTGATACTGCGCGATGCGGAGTACCGCGTCGTCGACGTGAACCCCGCTTTCCTCAACGCCACCCGGCTGCGCCGCGAGGACGTCGTCGGGGTGAACCAGCTGCTGGTGATCCCGCAGGCCGAGCGCGAGCGACTGTTCGCGCTGCACCAACGCGCCATCGCGGGCGAGCCGATCCAGTTCGAGGCGCCGGCGCAGGCGCCCGACGGCCGCATGGTGCAGGTCGAGTTGCGCGGCGTGCCGATGATGCACGAGGGTCGGCCGCACGTCCTTTATATCGGCCGCGACATCACCGAGCGCAAGGCGGCCGAGGATCGCCTGCGCGCCAGCGAAGAGCAGTACCGCGCGATCTTCAACGTGGCCGCCGACGCGCTCGTGCTGCGCGATGCAGAGTTCCGCATCGTCGACGTCAATCCGGCCTACGAGCGCCTGAGCGGCTACACGCGCGACGAGGTTCTGGGCACGATCGAACTCACGCTGCGCGACCCGGACGACAATCGCAATCGGCTGGAGGTGCATCGGCGCGTACTGGCAGGCGAAGCGGCGCATGTGGAAACGAGAGCGATGCGCAAGGACGGCACGCGGCTCTACCTCGACGTGTACGCGGTGCCGATGGCTTATGCCAACAAGCCGCACGTGCTGTACATCGGCCGCGACATCACCGAGCGGCGCGCGGCCGAAGCGCGGCTGCGCGCCAGCGAGGAGCAGTACCGCGCGATCTTCAACGCCATCGACGAAGCGCTGGTGCTGCGCGACGCGAATTTCAAGATCGTCGACGTGAACCACGCCTACGAGGCGATGAGCGGCCACCGGCGCGCCGACGTGGTCGGCCAGGACGGGCTGACTTTCAGCGCGCCGGAGAACCGCGAGAGCCGCATCGCGCTGCACCGGCGCGCGCTGGCGGGCGAGCAGGTGCAGTTCGAGGTCGAGGGCCGCGCCAAGGACGGGCGCGGCTTCGTCGTCGAGGTGCGCCTGGTGCCGATCCAGTATCGCGGCGAGCCGCACGTGCTGCAGATCGGCCAGGAGGCGACCGAGCGGCGCGCAGCGGAATCCGAGCGCGCGCAGCTCGAGGCGCAGTTGCGCCAGGCGCAGAAAATGGAGGCGATCGGGCACCTCACCGGCGGTATTGCGCACGACTTCAACAACATCCTGCAGGGCATCCTCGGCAACCTCTCGCTCGCCGCCGAGCGCCAGGCGGAACTGGGCGACGCGCGCCTGGGCAAGTACCTGGAGCGCGCGCAGCACTCGGCGCAGCGCGCGCGCGAGTTGATCGCGCAGATGCTCACCTTCAGCCGGGGCCAGCGAGGCGCGCGCCGCATGGTGTCGCTGCCCGACCTGGCGCACGACGCGAGCAAGCTGTTGCGCTCCACGCTGCCTTCGACCATCGACCTGCGCCTGAGCATCGAAAACGCCGTGCCGGCGATGGAGCTCGACCCGGTCCAGATCGAGCAGGTGGTGCTCAATCTGTGCATTAACGCGCGCGATGCGATGGGCGGCATGGGGGCGATTCGCATCGTGCTGAAGCAGGCCGCGCGCATCCGGGGGGTCTGCGCCTCCTGCCGCCAGAAGGTGGACGGGCGTTTCGTCGAGCTGTCGGTACGCGATACGGGTCCCGGCATCCAGCCGCAGGTGATGGACCGGATGTTCGAGCCCTTCTTCTCCACCAAGGACGTCGGGCGCGGTAGCGGCATGGGATTGTCGCTTGCGCATGGCATCGTGCACGAGCACGGCGGCCACATCCTCGTCGACAGCATGCCCAACGAGCGCACCAAGTTCCAGGTGCTGTTGCCCGAACCGGGTCCCGGCACGGCTGTCCCGCCGGAGGGCCGCGCGGCCGCACAAGCGACCGCGCGCGCAAGGCTTTCGGGGCGCGTGCTGGTGGTGGATGACGAGCAGGCGATCCGCGAGTTCATGGCCGACCTGCTGGGCGGCTGGGGGCTGGAGGTGGACGTGCTCGCCGACGGCGCGGCCGCGCGCGACGCGGTGGCACGCGACCCGCAGCGCTTCGACTTGGTGATCACCGACCAGACCATGCCTCAGCTGACCGGCCTTGCGCTCGCGCGCGTGCTGCGGCGCCTGCGCCCGGGCCTGCCGGTGATCCTCTACACGGGCTATGCCGAGGACCTGTCGCCGGAGGAACTGCGCGACGCGGGCGTGCTCAAGCTGGTGCGCAAGCCGGTCGAGCCGGCGCAATTCTTTCCGATCCTGGCCGCTCATCTGACGGCTCGCTGAAACAAACAGGCAACAAGTCCGCGGAATCCCGACGCCGGACGGTTACGCGCGCCGCGCAAGCTTCTTCCCACGCATTTCTCCGGGAAAGAAGCCATGAAAAGCTACAGCGGTGCATGTTTCTGCGGCACGATCCGGTTCACGATGAGCGGCGAACCGGCCGCGATGGGCTATTGCCATTGCGATTCCTGCCGGCGCTGGTCGGCGGCCCCGGTAAACGCCTTCACGCTCTGGAAACCCGACGCATTGAAGGTCACCCAAGGCGCGGAGAGCATCGGCAGCTTCAGCAAGACGCCGCGCAGCAACCGCAAATGGTGCAAGAACTGCGGCGGCCACATCTACACCGAGCATCCCGCATGGCAGCTCATCGACGTCTACGCGGCGGTGATCCCGGGGCTGCCTTTCAACGCCGGCCTGCACGTGCACTACCAGGAAACCGTGCTGCCGATCATCGACGGCGTGACCAAGCTCAAGGATCTCCCCGAGGAAATGGGCGGATCCGGCATCGCCATCACCCAGTACTCGGTCCAGGAGAAGAACCGTGCGTGACAGCTTTGTGCAGGGCCCGCTCGCGATGCCGCGCGGCAGCCTGCTGCGCATAGACGACGGCGCCGGCGCCATGATCCACGTTCGCGAAGGCGAGATCTGGGTGACCGAAGAGGGCAGCTGCAAGGACCACGTGCTGGGCGCGGGACAATCGTTTCGCCTGCAGCGCGACGGCGCCGCGCTTGCGCATGCCTTCCGCCACAGTGTGGTCAGCGTGACCGCGCCGGGGCCGGGCATCCCAGCGCGCCGCGTCGCGCTGACGCAACCCGCTGTCGCGACTCACTGACGGCATTCCGGGGGATAATCGCCCGGCCATGAGCCGGGAAGGGGCGATAGCCCGCGCAGAAAAATATTTCGACGGGGGCGGATTTTTCGCCGACCTCGCGCGCCGCGTCGCCATCCCGACTGAAAGCCAGAATCCGGAGCGCGCCGCGGACCTTGCGCGCTACTTGGCAGCGGAAATGCAGCCGAGCTTCGAGCGCCTTGGCTTCTGCTGCCGGATTTTCGCCAATCCAAACGGCAAGTACGGTCCGTTGCTCGTCGCCGAGCGCATCGAGGATCCCGCCCTGGCCACGGTGCTCTCCTACGGCCACGGCGACGTGATCCGCGGCCAGGATGCGAGCTGGCAAGCGGGGCTGAGTCCCTGGGTGCTGAAGCGCGACGGCGACCGGCTCTACGGCCGGGGCACCGCGGACAACAAGGGCCAGCACTCGATCAACCTGGCGGCCATGGCGGCGGCGATCGAAACCCGCGGCAGGCTTGGCTTCAACCTGAAGGTCCTGATCGAAACGGGCGAAGAAGTCGGTTCGCCCGGATTGAAGGATTTTTGCCGGGAAAACAAGGATCGCCTGCAGGCAGACGTGCTGATCGCTTCCGATGGCCCGCGCCTGCAGCCAGGGCAACCGACCGTGTTCCTCGGTTCGCGCGGCGCGTTCAACATGGACCTCGTTGTCGACCTGCGCGAAGGCGGCCACCATTCCGGCAACTGGGGCGGCCTGCTCGCCAACCCGGGCATCATCCTCGCGCACGCGCTGGCGAGCATCACCGGGCCGAAGGGCGAGATCAAATTGAAGGAGTGGCGCCCCGACACGCTCACGCCTGCGGTGCGCGAAGCGCTCTCGGGCCTGGAAGTGGACGGCGGCGCCGATGGCCCGAAAGTCGATGCGGACTGGGGCGAGCCGGATCTGACGCCGGCCGAGCGCGTTTTCGGCTGGTCCAGCTTCGAAGTGCTCGCCTTCACCTGCGGCAATCCGGACAAGCCGGTCAACGCGATTCCGCCGCGCGCGAGCTGCCACTGCCAGCTGCGCTACGTGGTCGGCGTGGACCCGGCCGATATCGTCCCTGCGCTGCGACGCCATCTTGCCGACGCAGGATTTCCGATGGTGAAAGTGACCGCCGCGCGCGAAGGCTTTTTCCCCGCGACGCGCCTGGATCCGGGCCACCCCTGGGTGAAATGGGCGGTGAAGTCCATCGAAAAAACTACCGGGCAGCGCACGGCGGTGCTGCCCAACCTGGGCGGCTCGCTGCCGAACGACGTCTTTTCCGACCTGCTGGGCCTGCCGACGGTCTGGATTCCGCATTCGTACGCGTCCTGCAGCCAGCACGCGCCCAACGAGCACATGCTCGCGCCGGTCGCGCGCGACGCGCTGCGCCTGATGGCGGGATTGATGTGGGATCTGGGTGAAGCGAAGACGCTACCGCGGCGGGACTGACCGCGATCAGCCGGCGTAGGTGCAGCTCTGCCCGAGCGAGTCGCGCCGCACGGTGACGCGCGCAAGAGAATCGAAATCCTCCGCCAGGCGCGCCCAGATCCACTGCGCGAGAGCCTCGAGGCTTGGCCGCTCCAGCCCCGCGACTTCGTTCAGCATCCGGTGGTCGAGCGCCGCGCGCACGCGCGCGCAGGCTTTCTCCAGCTCGCCGAAGTCGGCGACGAAGCCCGAGTCGGGGTCGGGATTGCCGCGCAGCGCGACCTCGACCTGGAACGAATGGCCATGTACGCCGCGGTACGGGTGCCCGTCCGGGTAGTTTTCGAAGCGGTGCGCCGCGTCGAAGCCGAAGCGGTAGGAAATTTCCATCGGTTCAGGGGATCCCGATCAGCTTGTGGGACTGCAGGCTCAGGCGCCAGCGCGGATGCGCGAGGCAGTATTCGACGGCGCGCCGCGTGTTCTCGATCCTGTCGGGGCCGTCCATCGGCTGCAGGAAAAAATGCTCGAAGGCCAGCCGCTCGAACGCGGGCGGCTCGGCGCCCGCCTGCGGATAGACGAGCTTCAGTTCCTGGCCGCGCTCGAGCACCAGCGGCGCGCCCGCCTTGGGGCTGACGCAGATCCAGTCGAGGCCGGGCGGCGGTGCCTGCGTCCCGTTGGTTTCGACCGCGACGCGAAACCCGGCCGCATGCATTGCCTCGACCAGCGGCGCGTCGATCTGCAGCAGCGGCTCGCCGCCGGTGCAGACCACGAGACCCGCAGCCGCACCCGCGGGGAGCGCGGCGCGCAGCGCGCGCACCAGGTCCGCCGGCGTCGCGAAGCGCCCGCCGCCGGCGCCGTCCGTCCCCACGAACTCGGTGTCGCAGAAGCGGCAGACCGCCGTGCCGCGGTCGACCTCGCGCCCGCTCCACAGGTTGCAGCCGGAAAAGCGGCAGAACACGGCCGGCGTGCCGGCGTTGGCGCCCTCGCCCTGCAGCGTGTAGAAGATTTCTTTTACCGAGTACACGGGCGGATTATCCAATAAACGCGATAATGTCGGCCCTTTTTCGCAGGGACAGAGATGGCCAAATACGTCTACACCATGCGCCGGGTCAGCAAGACCGTGCCGCCCCAGCGCACGATCCTGAAGAACATCTCGCTCAATTTTTTTCCCGGCGCCAAGATCGGCGTGCTCGGCCTGAACGGCTCGGGCAAATCCACGCTGCTGAAGATCATGGCCGGCGTGGACGACGCCTACGATGGCGAGGTGGTGCGCATGCCCGGCATCCATGTCGGCTACCTGCCGCAGGAGCCGGCGCTGGACGCGGCGAAGACGGTCCGCGAAGAGGTCGAGGCGGCGCGCAGCGAAGTCGCCGAGGCGAAGACGCAGCTGGAAGCGGTCTATGCCGCGTATTCGGAGGAAGGCGCGGATTTCGACAAGCTCGCCGCGGAGCAGGCGCGCCTCGAGGCGATCGTCAATGCCGCGGGCGGCGGCCAGGAACTGGAGATCGCTGCGGATGCGCTGCGCCTGCCGCCCTGGGAACAGAAAATCGGCGTGCTGTCCGGCGGCGAGAAGCGCCGCGTGGCGCTGTGCAAGCTGCTGCTCTCCAAGCCCGACCTGCTGCTGCTCGACGAGCCGACCAACCACCTCGACGCCGAAAGCGTGGAATGGCTGGAGCAGTTCCTGCAGCGCTTCGCCGGCACGGTCGTGGCGGTGACCCACGACCGCTACTTCCTCGACAACGCGGCCGGCTGGATCCTCGAACTCGACCGAGGCATGGGCATTCCCTGGGAGGGCAACTACTCCTCGTGGCTGGACCAGAAGGAGAAGCGCCTGGAGATCGAGGGCAAGCAGGAGGAGGCGCGCCTCAAGACGATGAAGGCGGAACTCGAATGGGTGCGGCAGAACGCCAAGGGCCGCCAGGCGAAATCCAAGGCGCGCCTGGCGCGCTTCGAAGAGCTGTCGCAGTACGAGCACCAGCAGCGCAACGAGACGCAGGAAATCTTCATCCCGGTCGCCGAGCGCCTCGGCAACGAAGTGATCGAGCTGCAGGGGGTGTCCAAGGCCTTCGGCGACAAGCTGCTCATGGACAAGCTCTCGTTCAAGGTGCCGCCCGGCGCCATCGTTGGCATCATCGGTCCGAACGGCGCTGGGAAAAGCACTTTGTTTAAATTGCTTACCAAGAAAGAAAAACCGGACGCCGGCAAGATCTCGATCGGCAAAACCGTGAAGATCGCCCACGTCGACCAGTCGCGCGATGCCCTGCAGGGCGACAAGACGGTGTTCGAGGACGTCTGCGGGGGCCAGGACGTGATCACGGTCGGCAAGTTCCAGATGCCCTCGCGCGTCTACCTCGCGCGCTTCAATTTCCGCGGCGCCGACCAGCAGAAGCCGGTCGGCCAGCTCTCGGGCGGCGAGCGCGGCCGGCTGCACCTTGCCAAGCAGCTTGTTTCCGGCGCCAACGTGCTGCTGCTGGACGAGCCCTCCAACGACCTGGACGTGGAAACCCTGCGCGCGCTCGAGGAGGCGCTGCTCGAATTCGCCGGCAGCGTGCTGGTGATCTCCCACGACCGCTGGTTCCTCGACCGCATCGCCACCCACATCCTCGCCTTCGAGGGTGAATCCAGCGCGACGTTCTTTCCGGGCAACTACCAGGAATACGAAGCCGACAAGCGCAAGCGCCTGGGCGAGGAGGCTGCGCGGCCGCGCCGAATCCGCTTCAAGGCGCTGAAGCCCTGAGGCAAGCTGGCCGCTGCGAGCCGGATGTGGGAAACTAGCGCGAGGGAGACCTTTCTCAGGAGACCTCTCATGACCAGAAAAATTTTAGCCATCTTTTTCGCCTGCGCTCTGCTGCCGGGCTTCACGCTGGCGGCGGACAAGGATCCTGCCGCCCACCGGGCCGAAGTCCATGCGGACGTGATGAATACCATCGCGCGCTTCAAGAAGACCGATCCGGCCATGGAGCATTTCTTCAAGAGTTCCGTCGGCTACGCGGTGTTCGCGCGCGTC
>DATJYN010000170.1:0-68261 GCA_035499575.1 Burkholderiales bacterium | reverse complement strand
CTGCACGGCGAGCTCGCTGCCGATCCTCGGCAAAGGGATGGTCGAGCGTGCGCTCAAGGCGCGCCGCCGGCTGCCGATGTTCATGGTCGACCTCGCAGTTCCGCGCGATATCGAACCGGAAGTGGGCGAGCTGGACGATGTGTTCCTTTACACCATCGACGACCTGCAGGGCGTCGTGCAGGGCAACCTCGACGGGCGCCGCGCCGCGGTGCAGCAGGCGGAAGCGATCATCGATACCCAGGTTGGCCAGTTCATGCACTGGATGCAAGTGCGCCAGTCGGTGCCGCTGATTCGCGCGCTGCGCGACCAGGCCGAAGAAGCGCGCCGGCACGAGGTAGAGCGCGCGCTCCGGCTGCTCGCCAAGGGCGACGACCCGACGCAGGTGGTCGAGACGTTGTCGCAGGGCCTCACCAACAAGCTGATGCACGCGCCCACGCAGGCACTGAACGAAGCCACGGGCGAGGAGCGGCGCACGCTGGCCGAGACGCTGGCGCGCCTGTTCCGCCTGCGCGCTTGAAACCTTCGCTGCGGGCGAAGCTCGACAGCCAGGCGCGGCGGCTGGAGGAGTTGAACGGGCTGCTTTCGGCGGAGGGCGTGACGCGCAATCTGGGCGAGTTCAAGAAACTCTCGCGCGAGCACGCCGAACTAACCCATCTGGCCGAGATCTACGGGCGCTACCGGCAGGCCGAGAAGGACGCGGCCGACGCGCACGGCATGGCCTCGGATCCCGCGATGAAGGGATTTGCCGACGAGGAAGCGAAGAACGCGCAGGCGGCGATGGACAAACTGGCGGCCGAGCTGGAGAAGCTGCTGCTGCCGCGGGACCCGAACGACGACAAGAATCTGTTCCTCGAAATCCGCGCCGGCACCGGCGGCGACGAGTCAGGCCTCTTCGCCGGCGACCTGTTCCGCATGTACACGCGTTACGCCGAACGCCAGGGCTGGCAGGTGGAACTGATCTCGGAGAGTCCCTCGGAACTGGGCGGCTACAAGGAGGTCATTGCGCGCATCGTCGGCCAGGGCGCCTATTCCAGGCTCAAGTTCGAGTCCGGCGGCCATCGCGTGCAGCGCGTGCCGGAAACCGAGACGCAAGGACGCATTCATACCTCGGCCTGCACAGTGGCGGTGTTGCCCGAGGCCGATGCCGTGGCCGACGTGGTGTTGAACCCGGCCGAGTTGCGCATCGACACTTTCCGCGCTTCCGGCGCCGGCGGCCAGCACGTCAACAAGACCGATTCGGCGATCCGGGTTACCCACCTGCCTACCGGCATCGTGGTCGAGTGCCAAGACAACCGCTCACAGCACAAGAATCGCGCGAGTGCGCTGTCGGTGCTCGCCGCGCGCATCAAGGATAAGCAGGAAAAGGAGATCGCGGCGAAAACTGCTTCGACGCGCAAGTCGCTGATCGGCTCTGGTGACCGCTCCGAGCGCATCCGCACCTACAATTTTCCACAAGGCCGCGTCACCGATCACCGCATCAACCTCACGCTCTACAAGATCGAGCGGATCATGGACGGCGAACTAGACGACATCGTCAACGCGCTTACGGCCGAGCATCTGGCGGAGCAGCTCGCGCAGCTCTCCGAAAAAGCGGCGTGAGGAACGCGCGAGCGCGTTGGTGACCGTCTCCGAGGCCATCTCCGCTGCCGGCATAGACGCAAGGGAGGCGCGCCTGCTGCTTGCGGAAATCGCGGGCTTCTCGCAAGCCAGTCTGGCTGCTTCACCAGAACAGGAAATTCCGTTCGAAGTCGAGAACGCGTTCCTCGAATTCGTCGAAAGGAGAAAGAGCGGAGAGCCCGTCGCCTACATTCTTGGCCGCAAGGAGTTCTACGGCCTCGACTTGTCCGTCAATCCCTCGGTGCTGGTCCCCCGGCCCGAAACCGAGTTGCTGGTGGACCTGGCGCTCGAGCGGGATGCGGCGTCGGTGCTGGATCTGGGAACAGGATCGGGTGCCGTCGCTCTCGCAATCAAGCATGCAAGGCCGCAATGCAGAGTCGTCGCCATCGACGCCGACCTCTCGGCGTTGCTTACAGCGAAGCGAAATGCGGCCAAACTCAACCTCGATATTGATTTCCGCCACGGCCGCTGGTTCGAGCCGGTGGCCGGCGAGCGTTTCGAACTGATCGTTTCGAATCCGCCCTACGTGGCCGTCGGCGACCCGCACTTGGCCGCCCTGCGCTATGAACCGAAGGCGGCCTTGCTCGCGGGGCCCGAAGGCCTCGATTGCATCAGGGACATTTCAAGGGATGTGAAAAAACATCTGGCGCCGGGTAGTTGGCTGCTGCTGGAGCACGGGAAAGGGCAGGAGGGTGCGGTCCGCGCGCTGCTGCGCGAAGCCGGCCTTGAATCCGTGACAACCTGGCCCGACCTTGCCGGCATTGCCCGTATCGCGGGCGGAAAGGGCTAAAATCCCTCCCATGGACACTCAAGACAAGATCAAGCAGCAGGTCACCGGCAACCCCGTGGTGCTCTACATGAAGGGCACGCCGCAGTTCCCGCAGTGCGGCTTCTCGGCGCTCGCGGTGCAGGCGCTCAACGCCTGCGGCGTGAAGGAGTTCTTCAGCGTCAACGTGCTCGAGAACCCCGACATCCGCCAGGGCATCAAGGATTTTGCCAACTGGCCGACGATTCCGCAGCTCTACGTCAACGGCGAATTCGTGGGCGGCTCGGACATCGTGAAAGAGATGTACCAGTCCGGCGAGTTGCAGAAACTCCTCGAGGGACTGAATCAGCAGGCCTAACGGCGCCGGGGCGCGGCGCGCGCACCGATCTGGATCGTCCGAGGCGCCTGGTTGAGGCTTTCGATCGCAAAGCCCGCGGCGGCCTTGTAGGCCGCCATGAATTCGTTGCGCTCCGCGGGTGGAATCACATTGTCGATGTTGTCGAAAGTGCCGCCGCAACGTTCATCGACAAGGTTGAGTAGCCCGAACGGCCCTGCGCCGCGATTTCGCAGGATGAGCTGCGAAATCGGGCCGCATAGCCTGGCGTCGTAGGCGGCGAGTGCCTCCTGCGTGACCCCGTGCTCGACCATCGCGGCTCCCAGCAGGCGGGCATCGACAATGGCCTGACTCCCGCCATTTGAGCCGGTGGGATACATGGCGTGCGCGGCATCGCCGAGCAGTGCCACCGGACCGTCCTGCCAGGTGGGCACCGGATCGCGATCGATCATCGGGTTTTCGAAAGCGCCGTCCGCCTGCCTGATCAGCGCGGGGACATCGAGCCAGTCCCAGACCCAATCCGCGAAGTGGTGCGCGAAGTCCTTCGTTTCAACCTGCCGGAACCAGCCGCTCTGCTTCCATCCCTCATTGCTGTCCATCGTGACTTCCGCGATCCAGTTGATCATCGAGAGGCCCGACTTCGGATCCGGGTGGGAGATGGGATAGAAGACGACCCGGTGGCGATGCGTACCCAGGCCGACGAAGGAAGCGCCGCCGCGTATCGGCTTCGCCCAGGTGGTGCCGCGCCACATCACCGCGCCGCCCCAGTGGATCGGCGGCTGCGCCGGGTGCATCTGCGCCCTTACCGCCGAGTGGATGCCGTCGGCGCCGATGAGCAGCGCGCCGGTTGCCTCCGAGGTCGAGCCGTCGGCATGTTCGACGAGTGCGCTGACACTGCCATCACCGTTCCTCCGGTAGCCGGTCACGCGGCTCCCGAGCCTGACCGCCTGTGGGCCGATCCGCTGTAGGACCATCCGGTACAACAGCATGTGAAACTGGCCGCGATGAACGGCGTATTGGGGCCACTTGTATCCGGCCAGGCGCCCGCGCGGCTCGGAATATATGTCGTTGCCGTTGAGTCCGACCAGCGCCCACTCCTTCGCGGGCAGGCCCACGCGGTCTAGATCGTCCTCGGCGATGCCGAGGTCGCCGAGTTCCCGCACGGCATTGGGTTGCAGATTGATGCCGACGCCGAGCGGGTGCATTTCCCGGGCTGACTCGAACACGACGCATGGCACGCCGATCTGGTGGAGCGTCAGAGCGGTCGCCAGCCCGCCAAAGCCGCCGCCGGCGATGATCACGCGACCGCTAGTCACCCTGGGTCCGACCTGTGTTCTAGACGCCCGAGAGGCGGATGTTCGCCATTGTCAGGCGCTCGACCAGGATTTCCATGAACGCGCGGTCGAAATGGTGGCGGCAGCCGTCCGAGGCTTGATCAATTTTTTCCGTCGGCACGGAAATGATCTTCGCGTCGGTCATCACGGTGACGTCTGCGCCTCGGCGCTGCCCTTGCTTCTGCAGGTAGGCCATCTCGCCGAAGCATTCGCCGGCGTCGAGTACGTTCAGCAGCTTGCCCCGCTTGGTTACCTTGATCTGGCCCTCGGCCAGGATGCAGAAAAAGGTTCCGCTCTCGCCTTCCTTCATGAGCACTTCGCCCGCTTTCGCCGCGCGCCAGGCCGAGACGCGCGCCACTTCCCAGAGCTCGGCGTCGGTGAATTTCTCGAAGAACGGTAGCTTGCGCAGTAGTTCGAATTTCTCCGAATCCGCGAAATCCGCCGCGCCGGCGGCAGTGCCGCCGCCGATCGGCTCGCCGCGGAACACCTGCGCGAGATCCAGCGAGAATTCCTCCCACTCCGCGTAGCGCTGGTCCAGGTCCCTGGCCATCGCGCGCCGCACGATGGCGTCCAGCGCCTGCGGGATCTCGGGCCGGTAGGAGGAAGGCGCCTGCGGCTCGATATTGGTGATCTGGTAGATCAGGCTGAAATTGTTGGAGGCCTGGAACGGCAGCCGACCGGCCAGCAGGTGGTACATGACGACGCCCATCGAGTAAATGTCGGTGCGGTGGTCGAGCGGGTGCTCCTTCACCTGTTGCGGTGACATGTAGGCGGGCGAGCCGATCGCCGAGATCTGCGTCGAGTCTCCGCTGGAGACCAGCGCCGCGCCGAAATCGGTGACTTTCACGTCGGTCTGGCCGCTGTAGAGGATGTTGGCCGGCTTGATGTCGCGGTGCGTGATGCCCATCTTGTGGGCGAATTCGAGCGCGCGCGTGCACTTGAAGACGATCTCGACGGCCTTGTCGAGGGGCAGCAGGTGATCGGGGTGGCAGAACTTCTCCAGCGTGCCGCCGTCGACGTATTCCATGACGATGTAGTGCAGCGAATCGTCGGCGACCGCGTCGTAGATCTGGCAGATGTGCGGGTGCTGCAGCTTGCCCGCGAGCGAGGCCTCGGTGACGAACAGTTTGCGGTAGAGCTTGCCGCGCTCCGGATCGTTGAACAACGCGGTCGACACCAGCTTCACGGCGACGTCGCGCTTGGTGAAGGGGTCGTGGCAGAGGTAGACCTCGGAGGTCGCGCCCGAACCCAGGTGGCGCACCACCGGGTACTTGCCGATCTGCTGCGGCTGCTCCGGCGCGTTCACGGCTGCTAAATCAGGGACGACGCATGCGCGCCGTGGAACGCTCGCGCTCTCGCGCTCTGGCGATCGCAGCCTTCACCTGCACCGGCGCGGTGCCGCCGACATGGTTGCGTGCGGCCACCGATCCTTCCAGCGTCAACGACTTATGGACATCCTTGCCGATCAGCTTCGAGAAGCCCTGCAGCGTCTTGAGCGGCAGCTCGGAGAGGTCGCAGTCGGCCCGCTCGGCGGCCCGTACTGCGCGCGCGACCGCTTCATGCGCATCGCGAAACGGCAGGCCCTTGCGCACCAGGTAATCGGCGAGGTCGGTCGCCGTAGCGTGTCCCTGCAGCGCCGCGGCCCGCATCGCCTTCACCTGCGGCTGGACGCCGGCGACCAGCGCCGCGAAGGCCTGCAGCGAGTCCTTCACGGTATCCACGCTGTCGAACAACGGTTCCTTGTCTTCCTGGTTGTCCTTGTTGTACGCGAGCGGCTGGCCCTTCATGAGGACGAGAAGGGAGAGCAGGTGGCCGATCACGCGCCCGCTTTTGCCGCGCACCAATTCTGGCACGTCGGGATTCTTCTTCTGCGGCATGATGGAACTGCCGGTGCAGAAGCGGTCCGGAATTTTCACGAAGCCGTAGCGCGGGCTCATCCAGAGAATCAGCTCCTCGGCCAGGCGCGACAGGTGCACCATGATGAGTGCGGCGCAGGCCGCGAACTCGATGGCGAAATCCCGGTCCGAGACCGCGTCGAGAGAATTGCCGGCGATGCCCTCGAAGCCCAGTTCGTGCGCGACGCGTTCGCGGTCGATCGGGAAGCTGGTGCCCGCGAGCGCGGCCGAGCCGAGCGGCAGCACGTTGACGCGCCTGCGGCAGCCGGCGAGTCGCGCGCGGTCGCGCTCGAACATCGCCGCATAGGCGAGCAGATGGTGGCCAAAGGTCACGGGCTGCGCGACCTGCAGGTGCGTGAAGCCGGGCATGACCAGCGCGGCATGGCGCTCCGCCTGCGCAAGCAGGGCTGCCTCAAGCGAGCCGAGTTTGCCGGCAATGTCGTCGATCTCGTCGCGCAGCCAAAGACGTACGTCGGTGGCCACCTGGTCGTTGCGCGAGCGTGCGGTATGCAAGCGCTTGCCGGCGTCGCCCGCAAGCTCTACCAGGCGCCGCTCGATGTTGCCGTGGACATCTTCGTTTTCCACCGACCAGGCAAATCTGCCGGCGCGGATTTCCGCCCGTACCTTGGCGAGCCCGCTTTCGATCGCCTTCAAGTCCGCGCGAGCGATCACGCCGCAGCCGGCCAGCATGCGCGCGTGCGCGAGCGAGGCCCTAATGTCGTGCAGCGCCAAACGCTTGTCGAAGAATACCGAGGCGGTGAACCGCTGCACGAACGCGTCCACCGGTTCGCCGAAGCGCCCGGACCAGGCTTTCGCCGACTTCTTCCGCTTGGGGGCTGCTGCAGCCATAGGGAATAAAATGCTACTTACAATACGGTTGAAGACCGCTCGCTAACGATGCCCAGTATAAGGCAAAACTCCCACCCGGACTCGCTGCCGGATTTCCGCAATCTCGGCGTCGTGGCGCGCGCCCTGGTGGCGGTTAACCTGCTCGGGCTCGCCGCTGCGCTGGCGAGCGAGCCAGTCTGGACGCGCACGCTGGACGCATTCGTGCAGAGCACCGTGCTGATCGAACCGCCGCTGCTGACATGCCTCGCCGCGCTTTACGCAGCGGCCCCGCTGGTGCACCGCCTGCCGTACTGGACCGGCTGCGCGCTGGTGGTTGCACTCTCGCTTGCGCTCGCGGCGGCAACGCAGGCAGCACTCGGGCAGTTCGCCGACGCCGGCCGCGGGCGCGTGCTGCTGTTTGCCGCCGCCAGCGCGACGACGGTGCTCGCCTATCTCACGCTGCACCGGCGCGCGCATTCGCCCGCGCTCGCGGAAGCGCGGCTGCAGGCGCTGCAGGCGCGCATCCGCCCGCATTTCCTGTTCAATAGCCTGAACGCCGTGCTGGCACTGATCCGCAAGGACCCGCGTCGCGCCGAACGCACGCTGGAAGACCTCGCCGACCTGTTCCGTGCGCTGATATCCGACGGCCGCGACCTGGTGCGCCTGGCCGACGAGATCGCCCTGGTCGAGCGCTACGCGGCGATCGAGCAGTTACGCTTGGGCGAACGCCTGCGCATGTCCTGGGACCTCGATCAGGCGCCGGTGGACGCGCTGCTGCCGCCGCTGGTGCTGCAGCCGCTGCTCGAGAACGCGGTCTATCACGGTGTCGAGCCGGGTACCGGCATCGGCGACGTGCTGGTGCGCATAGAGCGGCGCGGCGACCGCGTACGCATGCAGATCGAAAATCCTTCGCACGCCGTCGGCAGCCCAGGAGGGGAATCCATGCGCGCCGGTAACCACATGGCACTGGACAATATCCGCGAACGCCTGATGCTGTTCTTCGATGCCGAGGCCAAGCTGGATACGCGGATCGAAGGCGGGCGCTACCGCGTGGAAATCGACATTCCATACAGGACGGGTCGCGCGTGAGCGATGCGGCATACGAGCTGCGGGTGTTCATCGCCGACGACGAGGCGCCGGCGCGCGCCCGGCTGAAGGAATTGCTTGCGGACCTTCGCGACGAGGTCGCCACCAGCGTCGCAGGCGAGGCGTCGAACGGACTGGAAGTCATCGAGCAGCTGCCAGCAAGCGGCGCTCAGGTGCTGCTGCTGGATATCCAGATGCCGGGAATGGGCGGCATCGAACTGGCGCGCCATCTCAGCGGCCTGGAAAACGGGCCGGCGATCATTTTCATCACCGCGCACGACCGGCACGCGGTCGAGGCGTTCGAACTGAATGCGCTCGACTACCTGATGAAGCCGGTGCGCGCCGAACGTCTGGCGGCGGCGTTGAAAAAGGCGCGCGCCGCGGGCCCCGCGCCGAAAGAGCGGCTGGAACGCGCCGGAAAACGGGCGAACGCGGCTGCGCGCGAATTCTTTTCCGTTGCCGAGCGCAACCGCATCGCACTGGTGCCGGTCGGCGAGGTGCTGTACCTGAAAGCGGAGCTGAAATACGTCACGTTGCGCACCAGCGCCGGCGAGCACCTGATCGAGGAGCCGCTGATCTCCATTGAACGGGAGTTCGCGGAGCGCTTCGTGCGCGTGCACCGCAACTGCCTGGTGGCGCGCGCGGCGATTCGTGGCTTCGAGCGCGTCGCGGGCGGTTCGGAGGAAGAGCCGCACTGGAACGTCGTGCTGGAAGGCCTGGCCGAGCGGCTGCCGGTAAGCCGGCGCCAGTGGCCGGCGGTCAAAAGCGTGCTGCCCGAGGCAACAGAGTGACTAATGAACTGCGCGTCGCGACGCGCCGCAGCCGTCTCGCGCTGTGGCAGGCGGAGCACGTGAAGGAGCGCCTGGAGGCGCTATACAGCGCGCCTGGGGCACTGCATGGCGGCCTGCGCGTGACGCTGGTGCCGTTGTCTACGCGCGGCGATGAGCAGCTCGATGCCTCGCTCGCCAAGATCGGCGGCAAGGGACTGTTCGTGAAGGAGCTGGAAGCCGCCCTGGCCGAAGGCCGCGCTGACATTGCGGTGCATTCCATGAAGGACGTGCCGGTCGAGCTGCCACCGGGCTACGCGCTCGCGGCGGTGCTCGAACGCGAGGACCCCCGGGATGCCTTTGTTTCGCAGAAGTACGAGGACTTCGCCGCGCTGCCGGCTGGCGCGGCGCTCGGTACCTCGAGCCTGCGCCGACAGGCGCAGATCGCCGCGCGCTACCCGTCGCTCGACATCCGGCCGCTGCGCGGCAATGTGGATACGCGCATCGCCAAGCTGGACCGCGGCGAATATGCAGCGATCGTGCTGGCGGCGGCTGGCCTGAAGCGCCTCGGGCTCGAGGCGCGTATCCGCAGTTTCCTGCCGATCGAAGATTGCCTGCCCGCGGCCGGGCAAGCGGCACTCGGCATCGAGTGCCTGACGGCGCGCGCCGATGTGAAAACGCTGGTAGCACCGCTTGCCGACGCGGCTGCGGGCGCCTGCGTGCGAGCCGAACGCGAAGTGAACCGCGCGCTCGGCGGCAGCTGCACCATCCCGCTCGGCGCTTTCGCCGAAGCCCGCTCCGGCAGGCTGCAGCTGCGCGCGCTGGTCGCCTCGCCCGACGGCAAGCGCTTCGCCCGCGCAGAGGGCGAGGGCGACGCCGCGCGCCCGGAGGAACTCGGCCTGCGAGTTGCCGGCCTGCTGCGCGAGCGTGGCGCGACCGAGATCCTCGCCGCGCTCGAGCCATGAAACCACGAGCGGCACCTCTCGCAGGTCGGCGCATTCTCGTTACGCGCCCGGATGCTCAGGCCGAGGGCCTGGCGCAGCGCATCCGCGACGCGGGCGGCGAGCCGGTCTGCGTTGCAGCCATCGAAGTCCGCGACCTTGCCGACCCGGGCCCGTTCCATGACGTGGCGGACCGGCTGGAATCCTTCGACCTGGCGATCTTCGTGAGCCGGAACGCGGTGCGCAAGGCGCTCGCGATGCTGCGCGCACGGCGCGGCGGCAAGACCTGGCCGGTACGCCTGGGAGTCGCCACCGTCGGTCAGGGCAGCCGAGCGGAACTCGTGGCGCAGGGGTTCGCGCGCGTGCTCGCCCCGCCTGCGAAGTCCGACAGCGAAGCGCTGCTCGCCTTGCCTGAACTTGTCCGGGTGAACGGCAAGCGCATCGTGATTTTCCGCGGCGATGAAGGACGCAGGCTGCTGGGCGAAACACTGGCTGCGCGCGGCGCGACAGTCGAATACGCGGCCTGCTACCGGCGCGTGCGGCCCGCGGATGGCGGTCGCCTGCGCGAAGCATGGGCGGGCGGCCTGGACGCGGTGACGGTATCTTCCGCTGAAGGACTGGCGAACCTTATCGCCATGCTGGGAAATGACGCCGCGCAAAGAATGTCCGGCGTGCCGCTTTTCGTGCCGCATGCGCGCGTTGCCGAAGCGGCGCTTCAGCGCGGATTGCGGGGGCCAATCGTCGCCGGCCCGCGCGACACCGAAATGCTCGCCGCGCTGACCGCGCATTTCGGCGCTGCGAGATAATACAGGGCGCATGGACGAAACCGCGCTTCCGCCGACACCCGCCGCCGCGCCGCGCCCGGTTTCGCGCGTGTTCGCAGTAGCGCTTGTGTTGCTGGCGATCATCGTCGCCGCGCTCTGGTTCGATACGCGCGGGCGCATCGGCGCAACGCAGGAGGAACTCGCCAGGCGCCTGCGCGACATCGAATCCGAAAGCCGCGATGCGCGCGCGCTCGGCACGGCGGCGCAGGAAGGCTTGCGCGACGCGCAGGCGAAGATCGGCGTGCTGGAGGCCAAGCTCGCGGACTCGCAGAACCAGCAGGTGGCGCTGGAAGCGCTTTACCAGGAGCTGGCGCGCAATCGCGACGAGTGGCAGCTGGCCGAAATCGAGCAGGTCCTGGCGATCGCGCAGCAGCAGTTGCAGCTGTCTGGCAACGTGCGCGCGGCGCTGCTGGCACTGCAGCTTGCCGAGGGGCGTCTGTCGCGCGCGGACCGGCCGCAATTCCTGCCCGTGCGCCGCGCGCTAGCACGCGACATCGAGCGGCTGAAGGCGTTGCCGGCGCTGGACGTGCCGGGGCTTTCGCTCGCCTTGGACCGGCTGGCGGCCTCGGTAGACGGGCTGCCGCTCGCCTTTGACGAGCGCATCGAGCGGCCGGCGACTGCCAAGTCGGCCAAGGCGGGGACCGCTGCGCAGGAGGACGGCTTCTTCGAACGGCTCGGCGGCGACGTCTGGCGGGAACTGCGCCAACTCGTGGTGGTGCGCCGCGTCGATGCACCCGAGCCGCCGCTGCTGCCGCCGCCGCAGGCCTGGTTCCTGCGCGAGAACCTCAAGCTGCGGCTCCTGAACGCACGCCTCGCGCTGCTGACGCGTGACGAAGCGGGCTACCGCGAGGACCTGCGCACGGCGCAGAGCTGGATCCAGCGCTATTTCGACGCGCGCGCCAAGGCTTCGCAGGCCGCGCTGGCGCAGTTGAAGCAGTTGTCTCTCGCCTCCGTCACCTTCGAGCCGCCGAGCATTTCCGACAGCCTCGATGCGGTGCGCAGCTTCAAGACGCGCCGCGAGCGCGGCAGTAGTTGATGCGCGCGCTGGCGGGGAGCGCGTGATGCGTGCGCTGGCGGGGAGCGCGTGATGCGTGCGCTGTTCTGGCTGCTGGCGGTATTTGCCGCGGCGGCCGCGCTTGCGGTGGCCGGCCGCTTCGGCGAGGGCTACGTGCTGTTTGTCTACCCGCCCTGGCGTGTCGAAGTGTCGATGCTGCTGTTCGCGCTTGCCGTACTGGCGGCTTTCGGCGCCGCCTACGTCGTCGTGCGCCTCGTGAGCCATACCCTGGCGCTACCGGCGCAGGTGCGCGCCTACCGCGAAAGGCGCAAGCGCCTGCAGGCACAGAATGCCCTTGCCGCGGCGCTGCAGTACTACTTCGAAGGACGCTATTCGCGGGCGGAAAAAGAAGCCGCGCTGGCCTGGGAAGCGGGCGCGGCGCCCGGCATCGCGGCGCTGATCGCGGCGCGTGCGGCGCACCAGATGCACGAGTTCGAGCGGCGCGGCCTGTGGCTGGAACGCGCCGAAGGCGCGGGCGAGGCGCTGCACACTGCGCGCCTGCTCACGCAGGCGGAACTGGCGCTGGATGAGCGCGACTTTGCCAGCGCACGCAACGCGCTGCGAAACCTGCGCGGCGCGGGCCCGCGGCACATCGCCGCCGCCCGCATGCAGTTGCGCGCTGAGCGCGGCGCTCAGGATTGGGAGGAGGTGCTGCGCCTGGCGACGCTGCTCGACAAGCGGGGTGCGCTGGCGCCGGCAATCGCGGAAGAACATCGCGTGCAGGCGCAGATCGAGTTGATGGCGCGCGCCGCGGGCGACCGCGGCGAGCTGGAAGCGCTGCTGCGGCGCATGCCGGCCGGGGACCTGGCGCATCCGCGCGTCGCCGCCGCCGCCGCGCGCCGCGCCGCCGCGCTGGGCAACGCTCCGCTGGCGCGCGATTTGCTCGAGCGCAGCCTGGCTGCGGAATGGAGCGGCGGGCTGGCGCAGCTCTACGGCGAACTGCCGAAAATGGATCCGCAACGTACGCAGGAAGAAGCGCGCGTGCGCATCGAGCGCGCCGAACGCTGGCTGCGCGAGCGTCCTCAGGACGCGCAGCTGCTCGCCGCACTGGGTCGGCTTTGCGTGGCCGCGGAACTATGGGGCAAGGCGCAGAATTACCTGGAAGCCAGCCTGTCCTTCGGCGAATCGCGTGCTGCCCACTTGGAGCTCGCGCGGCTTGCCGAACGCGAAAGCCGCACCGCCGAGGCGCAGAAGCATTTCCGGCGGGCCGGAGAATTGCCCTGATGGCCTCGGAAGGCGGCCGATTCTTGCCGCTGACGGAAGCTGCCGCGAACTTCTGGCAACGCTACCTCGGCACATTGTCGGACGGCCACCCTCATCACCGCGCCGCGCCGGATACGTTTGCCTTCGGCGATTCCCCAGCCCTCGCCGATGAACTGGCTGCACTTGTGGTAGCTGGACGGAAACGGGCTACTGCCAGCTTGCCGGCCGAGTTCACTTTCCCCGGGTTGCCGTTGCCGAAATCCGGCGACGTCGGCATTGTCACGCGGGCGGACGGCGTACCTGTCGCGATCATCGAGCTGGTCGAAGTCCGGCAGGTTCCCTTTCAGGAGGTGGATGCGGCATTCGCGGCTGACGAGGGCGAAGGCGACGGGACGCTGGCGTCCTGGCAGGCCGCTCACCGGAAGTATTTCGGCAGGGTGTGCGCCAGGCAGGGCGGCGAATTCGGGGAAACGACGCTGGTGATATGCCAGCGCTTTCGGCTGGCCTGGACCCGCTAGACCCAGTCTTTCGGCTTGAGGAAGTCGGAGTAGAGCCTGGCTTCGGGCGAACCGGGTGTGGGCGTCCAGCCGTAGCGCCAGGTGACGGCAGGCGGCAGGGACATCAGGATGGCTTCCGTGCGGCCGCCGGACTGCAGGCCGAACAGGGTGCCGCGGTCGTAGACCAGGTTGAATTCCACGTAACGCCCGCGCCGATAGCACTGGAATGCGCGCTCGGCGCCGGTCCATGGCATGCCGCTGCGGCGCTCGATGATCGGCGCGTAGGCGGTGATGAAGTGGTCGCCGACCGAACGCGTGATCGAGAACGCGGTGTCGAAATCGGGTTCGGCCAGGTCATCGAAGAAGATGCCGCCGACGCCGCGCGCTTCGTTGCGGTGCTTCAGGAAGAAGTACTCGTCGCACCACTTCTTGTAGCGCGGGTGCAGGCCGGCGCCGAAAGGCTCGAGCGCGCGCTTGCAGGTAGCGTGGAAATGCTTCGCGTCCTCCTCGAAGCCGTAGTAGGGCGTCAGATCCATGCCGCCGCCGAACCACCAGGTGTCGCCCGAGGAAAAGAACCGCACGTTCATGTGCACCGTCGGGCAATAGGGATTGCGCGGATGCAGCACCAGCGACACGCCCATCGCCTCGAAGCGCTTGCCGGCGAGCTCGGGCCGCGAGGCCGAGGCGCTGGGCGGCAATTGGGCGCCGCTGACGTGAGAGAAATTGACGCCGCCGCGCTCCAGCAGCCTGCCTTCCTCGACGTAGCAGGAAGCGCCGCCGCCGCCCTCGGCGCGCTCCCAGTGTTCGGTCGCGAACGGCGTGCCGTCGAGCTGCGCGAGCGCCCCGACGATGCGCGCCTGCAGCGCGGTGAAGTAGTCGCGGACCGGGCGGGTATCCAAGCCTTCAACCCTTCTTCAACGCCCGGTGCCCGATGTCCTTGCGGAACTGCATGCCGTCGAAGCGGATCTCGTCGACCGCAGCGTAAGCGCGGCTGCGGGCCATCTTCAGCGAGTCGCCGAGCGCGGTGACGCAGAGCACGCGGCCGCCGTTGGTGACGATTTTCCGGCCCTCGAGTTTGGTGCCGGCGTGGAACACGCGGCAGTCGTCGCTGCCCTTGCGCAGGCCGGAGATTTCCGCTCCCTTGCGCGGCTCGTCCGGATAGCCGGGAGCGGCGAGCACCACGCCGAGCGCCGGGCGGCGGTCCCAGTCGGCGGCGGCGCGGTTCAGCGAGCCCTCGAGCGCGTGTTCGACGAGTCCGAGCAGGTCGGACTTCAGGCGCAGCATGATCGGCTGCGTTTCCGGGTCGCCCAGGCGGCAGTTGAACTCCAGCGTCTTCGGATTGCCTGCCTTGTCGATCATCAGGCCTGCATAAAGAAATCCGACGTAGGGCGTGCCGTCCTTCGCCATCCCGGCGATCGCCGGCCGGATGATTTCGCGCATCACGCGCGCATGCAGCTGCGGCGTGACCACCGGCGCGGGCGAGTAGGCGCCCATGCCGCCGGTATTCGGACCCTGGTCGCCGTCCTTCAGCCGCTTGTGGTCCTGGCTGGTGGCAAGCGGCAGCGCGTGCGCGCCGTCCGCCATCACGATGAAGCTGGCTTCCTCGCCTTCAAGGAATTCTTCGATCACCACGCGCGCGCCGGCGTCGCCCAGCTTGTTCTCGACCAGCATCAGGTCGACGGCCGCCTTCGCTTCGGCGATGGTCGCGGCGACCACCACGCCCTTGCCCGCGGCGAGGCCGTCCGCCTTGACGACGATCGGCGCGCCCTGCTTGTCGATGTAGGCCTTCGCTTCCGCGGCGCCGGTGAACGTGGCATGCCTCGCGGTCGGCAGGCCGTGGCGCAGCATGAACTGCTTGGCAAAGTCCTTCGAAGCCTCGAGTTGCGCCGCCGCGCGCACCGGCCCGAATATTTTCAGCCCGGCTTCCTGGAAGGCGTCGACGATGCCGGCGGAGAGCGGCGCCTCCGGTCCGACTACGGTCAGGTGGATCTGTTCCTTTTTGCAGAAAGAAATTAGCTGGGGAAAATCAGTCAGTGCCAGATTCTCGAGACCATTCTCCGTCGCCGTGCCGCCGTTGCCGGGCGAGACGAAAACCTTCTGCACCTTCGGGCTTTGCGCAAGCCGCCACGCCATCGCGTGCTCGCGCCCGCCGGCGCCGATAACCAGGAGTTTCACGGCAGCTTCCGGTTCAATGCCTGAAGTGCCGCACGCCGGTGAAGACCATGGCGATGCCGCGTTCGTCGGCCGCCGCGATCACCTCGTCGTCGCGCACGCTGCCGCCGGGCTGGATCACCGCGGCTGCGCCCGCGTCGATCACCGCGTCCAGGCCGTCGCGGAACGGAAAGAACGCGTCCGATGCCACCACCGAGTCGGCGAGCTCCAGGCCGGCGCTCTTCGCCTTGATCGCGGCGATGCGCGCGCTGTCGACGCGGCTCATCTGACCGGCGCCGACGCCGACCGTGGCGCCGTCGCGGCAGAACACGATGGCGTTCGATTTGACGAACCTCGCCACCTTCCAGGCGAAGAGCAGGTCGGTCCACTGCGCCTCGCTCGGTTTCTTTTTTGTTTTCAAAGCCAGATCTTTCCTGTCGATCGCCTTCGCATCCGTGCTTTGCACCAGCAGTCCGCCGCCGACGCGCTTGAAGTCGCGGGCCTGCGTTTCATGCGCCACCGGCACCTCCAGCACGCGCAGGTTCTGCCTGCCGGCCAGGATTTCGCGCGCCGCCGGCTCGATGCGCGGCGCGATGATGACCTCGGCGAACTGCTTGCCGATCTCCTCTGCCGCCGCACGGTCGAGCGCGCGGTTGAAGGCCAGGATGCCCCCGAAGGCGGACGTAGGATCGGTCTTGAAGGCCTTGCGGTAGGCCGCGAGCGGGCTGTCCGCAATCGCTACGCCGCAGGGATTGGCGTGCTTGACGATGACGCAGGCTGGTTCGGCAAAGCTCTTCACGCATTCCCAGGCAGCATCGGAGTCCGCGATGTTGTTGTACGAAAGTTCTTTTCCCTGCAGCACGGAATATGCGGCGATGCCGCCGGCGACGGGATTCGCGTCGCGGTAGAACGCCGCGGTCTGGTGCGGGTTTTCGCCGTAGCGCATGTCCTGGAGCTTGCGGAACTGCAGGCTGAGCACGTCCGGATAAGGCAGGCGCCTGTCCTGGGCGTCGAGCGAGGTGAGGTAGTTCGCGATCGCGCCATCGTAGGCGGCGGTGTGCGCGAACACCTTTTTTGCGAGCCCGAACCGCGTCGCCGCCGAAACGGCACCGCCCGCGCCGATTTCTTCCAGTACCTTCGCATAGTCGGACGGATCCACCACTACCGCGACGCCGCCGTAGTTCTTCGCGGCCGCGCGCAGCATCGCCGGCCCGCCGATGTCGATGTTCTCGATGGCATTCTCCAGGCCGCAGTCGGGATCGGCCACGGTCGCCTCGAACGGGTAGAGGTTGACGACAATCAGGTCGATCGGCGGGATGCCCGCGCTTTCGATCGCCGCCATGTGTTCGCGCAGGTCGCGCCGCGCCAGGATGCCGCCGTGGATCTTCGGGTGCAGGGTCTTTACCCGGCCATCGAGCATCTCTGGAAAGCCGGTGTGGGCCGAGACTTCCGTAACCGGAACGCCTTCCTTCTTGAGCAGCGCGGCGGTGCCGCCGGTGGACAGGATCTCGACCTTCCGTGCGGCGAGGGCGCGCGCCAGTTCGACGACACCGGTCTTGTCGGAGACGCTGATCAGCGCCCGCGCGACTTTCACCGTCTGGGTTTCCCCGGCGTTACCTTCACGCCTTGATCCGCAGCTGCTGGATTTTCTTGCGCAGGGTATTGCGGTCGATGCCGAGCATCGCCGCAGCGGCACTCTGGTTGCCCTCGGCTTTTCCGAGCACGGTCTCGATCAGCGGCCGCTCGATGTTCTTCAGAACCATGTCGTAGATGGCGGTCGGCCGTTCGCCGTCCATGTCGCGGAAGTAGCGCTCCAGGGAGCGCTTCACGGCTTCGGCGAGTTCGGTGTTGCGGCTCATGCGGCAAGGGGAAGTTGCGCCGGCAGCGCGTCGAAGAAGCGGCCCACGGCGGCGAGCTGCACCGGCGCCGACAGGATCGCATTGGCCTCGCGGCGAAAAGCTTCGCCGCCAGGCAGCCCGCGCACGTACCAGCCGATGTGCTTGCGCGCGATGCGTACGCCCAGTTCCTCGCCGTAGAGCGCGTAGATGCCTTCAAGGTGCTCCAGCACCACGGCGCGCATCTCCGCCGGCGCCGCCGCGGGAGTACTCGCGCCGCCATCCAGGTACGACAGGAATTCCCTGAATATCCAGGGCCGGCCGTGTGCGGCGCGGCCGATCATGATGCCGTCGGCGCGCGTGTAATCGAGGACGCGCTTCGCTTCCTCGGGCGTAGCGATGTCGCCGTTGGCGATCACGGGGATGCGCACGCCCGCCTTGACCTCGGCGATGCTGTCGAACTCTGCCTCGCCGCGGAAGCCGCAGGCGCGCGTGCGCCCGTGCACCGCGAGTAGCTGGATACCGGCGCTTTCGGCGATGCGCGCGATGCGCAGCGCGTTGCGGCGATCCGGGTCCGGGCCGGTGCGAATCTTCAGCGTCACCGGCACGTTCACGGCCGCGACGACGGCAGCCAGGATGCGCGCCACCAGCGCTTCGTCCGACAGCAGGGCCGAGCCTGCCGCGACATTGCAGACCTTTTTCGCCGGGCAGCCCATGTTGATGTCGATGATCTGGGCCCCCTCATCCGCGTTTAGCCGCGCCGCGTCCGCCATTTGCGCCGGATCGGCGCCCGCAATCTGCACTGAAACGGGGCCGGTTTCGCCGCTATGTTCGCGACGCAGGCGAGACTTGCGCGTGCCGCGCAGATCGGGGCGCGCGGAGATCATCTCGGATACCGCGAGGCCGGCGCCGAAGCGACGGCAAAGCGTGCGGAAGGGCCGGTCGGTGATGCCCGCCATCGGGGCGACGAACAGGCCGTTGCGCAACACATGGGCGCCGAGATGCATCAGTTCGTGTCTATGAACGCGTTGCGAGGGGAGCGAATTCTAGCGCTTTCCGTCGCCCAGCAACATCGGTCCTGTTGCGTTTTCCAAACAGCATCTTCAAGGCAGTGCGGAAGCTCCGTAAATCATGCGGCGCGCAAAAAAACGCCGCGCAGGCCGGCAAATGTCCAGCGCCGTCAATCCTAAACCTCGCGTCAGGCCGCCCAGGGGATTCGCGCCTAGGAATGCCCCGGCAAGAAAGTCCGTGACGCGCACGGTCGCCGCCGCATCGATGCGGCGCACGCGGGCATAGCGCCGCAGCACCGCCGCATCGCCCGGATCCCCGGCATCACGCAAGACCTGCGCCAGATCCCATGCGTCGCGCAGGGCGAGGTTCAGGCCCTGCCCGGCGACCGGGTGCAGCGTTTGCGCGGCGTTGCCGATGAACGCGGCCCGCTCCCCGACGCGCGAGGTCCGCACGCGCAGCGCAAGCGGCACGCAGCTGCGCTCGCTGGCCGCGATGAATTCGCCGGCACGCCGGCCGAACGCCCGCGACAGCTCCGCGAGGAACGCCGCCTCGGGGGCTTCGCACAATTCCCGCGCGCGATCCGGGCGGGTGCCCCAGACGGTGCAGTAGCGCCCGCCCAGCGGCAGCAGCGCGAGCGGACCTTCCGGGGTGAATCTTTCCCAGGCGGTCGCCGCCGCGCCGGGACGCGTGCTGACCAGCGCGACCAAGGCTTCCTGGCCGTAGTCTTTTGTCGCGACGTCGTCCGATGCGCCTTCGGCGTGAACGGTGAGCAGGCGGCCGGCGGGATCGGGTTCCGCCGGAATTTTTCTCTCGTCCACGAGGGAAGAAAGCGCGTCGAGCAGCGACCCGTAATCCAGTACGTAGCCAAGTGCCGGCACGCCGGCGTCGGCGGCGCTGATGCGCGTGCGGCCAAATCCGCCCTGCTGCGATACATGGATGGTGGCGATCGGCGTGGCTGCGAGCGCCCGCCACGCGCCGACGCGCTCGAGGATCAGCCGGCTGGCATGGGAGAGCGCCAGCGGACGCAATGCGGGACGAAGCGGGGCGGCTGCTTGCTTCCTTATCCGGCTCAATGCGACCGACATGCCGTCCTGTTGCAACAGCAAGGCGAGCGCGCAGCCCGCCGGGCCGCCGCCCAGGATGGCGACGTCAGCCGGCATCCCGTTTCAGTGCCTCGATGTCCGCGACGCTCTTCGGCGTCTCCTTCGTGACGATGTCGCAGGCGCCCGCGGTGACGAGCACGTCGTCCTCGATGCGGATGCCGATGCCGCGCAGGCGCTCGGGCACGTCCTCGGCTGCGCGGATGTAGAGCCCGGGCTCCACCGTGAGGACCATGCCGGGAACCAGGGAACGCCACTTGCCGGCGCGCTTGTAGTCGCCCGCGTCGTGCACGTCGAGACCGAGCCAGTGGCCGGTGCGGTGCATGTAGAAGCGCTTGTAGGTTTCCTTCTCCAGTGCCTCATCGAGGCCGCCCGCGAGCAGCTTCAGGTCGATCATGCCCTGCGCCAGCACGCGCACCGCGGCGTCGTGCGGCTCGTTCCAGGCGGCGCCCGCGCGCACTTTGTCCATCGCGGCAGCCTGCGCCGCGAGCACGAGCTCGTAAACTGCGCGTTGTTCTCCCGAAAATCGCCGGCCGACGGGAAACGTGCGCGTGATGTCCGAAGCGTAGCCGGCCAGCTCGCAGCCGGCGTCGATCAACACCAGGTCGCCGTCGCGCAGGATGTCTTCGTTCGACACGTAATGCAGCACGCAGGCATTGGCGCCGCCCGCGACGATAGGCCAGTAGGCCGGAAACTGCGCGCCGCCGCGGCGGAATTCGTAGAGCAGTTCCGCCTCCAGCTCGTACTCGAAGCGGCCCGGGCGCGCTGCGCGGATTGCCCGCTTGTGCGCTGCCGCCGAGATCGCGGCGGCACGGCGCATCACGCCGAGTTCGTGCGCGTCCTTCACGAGGCGCATTTCATCCACCAGCGCGCGCACGTCTTGCACGCGTTCCGGCACGCCCACGCCCGAGCGCGATTGCGCGCGCACCGCGTTCAGCCAGCCGATGGCGCGGGCATCCCATTCAGCATCGGCGCCGACCGGGTAATACAGCGCGGGCTGGTCGCCGAGCAGCGCGGCGAGCTTCGCGTCGAGTTCGGAGATCGGGTGGGCTTCGTCGAAACCGAAGCGCTCCTGCGCGCCTTTCGGCCCGAACCGGAAGCCGTCCCAGGTTTCGCGCTCCTCGTCCTTCTCGCGGCAGAACAGCAGGCTCCTGGGCTGCGGGCCGGCGACGACCACCAGCACAGCCTCCGGCTCGGCGAAGCCGGTCAGGTAATAGAAGTAGCTGTCGTAGCGGTACGGGAAATGCGTGTCGCGGTTGCGGATGCGTTCCGGCGCGGTCGGGATCACCGCGATGCCGCCCTGCATGGCTTGCGCGAGGCGCGCGCGGCGCGCGCCGTGCTGGGCCGGATCGAGATCGTTCGATTTCATCGCTTGTCCAGTCGCGCCTTCAATTCGGCCAGCCGTTCGGGCGTGCCGACATCGCTCCAGTGTCCTTCGTAAAGCTCACCTGTCACTTCGCCGCGTTCCGCAGCAGCCCGCCAGAGCGGCGCCAACTGCGCTTTGCGACCCGCGACCACGCCGTCGACGAGCCGCGGCGCGAGCACCGAAATGCCTCCGTAAGTGTAGCGCGGCGCCGAGGCATTGCCGACGACACCGCGTTCAAGCGTGAAATCGCCCGCGGCATGGAAGAGCGGGTTGGGTACCAGGACCAGATGGGCGAGGCGTGGTGCCAACTGGAAATTTCTCAACCTGGAAAAGTCGTAATCGCACCAGACATCCGCGTTGACCAGCAAGAACGGCTCCTCTCCAAGCAGCTTGCGCGCCTGCGCGATGCCGCCCGCGGTTTCCAGCGGCTCGGCTTCGCGCGACCAGTCGATCTTGATCCCATACTTTGCGCCGTCAGCAAAGCGCGCGACGATTTTTTCCGCCAGATGCGAGACGTTGATCACCGCGCGCACGAAACCGGCATGCGCGAGGCGCGCGAGATGGCGCCCGAGCAGGCTCTCGCCGCCCGCCTCGACCAGCGGTTTGGGCGTGGTGTCGGTCAGCGGCCGCAGGCGCTCGCCGCGGCCCGCCGCCAGGATCATCGCGTTCATGTCGAGGCGCTCATGCCGCAGCCAGCCTCTCGAGCAGCCGCGCGAGCGGCGCCAGTTCGCGATAGCGACGGCAGGTTCCGACCAGGTAGCCGAGCACGCGCGGGATATCCGCTAGGTAGCGGTCTTTGCCGTCGCGGTGGCAGAGGCGGGCGAAGATGCCCACGACTTTCAACTGGCGCTGCGCCCCCATCCACTCGAAGTCGCGATAGAACTCGGCGAAATCGGCACGTACCGGCAGGCCGGCCTTGCGCGCCCGTTCCCAGTAGCGCACGGCCCAGTCGATCACCTGGTCCTCCGTCCAGCCGATGTATGCATCCCGCAGCAGGGAAACCAGGTCGTAGGTGATCGGTCCGTAAACCGCGTCCTGGAAATCGAGCACGCCGGGCAGCGGCTCGGCCAGCATCAGGTTGCGGGAATGGAAGTCGCGGTGCACGAACACCCGAGGCTGCGCGAGATTGTTCGCGAGCAGCGCATCAAATGCAGCGCGCAGTACCTTCAGATCCGCGGGCGCGAGATCGCGCTTGCGCTCCCTGGCAAGGTACCAGTCGGGGAACAGGTTCAGCTCGCGCTCGAGCAACGCGCGGTCATACTCCGGCAGTACGCCGGGCCGGCTCGCCTGCTGGATGCGCACCAGTGTTTCGGTCGCAGCGGCGTAAAGCGGCATGGGATCCTGCTTGCGGTCCAACGCTTCGAGAAACGTCGTATCGCCCAGGTCTTCCAGCAGCAGAAAGCCGGCGTCCAGATCTTCGGCGTGGATCGCGGGTACGTGCGCGCCGGCGGCGGCGAACAGTGCCGCCACCCGCATGAACGGTTTGCAGTCTTCCTTGCCGGGCGGCGCATCCATGACGATGAAGCTGCGGCCGTCGCCGAGGCGCGCGCGGAAATAGCGCCGGAAGCTCGCGTCAGCGGAGGCGGGGGCCAGTGTGCGTGTCAACTCGGGGAATTGCGCGCCGAGCCAGCGCTCGAGCTCGACGAGTCTGAAATCCATTGCGATTTGCGCGGAATTATGACACTTTTCACTCTCAAAAGATGGTCCAATTTCTCCTCCGTTTTTCCCTGCACACCGCGCTACGCGCAACCCTTCGATGCTTCGCCCCACGGCCCGGCTCGCGGCGCTGCTGATCCTGCTGTCGGGCGCAACGCTGGCCTGGCCGCAGGCGCCGGAGTCGACGCTGGTTCCCGCGCCCGGTGCCGTGCCCAAGCCCGCGCCGGCCAAGGCGCCGAAGCCCGTCGGTCCCACCACCATCGATGCCGAACAGATTGAAGGCGTCTCCGGACTGGAGGTCACTGCACGCGGCCGGGTGGAGTTCCAGCGCGAGGACCTGTCGATCTACAGCGAGTACCTACGCTACAACCGGGAATTCGGCCGCGTCGAAGCGGACGGCGGCGTGCGGGTGCAGCGCGGCGTCGACCGCTTCTTCGGTCCGCGCTTGCGCTACAACACCCAGGACGACACCGGCGTGTTCGAAGAAGCGACTTTCCTGATCGGCGAAAACATGCCGGCGCGCGGCACCGCCGAGCGGATCGAGTTCCTGAGCAAGGACAAGATGCGGCTGAATCAGGCGACCTATACCACCTGCAAGCCCGGCGACGACGGCTGGCTCATCGAGGCCGGCGAGATGGAGCTGGACAACGAAGCCCAGGAGGGCAAGGCGCGCGACATGCGCATGCGCTTCCTGGACACGACGGTGATGGCGCTTCCCTACGCCAGTTTTCCGCTGGAGAACAGCCGCAAGACGGGGTTTCTCGCGCCCTATTATTCGCAGAACTCGCGCCGCGGCCTTGAAATCGGCACGCCTTTCTACCTCAACATCGCGCCCGAGCAGGACCTGCTGCTGACGCCGGCCTACATGACCAAGCGCGGCGAGCAATTGAAGGGCTTCTACCGCTACATGGGAGAGACCTACAAGGGCCAGTTGCGCGGCGAATACATGCCGGACGACCATGTGCTGGACCGGCCGCGCAGTGGCTACTCGTTCCAGCACGACCAGAACCTGCTGCCCAACCTGAACTTGAAGATCGACGTGAACAAGGTGAGCGACGACCGCTACATGGTCGACTTCGCCACGTCGGTGCACACGATCTCGCAGGGCGTCCTGCCCAGGGAAGGCGTGCTCACCTACTCGAACACGTTCTTCGACATGCCGTCCTACCTGATAGCGCGGGCGCAGACTTTCCAGACCCTGCAGGACCCGCTCGCGCCGATCGTGACGCCCTACGCCCGCGTGCCGCAGATCAGTTTCGGTACTTCCAAGGTAAACGTGGCCGGGCTCGCGGACGTCACGCTGCCCGGCGAGTACGTCAGATTCGCGAGCAATTCGCTGGTCGAGGGCTCGCGCACGCAGTTCAATCCGTCGATGTCGATCCCGTACAACACGCCCGGGTATTTCGTGACACCGCGCTTCGGCGTGCACACTGCGTCCTACGATCTGCAGAACACCGCGCCAGGCCAGAGCCAGCGCCAGGCGGTCACCGTGCCGTGGACCAGCCTGGATGGCGGTCTTACCTTCGAGCGCGGCATGACGCTATTGGGACAGAACCTCACTCAGACGCTGGAGCCGCGCGTCTACTATCTCTATGCGCCTTTCCGCGACCAGAGCCAGGTTCCGCTGTTCGACACGGCGCTGGCGGACTTCAACTACGCGCAACTGTTCAGCGAAAACCGCTTCTCGGGCGGCGACCGGTTCGGCGACGCCAACCAGCTGACGCTGGCCGCCACCACGCGGTTTCTGAACGAGCGCGGGCAGGAGCAGTTCCGCGCCACGCTCGGCCAGCGCTACTATTTCACGAACTACCAGGTTGCCCTGAACAGCACGACCTCCACCACGCCCAGCCCGCCGCCACCCATCAGGGGCGCGTCCGACCTGCTGGCCTCGGTCGGTGGCCGGTTCCAGGCCGTCACCTTCGACAGCACCCTGCAATACAACTTCGACCAAGCACGCGCGGATCGCTATGGCCTGGCGGCACGCTATGCGCCAGAAATCGCAAAGGTCGTCAGCGCCACCTACCGATACAACCAGGATCCTTCGAATCCCTTCCGGCAGATGGACATCGCCGGCCAGTGGCCGGTTTCAGCGGGCTGGTACGCGATCGGCCGTTACAATTATTCGTTCCTCGACAAAACGGTCGTCCAGGCCCTGGCCGGCTTGGAGTACAATGCCGGCTGCTGGGTGTTCCGCGGCGTCGTGCAGCGCCTGCAGGCGGCGACGCAGACCGCGTCCACCGGCGCTTTTTTCCAGATCGAATTCAACGGCCTCGGTCAGGTCGGCGCCGAGGATACGGCCTACTTCATGAGCCGCAACGTGCCGGGCTATGCGCGCACCAATCCAACTGATCCGCAACTTGTTCCGCAGAGCCTGCGACCGCAGTTGCCTTTCAACCAGGTTTTCTAAGCCGGCTCCGATGCAAATCAACACGGCGGCCATGGCGCTGTGCATTGCATTTGCGGCGCCAGTCCACGCGCAGACGCAGTTCCAGGGTCAGGTGCCGCGGCCGGGCCAGGCGGCGCCGGAACCCGGACAGCCGCGCGAGCCGCAGCACGCCGTCCTGGTCGATCGCATTGTCGCGGTCGTCGGCAAGGAGGTCGTCACGCAATCCGAGCTTGCCGAGCGGCGCGACTTCGCCGAGCGGCAGTTGCGGCGCCAGGGCACGCCGCTGCCAGACCGCATGCTGCTCGAGCGCCAGATTCTCGACCGCCTGATCATCGACAAGGCGCAGCTGCAGCTCGCGCGCGACAGCGGGATCCGCGTCGAGGAGCTCCAGCTCGACCGCGCTCTGGAACGCGTCGCCGAGAATAATAGTATGTCGCTGGCGGCGTTCCGGCGAGCGCTGGAGAAGGACGGGGTGCCGTACGAGCGCTTCCGCGAGGAGGTGCGCCAGCAAATACAGATGCAGCGGCTGCGCGAACGCGAAGTCGACGATCGCATCGAGGTAAGCGACGCCGAGATCGACCAGTTCCTCGCCGAGGCCAAGGCCGGCGGCAGCGCGCGCAGCGAATACAACCTGGCGCACGTGCTGGTGCGCCTGCCGGAGCAGGCCAGCCCGGAGCAGCTCGACGCGGCGCGCAAGAAAGCTGAAAGGGCGCGCGCCGAAGCATTGGCGGGCACCGATTTTGCGAAGGTCGCGGCGAGCTACTCCGACGCGCCCGACGCGCTGCAGGGCGGGGCAATGGGCTGGCGATCGGAAAACAGGCTGCCCGAACTGTTCGCCAATGCGGTGAAGGGCATGAAGACCGGTGAAGTCAGCGGCGTATTGCGCAGCCCCGGCGGCTTTCACGTCCTCAAGGTCATCGAGCGACGCGGCAGCGGCGAGGAGGGCGCGCCGGTACAGCAGACGCGCGCACGGCACATCCTCATACGCACCAGCGAAGTAGTTTCGGAGGCCGACGCGCGCAGGCGGCTTGCCGACCTGCGCGAGCGCATCGTCACCGGCGGCGCCGATTTCGGGGAGTTGGCGCGGCTCAATTCCGCGGACGGCAGCGCCTCGCGCGGAGGCGAACTCGACTGGCTGCTGCCCGGCGACACGGTGCCCGATTTCGAACGCGCCATGGACGCACTCAAGGTCGGCGAAATCAGCCAGCCGGTGAAATCGCCCTTCGGCTGGCACCTGATCCAGGTGGAAGAGCGCCGCGCGGCGGGTGTCTCGCCCGAACGCCGGCGCATGCAGGCGCGCCAGGCGATCAAGGAACGCAAGTCCGAGGAGGCCTACCAGGACTGGCTGCGCCAGCTGCGCGACCGCACCTACGTCGAGTTGCGCCTGGAAGACAAGTGAAGCCGCGCAGAAGGAACGGTTGAAAGCGCGTAAGCGAATGTGTTGAAAACGCGTAAGCGTTTTGGCCAGCATTTCCTGCACGATCCCGCAGTTCTGAAGCGTATCGTCGAGGCGATTGCGCCCGCGCCCGGCGATGCGATCGTTGAAATCGGCCCCGGCGCGGGTGCGCTGACCCGGCCGCTGCTGGAGCGCGTCGACCGGCTCACCGCCATCGAGATCGACCGCGACCTTGCGCGGCGCCTTGGTGAAGAATTCCCGGCGGACAGGCTCGCCGTCATCTGCAGCGATGCGCTCGACTATCACTTTTCAGCATTGGCGCCCGGCGCGCGCGTCGTCGGCAACCTGCCTTACAACATTTCCACCCCCCTTCTTTTCCACCTCGCGCGCCACGCCGGCCGGCTGCGCGACATGCATTTCATGCTGCAGCGGGAAGTGGTGGATCGCATGGTGGCGAGGCACTCGACGCCGGACTATGGCCGGCTCTCGGTAATGCTGCAGACGCGCTTCGCGATGAAGAAGCTCTTCAATGTCGCACCGGGCGCCTTCCGGCCGCCGCCGAAAGTTGAATCCGCGGTCGTGCGGTTGGTGCCGCTGCCCGGCGTCGCGATTCCGGAAGGATTCGCCGAAATCGTCAGGCGGGCATTCAGCGCCCGGAGGAAAATACTGCGCAACGCGCTGGGGCTTTCACCCGGCGATTTCGCCGCGTTGGCGCTGGATCCGGACCTCCGGCCGGAAAATCTTTCGCCGGCCGACTACCTGCGCATCGCGCAGTTGGGCGCTAGGTCAGGCCCAGGAACTTCCTGACCGCTGCAGCCGTAGCCGCGGGGTCCTCCTCGTGCGGCACATGGCCTAGGGCGGGAAAAACCACGAGCGTGCTGCCGGCAATGTCTCGGTGGAAGCGCTCCGCATCGGCGGGCGGAATCAACCGGTCGCGCCCGCCCCAGAGGATTAGCGCCGGCAATTTCAGGTCCGTGATACGCTGGGCATCCGGGCCTGACGGGAACTGGATGAAGCGTTGCACGAGCGCATCACGGTTTCCTTCCCGCAGGGTGATCTCGTAGTAGCGGTCGACGAGCGCCGGGGTCACCTTCGCCGGATCGCCATAGACATTGCGAACGCTCGCCTCGACCAGCAGGCGCGGCAGCATGTTGCGCATCAACTGATTCAGCACCGGAGTGCGCGCGATGCGGAAGCCGACCGGCACGGAGTTCGGCTGCAACGGATAGCCGGCCGAGTCCACCAGGACGAGCTTCTCGACACGCTGCGGGTACGCGAGGGAGGTCAGCCACGCAATCTGTCCGCCGAAGGAATTGCCTGCCAGCACGCAGTTCTTGATGCCCAGCTTGTCGAACAGGGCTCCCATGAAGCGCAGGTAATGCGCAGGACGGTAGTCGCCGTCCGGAAACGGGCCGGTCAGGCCAAAGCCCGGTAGGTCGAAGCGGATGACGCGGCGCTGCGCAACTAGGACGGCGGCCCATCCATCCCAGGTATGCAGGCTCGCGGACGTGCCGTGCAGCAGCACGATGGGGGCCGGGTCGTTGCGCGGGCCTTCGTCGCGCAGGTGAACCTGCAAGCCCCCGATGTCGACGAACACCGAAGGCGGCGGCGCCCAACGCGCCTGTAGTTCCGACACGGGGCGGTCTGGCGCCCAGCTCAGCGATACGGCGGCGCCGGCCGCGAGCATCAGGCTCGCGGCGATCCAGAAAACCGTCTTGACAAAGCGATGCACTGCCGGCGCGATCCTACTTGCGTTCGATGAACTCGATCTTGTAGCCGTCCGGGTCCTGCACGAACGCGATCACGGTAGTGCCGCCCTTCACGGGCCCCGCTTCGCGCGTGACGGTGCCGCCCTTGGCGCGCACGGCGTCGCAGGCCTTCTTCACGTCCGGGATCTCGATGGCGATGTGGCCGAACGCGGAACCGAGGTCGTACTTGTCAACGCCGTAGTTGTAGGTCAGTTCCAGCACCGCGGTGCTGTCCTCGCCGCCGTAGCCGACGAAGGCCAGGGAATATTTCTGGTCCGGCCGGTCGGTGGTGCGCAGCAGCTTCATGCCGAGCACGTCGGTGTAGAACTTCAGCGAGCGTTCCAGGTCGCCGACGCGCAGCATGGTGTGCAGGATTCTCATGGGTTCCTCGTATGGGGTGGTCAGATTCTCGGGATGGCGGCGGCATCGCGCTCGATGCGCTCGCGCGCCTCGCGCCAGTGAGGATACAGCCATTCGACGAGCGCCCAGAAGCGCTCGGAGTGGTTCAGTTCCACCAAGTGCGCGACTTCATGCGCCACCACGTAATCCGCGAGTTCCGGGTGCAGGTGCACGAGGCGCCAGGCGAGGCGGATGCGGCCGCTCGCCATGCATACGCCCCATTGCGTGCGCGCGTTCGAGAGCGCGAGCGGCGGCGCCGGCAGGCTGACGCGCGCTGCGTAGTGTGCGACGCGCGGCGCGAGAGACTCGAGCGCACGCGCCTTCAGCCAGCGCAGCAGCAGATCCCGTACCGCGCCCCTGCGCTCCGGCTGGGGCAGGCTGACGCACAATACTGCGCCAGCGAGACCGACCGCGCGTTTTCCCGGCGTGACGAGCAGCGCTACTTCGCAACCATGCAGGGGCAGTGTTTCGCCGCTCTCGCCGAAGAGCGTGCGTGGCTTGCCCGCCGCCGCGCGCTCGTCCAGCTTGCGCAGGATCCAGCGCGCCTTCTCGTGCAGGAAGCCCTCGACTTCGCGCCAGGGCGCGCGCAGGGGCGCGAATACCGCCAGGCCGTGCTCGCTCACCTTGATGGCGATGGTGCGCCGGCGGCGGCGCTCGAAGCGGTACTCCACCGGTCGGCCGCCCAGCAGCGCGACGCGCAGCGGCGCCGCGCCGGCGTGCGGCGGTTCATCGAACAGGGCTAGCTGTCCAGCGCCTGCTGCTGCTTCTCGATCCATTCTTCCGCCATGGCGTTGATCGTCTTCGGGTCGCGTCCTGCGCAGTCGATCGGCGGCCCGATCCGTACCGTCACCCTGCCCGGGTACTTCAGGAAGGAGTTGCGCGGCCAGAATTTTCCCGCATTGTGCGCTACCGGCACGACGGCTGCACCGGCGTGCGCCGCCAGCCAGGCGCCGCCCAGCTGGTACTTGCGGCGCTTTCCCGGAGCGACGCGCGTGCCCTCCGGAAACACCACCACCCAGAAACCCTGATTCAGGCGCAGCTTGCCGCGCCGCGCGATCTGGCGCAGTGCCGACATCCCGCGGCCGCGGTCGATCGGAATCGGGCTCATCAGCGCGAGGCCCCAGCCGAAGAACGGCAGCCAGAGCAGTTCGCGCTTCAACACGTGCACCTGCGGCGGGAAGATCTGCTGGAAGGCGAGCGTTTCCCAGGCCGACTGGTGCTTGGAGAGGATCACCGAAGGCGCCACCGGCAGGTACTCGCGGCCTTCGATCTTCCAACGGATGCCGCAAAGCGCGCGCAGGCACCAGAGCATCAGCCGCGACCAGCCGGAGATGATGCGGTAGCGCGCCATGCGCGGCAGCGGCGCGCTGGCGAGCGCGAGGATCGCGTAAGGAGGGGTGAAGAGCAGCAGCGCCAGCCAGAACAGGGCTGAGCGCAGCAGGATCATGGAGCGAGCCGCGCCGCGATTTCGGCGAGGTCGGCGACGATCTCCGTGCCCTGCGGCAGGCCGCCGGTTTCGCGCGTCCTTTTTCCCTTGCCGGTTAGGACGAGGTACGGGCTGGCGCCGACAGCCGCTGCCGCTTGCAGGTCGCGCAGCGAGTCGCCGACCATCGGCACGCCGGCCAGGTCGACGTCCATGCGCTTGGCGATCTCGCGCAGCAGGCCGGGCTTGGGCTTGCGGCATTCGCAATCGGCATCCGCGGCGTGCGGGCAGAAGAAGATCGCGTCGATGCGTCCGCCTGCCAGGTTGACCGCGCGGTGCAGCTCGGCGTGGATCGCGTTCAGCGTCGACATGTCGAACAGCCCGCGCGCGATGCCCGACTGGTTGGTCGCCACGACGACGCGCCAGCCGGCCTGCGTGAGGCGCGCGATCGCTTCGAGGCTGCCCGGGATCGGCTTCCACTCCGAAGGCGATTTGATGTACTGGTCGCTGTCCTGGTTGATGGTGCCGTCGCGGTCGAGGATGACGAGCTTCATGCAGCGAGTTTGGAGAGGTCTGCGACGCGGTTCATGGCGTCACGCAGGTCGCGAAGCAGCGCGAGGCGGCTGCTGCGCAGCCTGTCGTCGTCGACCATGACCATGACCTTTTCGAAGAAGGCGTCAACCGGTCCCTTCAATACGGAGAAACTCTTCAAGTACCCCGCGTAATCGCCTTGCTCGTAGAGTTGCTTGCCATTTGCCGAGGCGCGCTGAATCGCGGCGAGCAGCGCCTGTTCGGCAGGCTCCCTCAATTCGCCGGCCTCGAATTTTTCTCCTTTCGCTTCGGCCTGCTTGAGGATGTTGGCGACGCGCTTGTTGGCGGCCGCGAGGCTCTCCGCCTCTGGCAACGTCTGGAACATCTTCACCGCTTCGAGCTGCTGCGGCACCACGCCGAGGTTCACCGGCATCTTCGAAAGCACCGCTTCCACCTGCAGCGTGGAGTAGCCCTGCTCCTTCAGGTAGCTGGCGAAACGGTCGAACAGGAAATCCCGCAGCTGCGTGTGCGGTTTCTCGGCGAACGGCTCGAACGCAGCGTGGATCAGCTCCTTCAGCGACAGGTGGAGCTTGCGCTCGACCAGGATGCGCACCACGCCGAGCGCGGCGCGTCGCAGGCCGAAGGGGTCCTTGTCGCCGGTCGGTTGTTGGCCGATGCTGAAGAGACCCGCAATCGCGTCCAGCTTGTCGGCAAGGGCAACCGCACAGGCGATCGCGCCTTCGGGCAGGCGGTCGCCTGCGAAGCGCGGGCGGTAGTGCGCCTCGATCGCGTCCGCCACCGCGGCCGGCTCCTTGTCGTGCATTGCGTAGTAGCGACCCATGATGCCCTGCAGTTCCGGGAATTCGCCGACCATGCCGGTCAGCAGGTCGGCCTTGGCAAGCTCGGCGGCGCGCTCCGTTTGCAGCGCGTCGGCGCCGAGAACGCGGGCGATTTTGCCGGCCAGCAGCTTGACGCGCTGCGTGCGGTCGAGCTGGCTGCCGAGCTTGTTGTGGTAGACGACATTCGCCAGCTGCGGGATGCGTTCTTCCAGCCGCGTCTTGCGATCCTGGTTGTAGAAGAAGCGCGCGTCCTCTAGCCGCGGGCGCACCACGCGCTGGTTGCCGTCAATGATGTTGTGCGGATCTTCGACCTTCATGTTGGAGACGATCAGGAACTTCCCGGTCAGCTTGCCGGCGGCATCGAAGAGCGGGAAGTACTTCTGGTTCTGCCGCATGGTGAGGATCAGGCATTCCTGCGGCACTTCGAGGAAAGCCTTGTCGAACTCGCCGACGTAGATGCTCGGGTACTCGACCAGCGCCGTGACCTCGTCAAGCAGGGCCTGATATTCGTTCAGGCTCGCGTTCTGCTTCTTCGCCTCGGCCTGCAGCTGCCTGTCGATCTCCGATTTCCGTTTCTCGAAGTCGGCGACTACCATCCCTTCATCCAGGAGTTTTTTCTCGTACTCTTCAGCATTTGCGAGGGCGATCTCGCTCTTGCCCATGAAGCGGTGGCCCCTGGTCTTATTGCCGGCTTCCAGGCCGAGAACCATTCCCGGGACGACCCTGGAGCCGTGCAGCATCACCAACCCATGTACCGGCCGCACGAACTGCGCGTCGCCCGAGCCCCAGCGCATCATTTTCGGAACCGGGAGCTTCTTCAGGATCCCTTCGACAATGCTTGCAAGGACGGCATCGAGATGAACCCCGGGCAAGGTGAGATTCGCGACAACGATCTCGCCCTTGGCCGTTTGTATACGCGCAAGCGACTCCGGCGCGACCTTGTGCTTTCTGGCGAAGCCTTCAACCGCTTTGGCGTTCGAACTCGCCGGCCCCTCGACGGTATGCGGTGATTCGGGAGACTTCTCATGCGCGCCCCGAATGAGCACGGCCAGCCTTCGCGGTGTCGCGAACACTTCCCTCTTGGGATCGTGATTCCTGAGCCTGTGCTTGATGATTTCCGCCACCAGTTGATCCGCGAATGCATTGCCGAGCGCCTGCAGCGACTTCGGCGGCAACTCCTCCGTAAGCAATTCGACTAGTAGAGTCGTTTCGTTCACTTCTTCACCATCGGGAAGCCGAGCCGCTCGCGCGACTCGTAGTAGGCCTGGGCGACGGCGCGGGCCAGCGTCCGGACGCGGCCGATGTAGGCGGCGCGCTCGGTGACCGAGATGGCGCCGCGCGCATCGAGCAGGTTGAAGGCATGCGAGCTCTTCAGCACCATCTCGTAGGCCGGCAGCACGCACTGCGCGTCGATCAGGCGCTTCGCTTCCGATTCGAAATCCGCGAAATGGCGTAACAGCATCTCGACGTTAGAGAGCTCGAAGTTGTAGCGCGACTGCTCGACTTCGTTCTGGTGATAGACGTCCCGATAGAGAACGGGACGGGACGCGGTCCCGTGGCCCGGCGTCCAGACCAGGTCGAAGATGCTGTCCTTGCCCTGGAGGTACATCGCCAGGCGCTCGAGGCCGTAGGTGATTTCCCCCAACACCGGCTTGCAGTCGAGCCCGCCGACCTGCTGGAAGTAGGTGAACTGCGTGACTTCCATGCCGTCCAGCCACACTTCCCAGCCCAGGCCCCAGGCGCCGAGCGTCGGGGATTCCCAGTCGTCTTCGACGAAGCGGATATCGTGCTCCTTCGGATCGATGCCGAGCGCGACCAGCGATTCGAGATAGATGTCCTGAATGTCGGCCGGCGAGGGCTTGAGCGCCACCTGGTACTGGTAGTAGTGCTGCAGCCGGTTCGGGTTGTCGCCGTAGCGCCCGTCCTTGGGCCGGCGCGAGGGCTGCACGTAGGCCGCGTTCCAAGGCTCCGGGCCGATGGCGTGCAAGAAGGTCGCGGTGTGGAAGGTGCCGGCACCCATTTCCATGTCGTAGGGCTGCAGTAGCGCGCAGCCCCTGCGGTCCCAGAAATCGTTCAAGCGGAGGATGAGCTGCTGGAAAGTAAGCATTGCGCGCAGATTTTACCGGGAGCGCCTTCGCAGCGCGACGATTGCGAGCGCCAGCGTCGCGAGCACGACCGCCGGCCAGTCGCCGTAACGCACGTAGGGCGTCGCGCCGCTGTAGCCGCGCACTTCGAATTCGATGCGCCCCTCGGCGAATTGCTTCATCCGGTGGCGCACCGACGCGTCGGGCCAGATCGCGGCGGTGATGCCGGTGTTGGCCGCGGTGAGGTAGACGCGGCCGGTCTCCAGCGCGCGCATGCGGGCAATCTGCAGGTGCTGCGCCGGGGCAAGCGAGTCGCCGAACCAGGCCACGTTCGACACGTTCACCAGCAGCGTCGCCTCGGGCAACTGGCGGATGATTTCGGCGCCGTAGGCGTCCTCGTAGCACACGTTGACGGCCACGCGCTGGCCGGCGATGGCGAGCGGCCGCTGGTCCGCGGCGCCGCGAGTGAAATCCGCCAGCGGGATCGACAGCACGCGCACGATCCAGCCGAAACCCGGCGGCACGAATTCACCGAAGGGCACGAGATGGACCTTGTCGTAGGAGGCGGAAGGCGAAACGCCCAGGCTGATCGCGCTGTTCAGGTAGTCCCCCGCGCCGTTGCGCACGGGAACGCCTAGCAGCAAATCGCCGCCATTGCGAACCGCCGCCGCCTTGAGCCGCTCCAGGTAGGCGGGTTCGACCAGGTCGAGGAAGCGCGGCACCGCCGTCTCGGGCAGCACGATCAGGTGCGCTGTACTACCTTCCACCAGGCGCGCATAGGTGTCGAGGGTGTTTTGGTAGCGCGCAGGATCGAACTTCATGTCCTGCGGCACATTGCCCTGCAGGAGCGCGACGCGCAGCGGCTCGCCTACAGGCGTGGTCCACTCCGTGACACGCAGTTCGTAGCCGCAGGCGACGAGCAACGCGAGCGTGCTTACGGCCATCCACCGCGCGTGTCTCAGCGCGGCGCACCACAGCAGCCCGGCTGCGATTGCCGTCGCGAGCGACACCGCATAGACGCCGCCCACCGGCGCAAATCCCGAGAGCGGGCCGTCGATTGCCGTGTAGCCGAGCGAGAGCCAGGGAAAGCCGGTCAGGAACCAGCTGAGCGGCCATTCGGCCAGCACCCAGGCGGCGGGGATCAGGAGCGCCGCGCGCAGTGCGGCGGGCGCGTCGCTGTCGCGGGCGATACGAGCCTGCAGCCAGCCGCCGAGCGCGGGGAAAAGCGCCAGGAAGGCGCACCAGCACAGGGTGGCCACCGCGGCGAGCGGCAGCGGCATGGCGCCGAAGCGGTTCAGGCTGACGTACACCCAGGACGCGCCGGCGCCGTACAGACCCAGGCCGAAAAAGTATCCGAGTCCGAGTGCGGCGCGCGGCGAAGTCGCGCGCATCCAGAGGTGCACCAGCACGGCCAGCGCGGCCAGCGTGGCGGGGAAAAAATCGACCGGCGAAAAACCGAGCACCGCAGCCGCGCCCGCGACGAAGGCGGCGGCCTGAGGCATGAACCTCACGTCCTGGGCTTCTCCACGATCAGCGTGTAGACGCGGCGGCTGTCGGCGCGCAGCACCTGGAATTTGAGGCCGCCGATGGCGAGCGCCTCGCCGCGCTTCGGCAGCCGGCCGAGGTGCGCGATCACCAGGCCGCCGACGGTGTCGTGCTCCTCGTCGGAGAAGTGGGTGCCGAACGCGGCGTTGAAATCGGCGATCTGCGTGAGCGCCTTGACGCGGTAGCGGCCGCCAGGCTCGGGCAGGATGTTGTCGCTCGCCTCGTCGAAGTCGTATTCGTCCTCGATGTCGCCGACGATCTGTTCCAGCACGTCCTCGATGGTGACCAGGCCCGCCGCGCCGCCGTATTCGTCCACCACGATCGCCATGTGGTTGCGGCTGGCGCGGAACTCGCGCAGCAGCACGTTCAGGCGCTTCGACTCGGGCACGAAGATCGCCGGGCGCAGCATCTCGCGCACGTTGAACTGCTCCTCGCCCGCGTAATGGCGCAGCAGGTCCTTGGCGAGCAGCACGCCGATCACGTCGTCGCGGCTCTGGTCGATCACCGGGAAGCGCGAATGCGCGGTGCCGATGACCTGCGTGATGAAATCCTCCACCTTGGAGTGGATGTCGATGACGTCCATCTGCGCGCGCGGGATCATGATGTCGCGCACCTGCATCTCCGACACGGTGAGCGCGCCTTCGATGATCGAGAGCGCGTCCGCATCCAGCAGGTTGCGCTGGTAGGCCGAGCGCAGCAGGCGCGTGAGCCCCGGCCGGTCCGCCGGCTCGCGCAGCAGCAGCGCCGAAAGTCGTTCGAGCAGGCGGGGTCGGGCGGGATCGGTCATTGCAGGCGGGAAGGCTATTTTAACGTGTACGGGTCGTCGAACCCGAGTCGCCGCAGGAGACCGATTTCCCTTCGCTCCATGCGCGCCGCGTCGGATTTGCGCAGGTGATCGTGGCCGCGCAGGTGCAGGATGCCGTGCACGACCATGTGCGCATAGTGCGCGCGCAGGCTCTTGCCCTGCTTGCGCGCTTCCCTGGCGATCACGGGGTGGCACAGCACGATGTCGCCGCGACCGTTGCCATACGAGAACGACAGTACGTTGGTCGCATAGTCCCGCTTGCGGAAGCTGCGGTTGAGCAGCCTGCCTTCCCGCGCGGCGACGACGCGCACGGTGACCGTGGAGCCGGCCGGCAGGGCCGCGCGCGCGAATCGACTGAGCAGTGCGGCCGAAGGCGCTCCGGCAGCGGCGCGCTGCACCGCGACCTTACTTCGACGGCGGATTTTTTTCGGCGTCGTTTTCGTAGGCATCGATGATGCGCGCCACCAGCGGGTGGCGCACCACGTCGGCGGCCGTGAAGTCCGTGAACGCGATGCCGCGCACGTCCGCGAGGATGCGCCGCGCCTCCACCAGGCCGCTCTTCTGGCCGCGCTGCAGGTCGATCTGCGTGACGTCGCCGGTGACTACCGCCTTGGCGCCGAAACCGATGCGCGTGAGGAACATCTTCATCTGCTCGGGCGTGGTGTTCTGCGCCTCGTCGAGGATGACGAAGGCGTGGTTCAGCGTCCGGCCGCGCATGTAGGCGAGCGGCGCGAGCTCGATGGTGCCGCGCTCGAGCAGCTTGGCCGTTTCGTCGAAGCCCATGAGATCGTAGAGTGCGTCGTAGAGCGGCCGCAGGTACGGGTCCACCTTCTGCGCGAGGTCGCCCGGCAGGAAGCCGAGGCGTTCGCCGGCCTCGACCGCGGGGCGCACCAGCACGATGCGCTTCACCTTGTCGCGCTTGAGCGCATCCACCGCGCAGGCGACCGCGAGGTAGGTCTTGCCGGTGCCGGCCGGGCCGACGCCGAGCGTGATGTCGTGCGCGAGGATGTTGTCGATGTACTGCACCTGGTGCGGCGTCCGGCCGTGCAGTTCGGGCCGCCGCGTCAGCAGCAGGGAACCGTTCTCGCCCTGCTTCTGAAAACCCTTCCTTGAAACTTCGGCAAGGCCGAGCTGGACATCGTCGATCGTCAGGTCGCCATCGGCCAGACCGTAGAAGTGCTCGATCGCCTGCGCTGCACGCGCCGCCTGCTCGCCGCGCACCGAGAAGCGTGCGCCGCGGCGGGCGATTTCGACGTCCAGTGCGGCTTCGATCTGGCGCAGGTTCTCGTCCAGCGCGCCGCACAGTCGCGCCAGGCGCCGGTTGTCGACCGGGTCGAGACGGACTTCCAGGGGGCGAACCGTGGGACGAACTGCGGGCTTAGCTCGCATGCACCAGTTCGCCGCGCAGCGTGTGGTGCCTCGCCTCGGTGATCCTGACGTCCGCGAATTGATTGACGAGCTCCATGCCGCCCGGGAAGTTCACCGTGCGGTTGTTCGCCGTGCGTGCGGCGAGTTCCTTCGCATCGCGCCTGGAGGGACCCACGACGAGGGCGCGCTGAACGCTGCCGACCATGGCCGCGCTGGCCGCGCCCGCCTGCGCTTCGATCTGCGCCTGCAAGCGCTGCAGGCGCCCAAGTTTCTCCGCCTGGGGGACTGCGTCTTCCATCTCGGCGGCCGGCGTGCCGGGGCGCGGGCTGTAGAGGAAGGAGTAGGAATCGTCGAATTCCAGCTCGCGCACGAGCGCGAGCGTGGCCTCGAAGTCGGCTTCGCTTTCGCCCGGGAAGCCCACGATGAAGTCGGAAGACAGCGAAACCCCCGGCCGCGCCTTGCGCAGCCGGCGCACGATGGAGCGGTACTCGAGCGCCGTGTAGCCGCGCTTCATCGCCGCCAGCACGCGCTCCGAGCCCGACTGCACCGGCAGGTGGACATGCGCAGCGAGCGAAGGTAGTTCGGCGTGCGCGTTGATCAGCCGCTGCGTGAACTCGCGTGGGTGCGAGGTGGTGTAGCGAATCCGCTCGATGCCTTCAATTTCGGCGATGTACAAAAGCAACTCTGCAAAGTCCTGCGCCGTGCCTTCGATTTCCCCGCGCCAGGCATTGACGTTCTGCCCCAGCAGCGTGACTTCCTTGGCGCCCTGCGCCGCAAGCGCAGCGATCTCGGCGACCACGTCGTCAAACGGCCGCGAGATTTCGGGTCCGCGCGTATAGGGCACGACGCAGAAACTGCAGTATTTGCTGCAGCCTTCCATGATGGAAACGTAAGCCGCGGCACCCTCCGCGCGCGCCGGCGGCAGGTGGTCGAATTTTTCGATCTCGGGAAAGCTGATGTCGACCTGCGATTGGCCGCTGGAGCGGCGCCGGGCAAGGAGTTCGGGCAGGCGGTGCAGCGTCTGCGGCCCGAAAACCACGTCGACGTAGGGCGCGCGCTCGACGATGGCGGCGCCTTCCTGGCTGGCGACGCAGCCGCCGACCGCGATCATCAACTCCGGGTTCGTGCGCTTCATCTGCTTGGCGCGGCCCAGGTCGGCGAACACTTTTTCCTGCGCCTTTTCGCGCACCGAGCAGGTGTTGTAGACGATCAGGTCCGCGTGCTCGGGGCTGGCCGTCGGCGCGAGGCCGCCGGCGGCGGCGAGCACGGCGGAGATTTTCTCCGAGTCGTACTCGTTCATCTGGCAGCCGAAGGTGCGGATGTAGAACTTCCCTGCCATGGTCGTAACCGCGCTACTTCTTCGGATCGGGTTGCGCGGCTTCCTGCGGCGAGAGGATCCATGCGCGCGAAAGTTTGCCGTCCCCGCCGAGCTGGTATTTCACCAGCACGCCTTTCGGCAACGCCGTCGGCACCAGGATCATGTTGCGGTCGTCGCGGATCTGAGCGCCCGCGGCGAGGTCGACTTTCTTGCCGTCGATGCTGACGGTCATGCCCTGCACGTGGCTCATGGTGCCGCGCTTGGCATCGGCCGGAATGGTCCGCAACACGGACTGCGCCAACACGGCGCCCGCGGCAAAGATCAGGAGCACGGCAGTGCAATAGCTGCGGATCACCGAAGGATTATAGCCGCTCCCTAAGCCGCGGGAGCCCCGGCCCGAGCTCCGGGTTGATAGCGGAAACGGTACAGGCGCAGGTTCTTCGATTGAATTTCCTCCAGCAGTACGTAGCGGCCCCGCCAGTCCGGATCCCGCAACTTCGCGCTCAGGTCATAGCCCGGCACAATGGAAGCAAGCCTGTTGCCGATGACGATGACGAGAGTGCCTTCCGTGGGACCGAGCTTGGCCAGGCCGGAAGAAATGACGCGCGACGCGTCGAATTCCCGCAGGTAACGGATGCCCCGCGCCGGTATCTTCATCTGGTCGGGAGGCAGGAGGCCGGTGCCGACCTCGGACAAATCGATCGCCAGCCTGACATCGCCCCAGCGTTCGAGCTGCGAAGCGACGAAATTCGAAGTCGTCGTGATTTCGCGCAGATCGGCCGCATGCCACAGCTTCAACTGATACGACCGGGCAATCAGTGGAACGCCGGCGACGAACTGCAGGCAAAAGGCTGACGCCAGCAGCAGGGTGGCCGGTCGCGCGGTTTCCACGCGGCCGGCGAGAAACGCAACGCCCAGCAGCGGTGGGAACGCATACCAGAGCAGGAATTTCTCGCGAAAATAGATCGGCGCGGCGAGCGCGATGGTCAGGACGAAGGCCGCCAGCAGATAACGGGAATCGCGGCCCCGGACGGCAGCGATGGCGATGGCAAGGCCGGCGAGGCAGAAGGAAGGAAAGTACATTCCCTGCGCGAAGATTCCGCCCGCGGGCAATGCATCCCATGTCCAGGATTCATCCCAAAGAACGCGCTTCAGCGCGGAGGCCGAGAAATCAGTCGGGCTGCCGGCGCCGAGGAGTTCTCTCCAAAAATCAACCGGGCCGAGCATGGCGAGCGGATTCATCACGAGATATCCGGCCAACGCGGCCAGGCCCGCCACGAGACCGTGGCGCAGCCAGTCGGCGGGTTTGCCCGATTTCAGCGCGGCGAGACTCAAGCCAGTCACGATTGGCAGGGCGCCCAGCGCCGTCAGCTTCAGGCCCGCGGCCATTCCAAAGAGCAGCCAGCCGAACGGAAAGTACCGGCCGCCCCGCGCAACCAGTACCGCCGCCCAGACGAACAGGGCGAGCGAGGGAATTTCAGGAGAGTTCAGCTTGCCGATCCACCAGGCCGCGGGCATGGAAATCCAGAGCAGCACTGCGAGCCAGGCATTCATGGGCCTGTTTGCGCCGCCGACCCAGAGCGCGACAGGGATCGATACCGTCAACAGGTAGACGATCGTGCGGGCCGTCCACAGCGCCGACAGCGCGGGCATCGCGTCGACCAGGCTTGCGTAAAACCACCAGAAGAACGCACCGTAGCCGAGGTGCGGGTGTTGCGATATCAGGCCATGTCCGGCAGCCTGCTTGGCCAAAGCGATGGCGTCGGAGTAGAACCAGGCTTCGTCCGGCGTAAAGCTCCAGACGAAATAGATCGGCGCGACGGCGATGGCATACAGTCCAATCACGCAGCCAAGCAGCACCCAGGACCACTGCCTTCCGGTAAGGCGCATGCCCTACTTGTCCAGCACCAGAAGCTCGCCGCCCGAAGGCAGCGTCAGCTCCCGCCGGAAACATCTCGGCTTGGGACACGGATCCGCTTCGCCAACGACGAACTTTGCGTAGCCTTCCCTTTCCGCCAGGTAGTCCTGGTACTGGGGAGAGTCGGCGGGAACGGGCTCGCCTGCCGCGGTGTGCTTGGTGCCGAAAACGATCACGTCCGGCGACTCGTTCCACCTCGTATAGGGTCCGGAGAACTCCCAGATCCGGTAGCGGCTATTGGTTGACGGGTTGAACAAGGCCGGGTCGTAAGCCACCTGCAATCGCCTGCCGCCCGGCGCGGGGTGCCGTTCCAGAAAATCAACGATGGCCGCGTAGGACGCGCGTTGCGTGCGGTATTCGTTGCTTCGCGTCCTGCCGGCGAGCGCATCGAGATTCGCGAACGCCTTCGGGGCCCAATAGGCGGCGGCGAGGGAGATCGCCCCGACGGCGACGCCGTAGCCGGCGATCGCCCGGATCCTGCCGCCCGGCTGGTTTATCGAAGCATCGGCGAGCGTCAGCAGGCCGGCGAGCGCGAGGGCGCTGCCGGGAAACAAGTAGAGTCCCCACAGCCGGTGGGCCGCAAGAAAAATGGCCAGATTCCATGCCGCGCCTGCCGCGACCAGCGCGAGGCCAAGCGCCTTCTGCGAGGAAGCCTCGGCGTCCCGCCTCCAGAGATCCGCGGTGTTAATGGCGACGAAAGCGGCGGCCAGTCCGAACGCGGCGGCGCCCACGCCGGCCGGCGCCGCCAGCCAGTCCTGAAAGAAATAATACGCCCAGCTCCAGGCGTTGACGCTGGCCCGGTCCGCACCGTGCGCCGTGTTCAAGACCGTCTGCGAAACCCAAACCTCGAATGCTTCCTGATGCTCCATGAAAATGTAGACCAGTCCGAGCGTCACCATGGAAACCTGGGTAACGACGCCCAGGCGGAATCCCGTTCTTGCGATGACCAGCAGGACGTAGCCGGTGGCCGCCAGCACGAATGACTCCAAGAAAATCGGCACGGCGATGGTGAAGCCGGCCAGCAAGTACAGCATCGCCGCCAATGACTGCTCGAACGCTTCCAAGTAGCTGCGGTCCCTGCATGCGGCAAGGAAGGAGGCGGCTCCGAATACAAGGATGGCCGGCAACGCGGAGATTTTCGCCCCGAAGGCGAGCCCGAGGAATAGCCAGTGGCTGCCGAACCTGGAATTGCGCCTGAGATGGCAGACGCTGAAGATCGCCAGGAACAGCAGTTGCAGCGGCTCCGGTTTCGGCATCGTCATGTAGTAGTCCGTGTAAGGCATCGCCAGCAGGGATGCGAGCAGCGCCAATCGCAGGGGCCAGCTCCTGACGAGCCCGAAGGCGAATACCAGGAACGCGGCGAGCAGGACGAAGGTCTCCAGCATCCTGCTCGCGATGATTTGTCCCGCCGCGCCCCACAGCATTTCCGGCAGGAACGAGGCCAGGGCGGTGGCGTTCCACAGGATGCGCCCGTAGCGCTGGTCGCCGCCGTCCGCGATCGCCCACAGCAGCGAGTCGAAGTCCTTCGGATGCAGGACGCGCCGCACGCCGTCGAACGTGATCCGTTCATCCATGAAGAGCGCGAACCGTCCGTCGGTCAGGTCGAGATTCGCGCGCACTGCGGCTAGGAAAAAGGCGCAGACAATGATAAAAGCAAGCGATTGCCAGAGAACATTACCGGCAGTCCGGTGCGATGGCATCCAGGCGATGATATGACATCGAGACCGCAGATCGTGATTCCGATGTCCGGTTTCGGAGAGCGCTTCAGGCGCGCCGGCTACGCCGTCCCGAAGCCCCTGGTGGAGATCGACGGCAAGCCCGTCATCGCGCATGTGGTCGGCATGTTTCCGGGCGAAGCGGATTTTCTCTTCATCTGCAATCAGGCGCATCTCGACGAGCCCGCTTATCGGATGCGCGAAACGCTGGCGAAATGGTGTCCCGAGGGGCGTGTCGCCGGAATTCCGCCGCACAAGCTCGGCCCCGTGCATGCCGTGCTGCAGGTCGCGGACAGGCTCGATCCGGCGCGGCCCGTCGTCGTCAACTATTGCGATTTCTGCTGCTACTGGGACTGGAGCGACTTCAGGAGTTTCGTGGCGGAGACGCGCTGCGCCGGCGCGATCCCGGCCTACCGCGGTTTTCACCCCCACTCCCTCGGCACCACCAACTATGCATACCTGCGCGAAACTGGGGGATGGGTCGAAGATATCCGCGAAAAGCAGCCGTTCACTTCGAACCGGCTGCAGGAATACGCCTCGAGCGGGACCTACTACTTTGCGGATGCGGCGCTCATGCAACGCGCCTTCGTGGCGTGCCGGGAGCAGGGCCTGCTAGTCGGCGGCGAGCTCTACGTGAGCCTCGCCTACCAGCCCCTGCTCGCCGAAGGCGCGCGGGTCGCCGTATACGAACTTCAGCATTTCATGCAGTGGGGAACTCCGGAAGATGTCGCCGAGTACCGAATGTGGTCCGGCGCGTTTCGCCGCCTCGTCGACCCGGCGTACGCAGGGCGCCTGGCGAATCGGGGATGCACGCTGGTGCCGATGGCCGGACTCGGGGAGCGCTTTGCGCGGGAGGGTTACGCGACCGCGAAGCCGCTCATCCCGGTCTCCGGCAGGCCCATGGTCTTGCAGGCGGTCTCCGACCTACCCGAGAGCGACCGCCATGTTTTCGTGGTGCGCGACATCATGAGCGGTTGCGAATCCCTCGCGCGCGCCGTCAACGAGGCGTTGCCGAATTCCCGGTGGGTCACGCTCGCGGAGAATACCGACGGCCAGGCGCGCAGCGCCCTGATCGGCTATGGGGAGGCCGGCAGCGATGTGCGTGCCGACGAACCTCTCACGGTCGCTGCCTGCGACAGCGGCGCACTATACCGGCGCGAAGCCTTGCGCGCGCTGATCGAGGATGCGGACGCCGACCTGCTCGTTTGGACGGCCCGCGGATATCCGAACGCGGTTCGCAATCCCAGCATGTACGGCTGGTTGATCATGGAAGGAACGGAGGTGCGCGGCGTGTCGGTAAAGGTCGCCCCGGCCGATCCCGCGTCCAGCCCGGTGATCATCGGCACCTTCACGTTCAGGCGGGCCGGCGATTTCGAGCGCGCAGTCCGCCACTGCATCGAGCGAGGCGCGCGCGTGAACGGCGAGTTCTACCTGGACAGTTGCGTGGAGGACGCGCTGCTGCTCGGGCTTAGGGTGCGGGTATTCGACGTCGACAACTGGCTTTGCTGGGGTACGCCGGACGAACTGCGCACGTTTGAGTACTGGCAATCCTGCTTCCACAAGTGGCGCGGTCATCCATATCGCCTGGAGAACGACCCGCATGTTCCGCGCGAGGCTGTGCGCGATCTCGATCTTGCCTACGGGCCCGTCACGGCGAGGCGGCCGATCCTCGATGCGTAGAACGCTCGGCGAGATCGGCCGCTTCCTGGTGGTCGGCGGGTGCACTGCCGCAATCGACTTCCTCTGTTACCACGCCTTGCTGTGGGGCGGATTCGCGACCGATCCTGCGAAGGGAACGAGCTTCGTCGTGGGAACCGTCTTTGCCTGGTTTGCGAACCGGAGCTATACGTTTTCGGCAGCTGGCGGGCTGAGGCGTTTCGCGGGTTTCCTCCTGCTTTATGCAGGCACGCTCGTTCTGAACGTGGCCGCGAACAGGATCGTCCTTGAGCTCCTGCCGGCCTCGCGAATCGCCATCCACCTGGCGTTCATCATCGCCACGGGGCTGTCGGCCGCGGCCAACTTCGTCGGCATGAAGTTCCTCGTGTTCCGGACCGGAACCTAGGCGATGCGTCTTTCGCTCGTCATTCCCTGTTTCAATGAAGAAGCGAACCTGCCGCTGCTGTTGCGGCGTTGCGGCGAGCTGGCGAGCCGGCCGCAAATCGAGGTGATCCTGGTCGACAACGGATCCAGCGACGGCAGTTCCGGCGTGCTGCGGGCCTTGTTGCCTGCGCACCCGGGGTGCAGGAGCGTGCGCGTCGAGAGGAACCGGGGATATGGATTCGGAATCCTGACGGGCCTGCGTGCGGCGACTGGCGACATCATCGGCTGGAGCCACGCGGACCTGCAGACCGATCCGATGGACGCGGCCGCCGGCCTGGCACTGTACGAGAAGCACGGGCCGGGGTGCTTCGTGAAGGGAAGGCGGTTCGGCCGGCCATGGTCAGATGTCATGTTCACGGTCGGGATGAGCCTGTTCGAGACTGCCTTGCTCGGGCAGCCGATGTGGGACATCAATGCGCAGCCGACCCTGTTCAGCCGGGCATTCTTCGACACCTGGGAAGATCCACCCGAAGATTTTTCGCTGGACCTCTATGCCTATTACCAGGCGCGCCGCGCCGGCCTGGCCGTGCACAGGTTTCCCGTCCGATTCGGCACGCGCATGCAGGGAATTTCCAGCTGGAACGTAAACTGGGCGGCCAAGCGAAAATTCATCCGGCGCACGGTTGAATTCAGCCTGCGCCTGAGAAAGACGGACAAACCTTGAAGCTGATCGCTCACCGACGCAACACCATCGCCGAACTTGCGGCGACGCCGAGGGAATTGGGCGTCGAGGTGGACGTGCGCAGCCAGGCCGGCCGGCTGGTCATCCATCACGATGCGTTCGGCGAGGGGGAAGACTTCGTCGCCTGGCTCGACCACTACCGCCACGGCACCCTGATCCTGAACGTCAAGGAAGAAGGCCTGGAGAATGCGTTGCTCCGGTTGACCGCCGAACGCGGCATCGCGGACTTCTTTTTCCTGGACCAGTCCTTCCCGTTCCTTCTGAAGACCGCGCGCTCCGGCGAGCGGCGCTGCGCCGTCAGATTGTCGGAGTTCGAGCATATCGGCACCGCGCTCTCGCTCGCGGGCATGATCGACTGGGTGTGGGTAGACTGCTTCACGCGCTTCCCGCTGACCGCATCCGACGCTGCGAAATTGCGCGCTGCGCATTTCCGGCTTTGCCTCGTTTCGCCGGAACTCCAGGGACGCCCGCCGGAAACGGAGATTCCCGCACTCAGGGCCCGCCTCGCGGCCGATGGCATCGAGGCCGAGGCGGTGTGCACGAAGCGTCCTGAACTGTGGGCGGCGTGAAGCGGCTCTACGCCAATCCGCTTTTCCTTGTCGGGCTCGGGATCAGGCTCGCGTTGCTGGCGTTCGTGACGCCGTACGCGACAGCCGAGTGGTATGCGCCGTTTCTCGGCCATTCGCTTGCCGCGCCCAGCCTGGACCCTTGGACGTCTTTTCTGAAAGACGGCGGCAACCCGCTGGCGTTCCCCTACGGCTATTCGATGTGGATGATCCTGCTGCCGTTCTCGGCATTGGCGTCGCTGGCCGGACTCTCCAGCGGCCTCGGCTACGCGAGCGCGCTCCTCGCGGTCGACGTCCTGATGCTCGCGGCGTTGCGACGCCTCTCTGCGGTCGGCGACCAAGCGCTGCTCGCTCTTTACTGGTTGTCGCCGATCACGCTGTTCGCCACGTACTGGCTCGGCCTGAACGATCTCATCCCCGTCCTGATCCTCATCCTCGCGCTGGTTTTCCTGCACGAGGGCCGTGCCCGGTTCGCTGGAGCATTCGCCGCGGTCGCGGTCTCGGCCAAGCTCAGCATGGTTCTCGCGACGCCGTTTCTCGCCATCTACCTGTTCAACAACCGGCGGCTGCGGGCCCACTTCGTTCCGTTCGTCGTCGCCCTTGGCGCCGCCGCGGCCGTTCTTCTCGGGCCGTTCCTGCTATCGCCGGGGGGACAGCAGATGCTGTTCAGCAATCCAGAGCTCGCGAAGGTCTATGCATCCTGGATCCCGATGGGCGAATTGAGGATCTACCTGCTGCCGCTCGTCTATCTACTGACGGTGTTCGCGGCCTGGCGCATGCGCCGGATGAGCTTCGACCTGCTGCTCGTATTGTTGGGAATCGCCTTCTTCCTGGTGCTCATCCTGACGCCTGCGGCGCCGGGCTGGTTCGTCTGGGTCATGCCGTTCGTGGTCCTCTACCAGGCCGGAAGCGGCAAGATCGCCGTGTTCCTCGTCGCGGTGTTCAGCCTGCTTTACGTCGGCGGGGCCGCGCTGATCGCGCCGCTTCCGGCGATCGGCGTCGTCGGATGGCCGGCAGGCGTGCGGGTAGCCGACCTCATGGGACTAGGCCGCCATTTTCTGTCCCTCTACGAAACCCTGCTGCTTGCGGCCGGGATCGTCATCGCCGCTCGCATGCTGCGCGAGGGCATTCAGGCCAACGAGTATTTCCGCCTCTCGAGGAGGCCGCTGGTGGTCGGCATCGCCGGCGATTCCGGGTCGGGCAAGGACAGGCTCGTGGATGCCATTGCCGGATTGTTCGGCGAGCACTCGGTCGTGCGGGTCTCGGGCGACAGCTATCACCTCTGGGATCGCCAAAAGCCGATGTGGCAAGTCATGACGCACCTGAACCCCCGCGCGAACGACCTCGCCAGCCTGGCGCACGACCTGCAGTCGCTCGTCACCGGCCGGGCGGTGAGGGCGCGGCGCTACGATCACGGGGCCGGCAGGATCGGCGCGCCGGCCAGGCTCGAGAGCAACGATTTCATCCTGGTCAGCGGACTGCACGCGCTGTACCTGCCGTTGTTGCGCGAACTTTACGACGTGGCGATATTCCTCGATATGAGCGAGCCGCTGCGCCAGCATCTGAAAAAGCGCCGGGATGTCGAGCACCGGGGGCACAGCGAGGAAGCTGTCGACGCGGCTCTCGCGAAGCGCGCCCCGGACGCGGAGCGCTACATTCGTCCGCAAGTCGGCCATGCCGACCTCGTCCTGGCCCTTGAACCGGTTCGTCCGGATGCGCTGGCGGACAACGGCGCCGACATGCCTTTGAAGCTGGTGGTGCGCGGCCGGCAGGGCATGTATTACGACAGTCTCGTGCGCGTGCTCATCGGCATTTGCGGCCTGAGCGTCGACATGACGCTGAACGGCGCGGATGGCTCGGCGGAAATGATCATCGAGGGGGAAACTGGCGCAGAGGACATCGCCCTGGCGGCGCACCACCTGCTGCCCGAGTTGGCGGAGCTCCTCGACATCCATCCGTCCTGGCAGCCGGGGATGCTCGGGGTCATGCAGATCGTAGCGCTCGTGCACATCACGCAAGCGTTGCGGAGCCGTCTTTCGTGACGCTCAGGATCCTTCGACCCGAGGTGTTCGCCCGGCGGCCGGATGCCGTTCTGTTCGACACCGACAACACGCTGTATGCCTACGACCCTGCGCACGGGGCCGCGATGGCGGCGGCCAGGTCGAAAGCGGTGCGCATGTTCGGCATCGAGCCGCCGAAGTTTGACGAGGTTTTCGCCGCGGCGCGCGACGCGGTCAAGGCGCGCCTCGGCGGCACCGCCAGCTCGCACAGCCGCCTGCTCTATTTCCAGGAACTGCTCGAGCAGATCGGCCTGGGCTCGCAGGTGCTGCTGGCCCTCGACCTTGAGCAGACGTACTGGCGCAGCTTCCTCACCAACGCGCGGTTGTTCCCCGGGGTGAGGGAGTTCGTGGACGATCTGCGGATTGCCGCGGTTCCCACGGCCGTGGTGACCGATCTGACGTCGCAGATCCAGTTCCGCAAGATCATCCATTTCGGGCTCGACAAGCATTTCGACTGCGTCGTCACGAGCGAGGAGGTCGGCTGCGACAAGCCGGATCCGCGGCCCTTCGAGCGCGCCATCGCAAAGATGCGGCCGCGAGGCGACTGCATCTGGATGATCGGCGACCATTCCGTGAACGATATCCGCGGCGCGCGGGAGAGCCTGCGCGCGGTTACGCTGCAGAAATCCCACGAGGGCGTGCACATCGGCAAGGGCGCCGACGCAGCGGACCTGGTGTTCGACGACTACGCGGCCCTGCGCGCGCTATTCAGGGAGCGTTTCGACTGAAAGGGGAGTGGTGGCGAATCCCAGATTCGAACTGGGGACAAACGGATTATGATTCCGCTGCTCTAACCAGCTGAGCTAATTCGCCCCGGTGATGAGCCGTAATTTTCGCCGATAAGGGTCTTGGAGTCAAAGAGTTGAAGCCAGCGCGATGAACGCAGAAACGCATTTCGACATTGCCATCATCGGCGGCGCCATGATCGGCGCGGCCGCGGCTCGCGCACTCGCGGGCGAGCGGCTCGCGCTGGTCTCTCAGGATCGCCGGCCTGGCCCGATGGCGCCGGGCTTGGACGCCCGCGTCTACGCCATCAGTCCCGGTAACGCCGCGTTTCTTGCGCGCCTCGGCGCCTGGAACGCGATCGCTGCCGAACACCTCACGCCTGTGCACGCGATGCGCGTGTACGGCGACGACGGCGCGTCGGTGATCGAATTCGACGCGTACCGAAGCGGCGTGGGCGAACTGGCCTGGATCGTCGAGGACCGGCGCCTGCAGGACGCGCTTTGGCGCGGCCTGGAATCTCAGGCGGGCCTCGCGCCGTACGCCGGCACCTCGATCCGGGCGCTGCAGGCAGGCGAGCGGCAGGTCAATCTCGAACTGCAGGATGGGCGCAACCTGACGGCGCGGCTCGTCGTCGGCGCCGACGGTGCGCATTCGTCCGTGCGCCGGCAGGCCGGGATCGCGAGCGAAGCGCTGGATTACGGCCAGGCCGCAGTCGTGGCGAATTTTGCCTGCTCGCGACCGCATCGCAACTTGGCGTGGCAATGGTTCCAGGGACCGGCGCACGGCGGTGCGGTGCTCGCGCTGCTGCCGCTGCCCGGCGACCACGTATCGATGGTGTGGTCGACGGACACAGCGCAAGCGGCACGCTTGCTCGCGCTCGAAGCCGAGGCACTCGCGCGCGAAGTCGGCGCGGCTGCCGGGTTCGCCGTTGGCGAACTGTCGCTGGTGACCGCCGCGCGCAGCTTCCCGCTGCAGCGGCTTGCCGCCGCGCGCCTGGTCGCGCCGCGCGTCGCGCTTGCGGGCGACGCCGCCCATGTGATCCATCCGCTTGCGGGGCAGGGCGCCAACCTCGGATTGCAGGACGCGCGGCTGCTCGCTGAAACGCTGGCTGCCCGCGCACCGGGACGCGATCCGGGCGAGCTGCGGCTGCTTAGGCGGTACGAGCGCGCGCGCGCGGAGGCTATACTGGCCATGCGCGGCACCGTGCACGGCTTGTTCCGGCTGTTCGGCAATCCGGCCCCGGCGGCGGCGCGGCTGCGCAACGCCGGATTGAACTTTGCCGACCACCTGCCGGTCCTAAAGAACCTCCTGATGCATCACGCCATGGGTTGACGACTCGGATGAAGAAAATAGTCTGTCTTGCTCTTGCACTGCTCGCGTTGCCGGCGTTCGCCGGCGAGGCGGAAATCCGCCAGGTGCTCAAGCTCAAGTTCCCGAACATCAAGGTCGACGGCGTGCAGCCGGCGCCGCTCGCCGGGCTGTTCGAAGTGCGCATCCAGACCCAGGAAGGACCGCAGATCCTCTACAGCGACGCAAACGCGGACTTCCTCGTGCTGGACGGCAACATCATCGACGCGAAAACCGGCCGCAATCTCACCAAAGAACGGATGCAGAAGCTCACGGCGATCGAGTTCAGCTCGCTGCCGCTCGATCTCGCGGTGAAGATCCAGCGCGGCAACGGCAAGCGCGTGCTGGCGATGTTCTCCGACCCGTACTGCCCGTACTGCCGGCGGCTGGAGCAGACGCTGCTGCAGATCGACGACATCACGATTTACGTCTTCATGTATCCGGTGATCCGACCCGACCGCGCGGACCACTCGCGCGCGGTATGGTGCGCGCCCGACCGCGCCAAGGCCTGGCTGGATCTAGCCGTGGCTGACCCGCCGAAAGTGCCGCCGGGCGGTGCCGGCTGCGCGAACCCGGTGGACAAGGTGCTGGAACTCGGCCGCACGCTGCGCATCAACGGCACGCCGACGCTGTTCTACGCCGACGGCGAGCGCGGGATGGCCTTGCCGGCTGCCCAGCTGCGCGCGAAGCTGGACGAAATTGCCCGCCAGTCCACGAAGAAGAATTAGCTAGGGTTTCGACGGCGTTTCGCCGCGCGGCCAGAGCAGCCACATCCGGCCCCGCTGGCGCATGCGGCCGGCGAGCGCGCCCGCCTCGCTGCCGCTGCCCCAGTAGAAATCCGCGCGCACCGCGCCGCGGATCGCCCCGCCCGTGTCCTGCGCCGCCACCAGCCGTTCCATTGGCTGCGTCGACAGCGGCCAGGTAGTAGCCAGGAATACCGGCGCGCCCAAGGGGATCTGGCGCGCATCTACCGCGATGCTGTAGCCAGCGGTGAGCGGTGCGCCGAGCGTGCCGATCGGGCCGCCAGTGTCCGTTGTTTCGCGAAAGAACACATAGCTCGGGTTGGCATCGAGCGCTTCGCGCAGCTTGCGCGGGTTGGCTGCTGCCCAGGCCTTGATCCCCTGCATGGACGTTTGGTCCAGGGTCATTTCGCCGCGATCCACGAGAAATCTTCCGATCGACCGGTAGGGGTAGCCGTTCTGGTCTCCATAGGCGAGGTGCAGCCGCCCACCCGAGGCAAGTTCGACCTGGCCCGAGCCCTGGATCTGCATGAAAAAAAGTTCCACCGGGTCCTCCACCCAGGCGATGACCGGCGCGCCGCGGCCGTCGCGCGCTTCAATCTCGGCGCGCGTCCAGTACGGAACCAGCCGGTTGCCCTCGATGCGCCCGCGCAGGCGCAGGCCTTTCAGTTCCGGGTTGACGCTGTCCAGGTCCACGGCGATGAGGTCGGCGGGCATGCCGTAGACCGGCGTGCGGAAGCGCTCGGTGCGCGCACGGCTGCCGGGCAGGACCGGTTCGTAGTAGCCGGTCACCATGCCTTCGGCCGCGCCGTCTGCGGACGCGACCACCCAAGCGTCGAAGCTTGCTTCGACGAAGCGCCGGACCGCGGCTTCATCGTCCGGCGGCAATGCGCGCGCCGCCTCGCAGGCGAGGCGCAGCGGCCCGGCGGCCATGCGGTCGCAGCCCGACGCGAAGGCGCGCATTCCCGGCGCGAGCGCGGCGGTCGCCCAGCCGGGAATTGACCCGAAAGGCGCCCGCAGGTACTTCGTCTCGGCGGGTCGCGCCGGCGCCGCGCAGACCGGGCATTCGGCGCAGGCGGGGCAGGTGCGCTGGGCCGGTGATTGCGCGGCCTGTGGCAGCTGCGGCGCGTCGGCGCAACCGGCGAGGGCTAGAATCGCAGCCACCAGCAGTCCAGAAGCGGGAGCAAAGGCGCGAACGATGTGGGTCATATATCTCGAGATGGGCGTGGCCCTTGCGCTGCTGATTCTAATCGTGTGGTGGACCTTGCCCGCGAAACGCCCTGACGGCAAGCCGAAGGACGACTCCAAGCCGTGAACGAGCCCGTGCGTCACGAGTCGCTGCGCGCCTGGGCGCACCACCTGTTGACGCGCGAGGAGGGCGGCTCGGGCGGTCACGCCGTGCGTACGGGCTTGGTGCTGCTGATCGTGGCCAGCGTGACGACTGCGGTTCTCAAGTCCGTGCCGCAGATCGGCCGCGAGCACGGTTCCCTTCTGGACGTGATATTGCTGCTCACCACGCTCGGCTTCGCAATCGAATATCTGCTGCGCATCTGGATTGCCGCCGACAATCCGGGCGCCGCTGACGCGGGGCGCGAGCGGTTGCGCTACGTGTTTTCGCTTCCCGGGCTGGTGGACCTGGTGGCGGCGATCCCGTTCGCGCTCGCGCCGCACGTCGGGCTGAACCTCGACTGGCTCGACATCGTGCCGATCTTCAAACTGCTGCGCCATACCGCGGCCTTCCAGTTCATGGTCGAAGCGGTCTACAGCGAGCGGCGCGTGCTAGGGAGCGCCGCGGTGCTGATGCTGGCGCTGCTCGTCTTCCAGTCGAGCCTGGTCTATTACTTCGAGCGGGAGGCGCAGCCCGACAAGTTCGGCAGCATTCCCGCGGCGATGTGGTGGGGCATCGTGACGCTTACCACGGTCGGATACGGCGACGTCACGCCGGTGACGCTGTGGGGGAGGATTGCGGGCGGCCTGACCGCGGTGATGGGGCTGTGCATGTTCGCGATCCCGGTCGGCATCATTGCGTCTGCGTTCATCGAGGCGGTGCGGCGGCGGGAGTTCGTCGATACCTGGAACCTGGTGGCCAAGGTGCCGCTGTTCCGTACGCTGGACGCCGCGCGCATCGCTGCCGTGGCGGGCGTGCTGCGTGCACGCCGCGCCGAGCGCGGCGAACGTCTGATCCGCAAGGGCGACCAGGCCGATTCGATGTACTTCATCGTTTCGGGCGAGGTCGAGGTCGACCAGGAGACGAGCGCGGCAAAAGGCCTCCTGGCGGCCGGCGACTTTTTCGGCGAGATCGCGCTGATCGCGGAACGCACGCGTACCGCGACCATCACGGCGCTCGCGCCCTGCAAGCTGCTGGTGCTGCACAAGGACGACTTCGAAAGTTTCATGCAGGCGCACCCGGACCTGAAGGACGCAGTGCGCGTCGCGGCCAGGCGTCGCCTGGAGGAAATTACGGGCGGTTAGACGCGGGAGGGGGTCTCTCCTTGCCGTTTTTCTTCGCCTTGATTTCGTCGAGCGTCTTTTGCGACTGCGGCAGCAGCGGTCCGGCGAGCGCGACCGCGCGTCGCGCGGCGATTTCAGCATCGTCTAGGCGGCCTTGTTCCGACAGCACAAAAGCGAGATTGTTGAATGCGGCCGCTGACGGCGGCGGTACTTCGCTCGCGCGGCGAAAAGCCTGTTCCGCGCCCGCCAGGTCCTTGAGCGTGTAGTCGACGTTGCCTAGGCCGATCAGGCCGAGCTGATTGTCGGGCCAGCGCTCGAGGAGCGCGCGATACGACTGGCGCGCTTCGCCCGGCTTGCCGGCCTGCTCCAGCGCGGCCACCGCCGCCGCAAACCCGGATTCATCCGCGGTCGCCGGAACGCGGCCCGGCGGCAGCGCGACCATCGACCAGTAATCGCTTTCGCGCCAGAAGTACTCGAGAAACGAGAAACTCCATTCGTCGCGCCGCCGGTGGGCCGTGCGCACGATGACTTCGCGTTTCTCCAGATCGTAGCCGACCACCACCGAATAGTGCCAGACCGGCAGCAGGTTGAACCCCAGGTTGACCAGCACCACCACCGGCGTGCCGGCGGCAACTTCGCGCAGCAGGTCCTCGAGCTTGGGCGCGAGCGCGTAGGCGACCAGGCCGGAGCGGCGTGTCGCGCCGAGCATCTCGGCCTGCAGGCTGCCTTGCCGCCCCGGCAGGTAAACCATCGGTTCCAGCGATTCGACGGTCGCCGGCACGCCGGCGGCATTGATGACCATGGCGAGCGAGGCGGGCCCGCAGAGAAAGCCGTCCTGCACGAAGAACGGCACCTGCGTGAGTTCGACCCGCAGCGGGATGCCTTGCGGCGGCGTTTCGCGCAGCGCTTCGCTCTGCGGCAGCGATATGCAGCCGCCGAGGCCGAGCGCGCAGGCGAATGCCGCAAATGCAGCGAGGCGTTTCATGGTTACGAGGCGGGCAGCAGCACGCCGGGATCCTCGACCGCGAGCACGTCGATCTGCTGCACCTTGCCGCGCACGTCGACGCGATGCGCCGGAATGTCCGGCGACGCGATACCGGCCAGCCGCAGCGTATCCAACGATACCACCAGCGTGGCGCCGAACTGCTTGGTCATGCTTTCCAGGCGCGCCGCGCTGTTGATGGTGTCGCCGATCGCGGAGATGATCGGCGCGGCCGGCGGCCCCATGCTGCCGACGATCGCCACGCCCGCATGCACGCCGATGCCCATTCGCAGCGGCGCGGCGAGTTCCGGCGCGAGGCGCTTGTTCAATTCGCCAAGACGCCTGTGCATTTCCGCTGCGCCGGCGAGTGCGCCGCGGCAGGCCTGGCCGATGTCGCCGCTCAGCCCGTAGAGCGCGAGCAGCCCGTCGCCGGTGAACTGCGCGTAGTGGCCGCCGGTCGTCTGCAGTGCCTCGGACATCTCCGCAAAAAACTGGTTGAGGATGAACACGACGTCGTAAGGCAGGCGCGTTTCGCCAAGCGCCGTCGAACCGCGCAGGTCGACGAACATCGCCACCACCTGCTGCTCGTGGCCCTGCACGCCGCCCGGCCGGCGCGCGGCCTCAACGCCGGCGCCCGCCGGCACCAGCGGCGTGATCCAGACGTCGGCGGTCGGGCGCGCCTGGCAGGCAAGGCGCACATTCGGTGCGGCGTCGATGCGGCGCAGGGCCTCGGCCTCCAGCGCCTCCGGCGGCGCCAACGCGGCCAGGCCTTCCGCGACGCGCACGCGGCAAGTCGTGCAGCGCGCCCTGCCGCCGCAGACGGATGCGTGCGGCAGGTCCGCTTCGCGCACGGCCTCCAAGATGCTGCTGCCCGCGGTCGCAGCGATCACGCGCCCTGACGGGTGATGGATGCGGTACGCGCTGCGCCGCAGCTTGCGCACGAGGCGCAGCAATAGCGTGGCGCCGAGCAGCAGCGCGAATCCCCAGTAGATGCTGTCGCGCACACCGAACAGCAGCGCGACGTCCTCGCGCGTGATCGGCTGCGGCGGCGGCGCCATCATGTGATTGATGCCGGCACTGACGAAGCCCGCCAGCGCCAGCGCCGGGGTCAGCACCGCGGCCGCGAACAGGTACTGCTGCGCGCGCGGATACCAGGGCTTGAGCCTGAGCCAGAAATGCATGCCGAAGCAAAGGTGCAGCCATACGACCGCAATCAGCGCGACCTGTTTGGCCGATTGCAGGGGATCGTTCCAGATCGCGGCGACGATGCGCGGATAATTCACCTCGCGGCCGAGCAGCTGCCAGGCGAAGCGTGTGCCCATCACGTGATAAGCGAGCAGGGGAATCACGCACAGGCCGAGCGCAAGTTGCCAGGCCTCCCAGGCGGGCATGCGCAGCGTGCGCCTGCGCGCGAGCGACGCGAGTGCCAGCGCAAAATGCGTCAGCAGCGAGCCGTACAACAGCACGGTGCCAGGCAGGCTGCGCCACCAGCCCGAGAGCACGCGGCGCAGCACCTCCATCGCATCGAGCGAGACGATGCCGAGCGCGTGGTTTAGGAAATGCCCCGTGACGTAGGCTGCGATCACCAGCCCCGTGGCGAGTCGCAACCTGCGCTCGAAAGGCGGCACGAAACCGTCTCAGAGCGCGATATTCAGCTGCGCGGAGACTTCCGCGCGCTTGCGGCAGGGTTTGCACTCGCCGCAGACGCGGTAGCCGGCGGCGGACGTCACCGGCCGGCGGCAAGACCAGGAGGCGGCGCGCAGCTCTGGGGGCAGCGAGGCCGCGACCTGCGCCTTGCTCAAGTCGTAGACCGGAAATATCCATTCGACCGCGGGCTCGCCGAGCTTGCGAGCCCGGTAGCAGGCGTACATCGCCTCGAAGACCTCACGCTGCCGCACGGAGACCTTGCGCTTGATTTCGTCGAGGTCCACTGCAAGGATGCCGACTGCGATCCGGTTGCAGCGGGGAATGTCGATCGCGACCTGGCAGGCGGCGAAAGCGATCGACAGGTAGTCGATAGGTATCGCCTGCAATGCGGAGAAGTCGAGCCCGGACTCGGAGTAGGCGAAGGGCCGGCAGTTGGCGCGACACCATGCGATCACTGCATTTACCGCGTCGCGCTCGGCGCGGTCTCGGCCATCGCGGTTTATCAGGTGGACATGGTGGACATGCAGGTCGTCTTCGCTCTGGGTCAGCAGCTTGTGCAGCGCGGCGGTGCTGTCCAGCCCGCCTGAGAACATCACCAGCGTCGTCATCGGCATTCGAGCGCGATATTATAGAATACGCACCATTGCGGTGCCGTGGCGCCTGACGCGGCGTCAGCACAAAGAGGGAGAGGACAAGATGACCGAGCGGCGAGCTGACGGGCGCATCCTGATCTACAGCCACGACACGTTCGGCCTCGGCCACCTGCGTCGCTGCCGCACTATCGCGCATTCGCTGGTCGAGAAATTCAAGCACGTCTCGGTGCTGATCCTGTCAGGCTCGCCGATCATCGGCTCCTTCGACTTCCGCGCGCGCGTCGATTTCGTGCGCGTGCCCGGCGTCATCAAGCTGCGTAGCGGCGAGTACACCTCGCTCAACTTGCACCTGAATGTCGAGCAGACGCTGCGGCTGCGAAGCTCGATCATCCAGCACACCGCGGAAATGTTCGAGCCGGACCTGTTCATCGTCGACAAGGAGCCGATGGGCCTGCGCGGCGAGGTGCTGGAGACGCTGGAGATGCTCAAGAGCCGCGGCACGCGCCTGGTCCTCGGCCTGCGCGACGTGCTCGACGAACCTCGCCTGCTCGAGCCGGAATGGCAGCGCAAGAACGTGCTGCCCGCGCTGCGCGACCTGTACGACGAAATCTGGATCTACGGCCTGCCGCAGATTTGCGATCCGCTGGAGGGCGTGTCGCTGCCGATCAGCGTGCGCCAGAAAATGATCTACACCGGCTACCTGCACCGCGAAGTGCCGACCCATGGCGCGCCGCCGCGCATGCCCGAGATCACCAACCGGCCTTACCTGCTGGTCACCACCGGCGGCGGCGGCGACGGCGAGGCGTTGATCGAGTGGGTGTTGCGCGCCTACGAGCACGACCCGTTGCTGCCCTATCCGGCGTTGATGGTACTCGGGCCGTTCATGCAACCGGAGCGCCAGGCGGAATTCATGGACCGCGCGGCGCGCCTGAAGCGCGTCGACATCATCACCTTCCATAACCACCTGGAAACGCTGGTGGCGCGCGCTGCCGGCGTGGTCGCCATGGGCGGCTACAACACCTTCTGTGAAGTGCTTTCCATGGACAAGCGCGCGCTGATCGTGCCGCGCACCGAACCGCGCATGGAGCAGTACATCCGCATTTCGCGCGCCGCGAAGCTGGGGCTGATTTCGATGCTCGCCGACGACGGCCGCTACGACCCGGCGGTGATGGCATCGGCGCTGCGCCGCCTGCCGAGCCAGAACCGGCCCTCGGAAATCGTGGTACCCGGCCTGCTCGAAGGCCTGGACAACGTCGGCCGGCTGGTCGCGCCGTGGATCGAGCCGGCGGCGCAGGCCGAACTGCCGCACGCGCTGCCCCGCTCGGCCTGAGCTGGCGCAGGTCCCGTAAATGCCGGGTTCGAGTGCCGGCCGCGTCGCCTTCGTCCTGAAAGGCTATCCGAGGCTCTCCGAAACCTTCATCGCGCAGGAGATCGCGGCATTGGAGCGCCGCGGGCTGGAGATCCTGATCGTCTCGCTGCGTCATCCGACCGACGGCCGCACACACCCGGTGCATGCGGAGATCCGCGCGCCGCTGCTCTATCTTCCCGAATACCTGTACCAGGAACCCCTGCGCGTTCTGCGCGCCTGGTTGAAACTGCGCAAGAAATCGACCTACATCGCGGTTCGCGGCCTCTGGCTGCGGGACCTCGTGCGCGACCCGACGCCCAGCCGCGTGCGCCGTTTCGGCCAGGCGCTGGTGCTGGCGGACGAACTGCCCGCAGATGTACGCCGCCTGCACGCGCATTTCCTGCACACGCCGGCCTCGGTCACGCGCTACGCTGCGCTCTTGCGCGGGCTCGCCTGGACGGGCTCTGCGCATGCCAAGGACATCTGGACCACGCCCGAGTGGGAAAAGCGCGAGAAGCTCGCGTCCTGCGAGTGGCTGGTCACCTGCACGGCGGCGAACCACGCGCATCTTGGCGCGCTGGCGCCGCAAGGCAGGGTGGAGCTGGTTTATCACGGACTGGATCTTTCACGTTTTCCCCCCGCGGAAAAGAGCGGCGCCGCAAGGAGCGGCAATGATCCGGCCGACCCCGCGGTCATCCTGTCAGTCGGCCGGTTGGTGGAGAAAAAGGGTACCGACGTGCTACTGGAAGCTCTCGCACGCCTGCCGCGGACACTGCACTGGAAGCTGGTGCACGTGGGCGGCGGCCCACTGCGGGAGCGCCTGGCAAGGCGCGCGGCTGCTCTCGGCATCGCCGCGCGCATCGATTGGCGCGGCCCGCGCACGCAGACCGAATTGCTCGCCGATTACCGGACTGCGGATTTATTCGCACTTGCTTCGCGCGTCGCGCGCGACGGTGACCGCGACGGCCTGCCGAATGTGCTTGCCGAAGCGCAGAGCCAGGGCCTTGCCTGCGTCGCGACCCGCGTATCGGGCATTCCCGAGTTGATCGACGACGGCCGCACCGGCCTGCTGGTCCGGCCCGAGGCGCCGGATGAGCTCGCGCTCGCGCTCGCGGCGCTGATCGGCGATCCAGCGCGCCGCGGGGCGCTGGGCGAGGCCGGGCGGCGGCGCGTCGCGGAGAAATTCGGGCTGGATTCGAACATCGAACGCCTCGCGGGCAAGTTCGGCCTCGGCCCGGCGGACTAGAATCGTCCTTGCCCGGAACCCGCAAATGCGCATCGCGTTTTACGCGCCACTGAAATCGCCGACCCATGGCACGCCCTCCGGCGACCGGCGCGTGGCCGGCCTGCTGATGGACGCGCTCGGACGTGCCGGGCACCGCGTCGAACTGGTATCGACGTTCCGCAGCTACGATGCCGGAGGCGATCCCGGCCGCCAAGCCGGTCTTCGAACTCAAGGCATCGCGCTCGGACGCCGTCTCGCCGACCAATGGCGCGACGGCCCGGCCGCCGCGCGGCCCGATCTCTGGTTTACCTACCATGCGTATTACAAGGCGCCCGACTGGCTCGGGCCCGAAGCGAGCTCGGCGATGGGCATTCCCTACGTCATTGCCGAAGCCTCGTACGCGGCAAAGCGGGCGGGCGGTCCCTGGGACATCGGCCACCGCGGTGCGCTCGAGGCCGTCCAGCGGGCGGGCCTGCTGCTATGCCCGACTCGCGACGACATGGAAGGGCTGCGCGGAGTCACCTCCGCGCCGCAGGTCGTCGCGTGGCTGCCGCCGTTTCTCGATCCGGCGCCGTTTCGCGCCGCCGCCGGTGCGCGTGCCGCTCAGCGCGCGATGCTGGCGCGCACGCACGGCCTCGATACGGGCGTGCCGTGGATCGCCGTGGTTGCCATGATGCGAGAAGGCGACAAGCTCGCGTCCTACCGCGTGCTGGCCGGCGCGCTGGCGCGGCTACAAGACCTGCCCTGGCGCCTGCTAGTCGCCGGCGACGGCACCGCGCGTGCGACGGTCGAAGCCTTGCTGGCCGCGTCGATCGCGGGCCGCGCGGTATTTCTCGGCGCGCTCGGCCTTGCCGGCATTGCCGCGCTGAATGCCGCGGCGGATTTTTGCGCCTGGCCGGCGGTCAACGAGGCTTATGGCATGGCGATGCTGGAGGCGCAGGCGGCAGGCCTGCCGGTGGTTTCCTGCGCCACGCGCGGCGTGCCGGATGTCGTTGAGCACGGCCGAACCGGATTGCTTGCGCCGAGCGCCGACGAAGCGGGGCTTGCGGCATTCATGCGGGAACTGATGCTCGACCGCGCCAAGCGCACGAGAATGGGCGAGGCAGCGGCGGCCTTCGTCGCGAAGGAACGCAGTCTGGAGGCAACTGTCGGCCGGCTGCAGGAGTTCCTTGCCTGCATACCGGCATTGGCCGCCGCAGGGAAAGGCTCGCATTGATTCCGCCGCGCGTGTTCTTCTATGTCCAGCACCTGCTTGGCATCGGACATCTGAAGCGGGCAGCGACGCTGGCGCGCGCGCTGGCGGTCGAAGGCCTGCAAGTCACATTGGCAAGCGGCGGACCGAAAGTGCCTGGCCTTCGGCTGGATGGCGTGCGGCTTGTGCAACTGCCGCCGGCGAGCGCGGCAGACTTGAGTTTTAGGACGCTGCTGGACGAAAACGGCCGCGCCGTCGATGAGAGCTGGCGGCAGGCGCGCAAAGCCGCGCTGCTCGATGCCTGGCGGGCCGCAAATCCGCAAGCGCTGATACTCGAGTTGTTCCCGTTCGGCCGCCGCCAGATGAAATTTGAGCTTTTGCCACTGCTCGATGCGGCAGCGGCGGCGGTGCGCCGGCCCGCGATCGCCTGCTCCGTGCGCGACATCCTCGGCGGGCAAAAAAGCCCGGAGCGCCAGCAGGATACGCTGGCCCTTGTCGAACGCTACTTCGACGGCGTACTGGTGCACGGCGACCGGTCGGTCGTCGGGTTCGAACGGACTTTTCCGCTTGCCGCGCGCATCGCGCAAAAGCTGCATTACACCGGCTACGTCGTCGATGAAGCCGCGCCGCCGGGAAACCCGGCGGGCAAAAACGAGGTCGTCGTTTCCGCGGGCGGCGGCGCGGTCGGCGCCAGCCTGCTCGAGGCGGCGATTCGCGCGAAGCCGCTGACCGCGATGCGGGCACTCGCCTGGCGCATTCTCGCAGGCAACAATCTTTCCGAGGACGCATTCCGGAAACTCGCAGGCCTGGCGAACGCAGCCGGCGGCATCGAATTGGAACGCTCGCGGCAGGACTTCCCGGTGCTGCTGTCGAATTGCGCGCTTTCTGTCAGCCAGGCGGGCTACAACACGCTGCTGGAAACAGTGCAGGCGCGTGCGCGCGCCGTGGTGGTGCCGTTCGCCGGCGGAGGCGAATCCGAGCAGACCCTGCGGGCGCGCTGCTTCGCCGAGCGCGGCCTGCTGGAGCTGCTGGAGGAGTCCGCACTGACGCCGCAGGCGCTGGCAAAGGCAATCGACCGGGCCGCGGTGAAGCCATGGCCGCCTGCCGGCGGCATCGACCTCGGCGGCGCGCGCGAGGGCGCAGCGCTAATTGCACGCTGGGCGCGGGAAAGGGCGGCATGAACGCCGCGTGGCGCGCATTCGCCGACGAGCTCGCGCGCTGGCGCGACGACGGGCGCGTGGCCGAGTTCTGGTGGCGCGACGACGATGCCGCGCGTCCCGATCCCGCCCTTTCGCGGCTGCTGGCCTTGTCGCAAAGGGCCTCCATTCCGCTTGCTCTCGCAGTCATACCAATTCAATCCGAGAAGGCCGCCTTCGAAAACATCGGACCGGGCATCTCGATCCTCCAGCACGGCACCGACCATCGCAATCGCGCCGGTGCCGGCGAAAAGAAAACCGAGTTCTCGGTCGCGGAATCCGCGCGCGACGCGGCCGCGCGCCTTGCCTCTGCAAGGAAACGGCTCGCGGCGCGGGCTGGCGCAGGATTTATCCCGGTCCTTGCGCCGCCGTGGAACCGCATGCCGGAGGCGCTTGCGCCGGAGCTCGCGGTGGCGGGTTTCCGGGGACTCAGTCGCTATGGCGCGCGTGCGGCGGCCGAAGCCGCACCGGGCGTGCGGCAAGTGAATACGCACGTGGACCTGATCGCCTGGCGGGCCGGGCGCGGCTTTGCCGGCGATGAGGCCGTGCTCGGCGCCGCGGTCCGGCACCTCGCAGCCAAGCGCGAAGGCCGGGCCGACGCGGGCGAGGCGACCGGCTGGCTCAGCCACCATGCAGTGCACGATGAGGCGGCTTGGGATTTCCTCGAACGCCTGTTCGAAACGGTCCGCACTGGACCCGGCGTGCGCTGGCGCGGCGCGCAGGCACTATTTCACGTTCCGTGATCCGTCAGTTTCGCTACTCCTGGCGGGCGCTGGCGCCGGATTACGCGGGCGGCGCGGGAGGTCTCGGCATCGCGCTCGGCCTGCTTTTGTTCGCGCATCCGGCGGTGCCGGTGGCATGGGTGCTGGCTGCGACGGCCGCACTATTCCTCGTATACTCTGGCCGCACGGTCTGCCGTCAGCTGACCCATATCGAGCTGGATGAAACCGGAATCCGCGCCAGGGGACTGCTTGGCGCCGCCATCCGGTGGGAAGATTTGCGTTCACTGCGGCTCGATTACTACTCGACGCGCCGCGACCCGGAGGGACGGTCAATGCAGGGGGGATGGATGCAGTTGAGGCTAGGCGACGCGCGGCGAACGATCCGCGTTGATTCGGATCTGGACGGCTTCGCCGTACTCGTCGGCGCGGCCGCGCAGGCTGCCGCGCTGCGCGACCTCGAGCTCGACGTTTACACCGTGGGCAATATCCAGGAATTGCTCGGATAGTGGCCGACGTCCTGCAGATCCGCGACCTGCGCGTCTACCTCGAGGTGGACGCCGGCACCGTGAAGGCGGTCGACGGTGTCTCGTTCCGCATTCCCGAAGGGCGTACCGTGGCGCTGGTGGGCGAATCGGGCTCCGGCAAGTCGATGGTGGCGCAAGCGGTCATGAGTATCCTGCCGCGTGTGGCGCGCATCGAGTCGGGCGAAATCCTGTTCCGCGACCCGAAGCTGCCTGGCAGCGTCAGCGACATAGCACGCCTGGATCCGGCGGGCGAGGCGGCGCGTGCCATCCGCGGCGGAAGGATTTCGATCATTTTCCAGGAACCGATGACCGCGTTGTCGCCGCTGCATACCGTCGGCAACCAGATCGGCGAAGCGCTGATGCTGCACCGCTCGAGCCTCGGCAAGGCCGAACGGCGCGACGCGGTGCTCGAAATGCTGCGGCTGGTGGGTTTTGCGGACCCGGTCAAGGCCGAGCACACCTATCCGTTCGAACTCTCCGGCGGCCTGCGGCAGCGAGCGATGATCGCGATGGCGCTCGTGTGCCGGCCGGCGCTGCTGGTGGCGGACGAGCCGACCACGGCGCTGGACGTGACCATCCAGGCGCAGATCCTGCAGCTCGTGCAATTGCTGCAGTCGGAGTTGAAGATGGCGATGCTGCTGATCACGCACGACCTCGGCATCGTCGCCAACATGGCCGAGGAGGTCGTGGTGATGTACCACGGCAAGGTCGTCGAGTCCGGCACCGTCGAAGACATCTTCCGCGACCCGCGCTACCCGTACCTGAAGGCGCTGATGCGCGCGGTGCCGCGCTTCAACATGGCGCCGGGCGAGCGCCTGACGCCGATCCGCGAGGTGCATGCCTCGACCGACCACCTCATTTCAGGCCGCGGTCGCCCGCAGGAAGAACCGGTGAGCGATGCGCCGCTGCTGGCGGTGCGCCATCTCGTCAAGCATTTCGAGACGCGCAAGACTTCGCTGCTCGGCCGCAAGCTCGCCGGCCAGGTGCGCGCCGTCGACGACGTCAGTTTTCACGTCGACACGGGAGAATGCCTCGGCCTGGTCGGCGAATCCGGCTGCGGCAAGACGACCACCGCGAAGATGCTGCTGCGCTCGCTCACCCCCGACAGCGGCGAAATTACCTTCAACGACCGCGGTACCCGGCGCGACGTGCTGGCGCTGAAGGGCGACGAGTTGTTCAGCTACCGCCGCAAGGTGCAGTTCGTATTCCAGGATCCGTTCAGTTCGCTCAATCCGAGGATGACGGTCAATGAGATTCTCGCCGAGCCGCTGGTGATCCATCGCATCGGCGACAAGGAAGAGCGGTTCGCGCGCGTCAAGGAGTTGATGACACTGGTCGGCCTCGACGTGCGCTACCTGCGGCGCTACCCGCACAGTTTCTCCGGCGGGCAGCGGCAACGCATCGGCATTGCCAGGGCGCTGGCGCTCGGCCCGCAACTCCTCATTTGCGACGAGCCGGTGTCCGCGCTCGACGTCTCGGTCCAGGCGCAGGTGCTCAACCTGCTGCTCGACCTGAAGAGCGCGCTCAACCTCACCTATATCTTCATCTCCCACAACCTCGCAGTCGTGCACTACCTCGCGGACCGCATCGCCGTCATGTGCGCCGGCCGCCTGGTCGAACTGGCTTCCTCCGAGGAACTATTCCGCAATCCGACGCATCCATACACCAAGGCGCTGCTCGCCGCCGTGCCGGATCCCGACCTCGATCGCAAGCTTGATTTTGCCGCGCTCATGGAAGGCAAGGCTTCCGACCCGCGCGCCTGGCCGCTGCCGTTCCGCCTCGACGGCCTCGAGCGCGCCAGCATGCTCGACATCGGGTCCAATCATTTCGTTCGCGCACACGAGAACGCAGACCTTTCGGAGCTCCGCTCATGAACCACAAAAATCTGATCCTGACGCTGCTCGCCGCGCTGCTGGCCGGTGCCGCCGCCACCGCTGCGGCGCAGACGAAATACCTCGAACCCCCGGCGTTGGAGGCCGACGTCAAGGCCGGCAAGCTGCCGCCGGTGGCCAAGCGCCTGCCGGAGAACCCGCTGGTCGTGAAACTGCCGACCGGAATGCAGCCCGGCCAGTACGGCGGCAGCCTGAACATGCTGATCGGCCGCAGCCGCGACGTGCGCATGCTGGTGGTCTACGGTTACGCGCGCCTGGTGGGCTACGACCAGAACTTCAACATCGTGCCGGACATCCTGGAGAGCATCGACGTCAAGGACGAGCGCATCTTCACCATGAAGCTGCGCAAGGGCCAGCGCTGGTCGAACGGCCAGCCCTTCACCATCGAGGACTTCCGCTATTACTGGGACGACGTCGCCAACAACAAGGAACTCAGCCCGACGGGTCCGCCGAGCGACCTGCTGGTGAACGGCGAAGCACCCAAGGTCGACTATCCGGACAAGCAGACGGTGCGCTACAGCTGGTCGAAGCCGAATCCGGATTTCCTGCCGCGCATGGCCGGCGCGTCGCCGCTATTCATCTTCCGGCCGTCGGCATATCTCAAGCAATTCCACATCAAATACAACAAGAAGTTGAGCGAGACCGACAAGAGCGGCGGTTCAAAGCGCGGCTGGGCGGCGATCCACAACCGCGAAGACAACATGTACCAGTACGACAACCCGGCGCTGCCGACCCTGCAGCCCTGGATCAACACTTCCAAGCCGCCCGCGGACCGCTTCGTCGCGGTGCGCAACCCCTACTTCCATCGGGTCGATGCGAACGGCCACCAATTGCCCTACATCGACCGCGTGGTGCTGTCGGTGGCGGAGAGCAAGCTGATCCCGGCGAAAGCCGGCGCCGGGGAATCCGACCTGCAGGCGCGCGACCTCCAGTTCAACAACTTCACCTTCCTGAAGAAGGGCGAGAAGACCAACAACTACCGTACGCTGCTATGGAAGACGGTGCGCGGCTCGCACATGGCGCTGTACCCGAACCTGAACGTCAATGACCCGGTCTGGAAGCCGATCGTGCGCGACCCGCGCTTCCGGCGCGCGCTGTCGATGGCGATCGACCGCGGCCAGGTGAACCAGGTGCTCTACTTCGGCCTCGCCAACGAGAGCAACGACACGGTGGTGGCCGAGAGCCCGCTGTACAAGAAGGAGTACCAGACGCGCTGGGCGCAATTCGACAAGAAGGGCGCGGAAAAGCTGCTAGACGAGATGAATCTCAAGCGCGGCCCGGACGGCGTGCGCAGGCTGCCCGACGGGCGGCCGATGGAGATCGTCGTCGAGACCGCCGGCGAGTCGACCGAGCAGACCGACGTGCTGGAAATGATCCGCGAGACCTGGCGCGACGTCGGCATCAAGCTGTTCCCGAAGCCCTCGCAGCGCGAAGTGCTGCGCAACCGCGTGTTTTCCGGCGAAGCGCTGATGTCGGTGTGGTCCGGCATCGAGAACGGCATGGCGAGCGCGGACACCAGCCCGGAAGAGCTGGCGCCGACCAGCCAGCAGCAACTGCAATGGCCCAAGTTCGGGCAGTTCTACGAGACCAGCGGCAAGGCCGGCGAGGCGCCGGACATGCCGGAAGTCGCCGAACTGCTCAAGCTCGACAATGCCTGGCGCAGTACCGCATCCCGCGAAGAGCGCACGAAAATCTGGCAGCGCATGCTGCAGATCCATACGGAGCAGATGTATTCGATCGGCATCGTGAACGGCGTGTCCCAGCCGGTGGTGGCGCGCAATTCGCTCAGGAACGTCCCGGAGAAGGGGATCTACAACTGGGACCCCGGCGCATTCTTCGGCATCTACCATCCGGACACGTTCTGGTTCAGCGAACCGCAGAAATAACCTGATCCGGCCTACCCGACATGCTGACCTACACCATCCGGCGGATCCTGATCATGCTCCCGACGCTGCTCGTGATCAGCCTGGTCACGTTCAGCATCATCAAGCTGCCGCCCGGCGATTTCCTTTCCAACCAGCTCGCAGAACTGCGCAGCCAGGGCGACAAGGCGGCGCTCGAGAGAGTCGTATTCCTGCGCAAGCAGTTCGGCCTGGACAAACCCTTCATCGAGCAGTACGCGGTCTGGGTCGGCATCTGGCCCTCCGAGCGCGGCTTCTCCGGCCTGCTGCAAGGCGACTGGGGCTGGTCCTTCGAGCATGACCTGCCGGTCAACCAGGTGATCGGCGACCGCATGGTGCTGTCCTTCATATTGAATTTCACCGTAGTGCTATTTACCTGGGCAGTAGCGTTTCCGATCGGCGTCTACGCGGCGACGCACCAGTACAGTTGGGGCGACCACGGCCTCACGTTGCTCGGCTACGTCGGCCTGGCGACGCCTAACTTCCTGTTCGCGCTGGTCCTGATGTATTTCGCCAACGTCGAGTTCGGCCTGGCCATCGGCGGCATCATGGACCCGGAGTTCCTCGACAAGTCCTGGAGTTTGGCGAAGGCCGGCTCGGTGCTGACCCACCTGTGGATACCGGTGATCGTCATCGGCACCTCCGGCACTGCCGCCATGATCCGGCGGCTGCGCGCCAACCTGCTGGATGAATTGCAGAAGCAATACGTGGTAACCGCGCGTGCCAAGGGCATGCCGCAGTTCCGTCTGCTGCTGAAGTACCCGCTGCGGATGTCGCTGAATCCGTTCATTTCCGACATCGGCCACCTGCTGCCCTCGGTCATCTCCGGTTCGGCAGTGGTCGCGGTGGTGCTGTCGCTGCAGACTTCGGGCCCGATGCTGCTGGATGCGCTGCGCAGCCAGGACCAGTACCTTGCGGGCTCGTTCCTGATGTTCCTGGCGCTGCTGACGGTGATCGGCATGTTCATCTCCGACCTGCTGCTGGCGGCGCTCGACCCGAGGATCCGGCTGACCGGGGGCGTCGCAAAGTGACGGCGAAGTCGGATGCGCGGCTGGAGCACTATGTTTCGCCCGAACCCTTCGAGCCGCTCGCCGTCGAGAAGCTGACCCCGGAGCAGGAGCGCTTTTACCGGGCCTCGCAGTGGAAGATCATGTGGTGGAAGTTCCGGCGGCACCGCATCGCCGTGGCCTGCGCGGCGATCCTGCTCGCGATCTACTCGTCGATCCTAGTCAGCGAGATTATTGCGCCCTACAACCTGCACAGCCGCGATTCGCGCAACATCTACGCGCCGCCGCAGCGGTTGCACCTGTTCCACGAGGGCAGCTTCGTGGGACCTTTCGTCTACGGCTACAGCATGGAACTCAATACGCAGAGCATGCGGCGCATTTTCACCGCCGATCCGGCCAAGGTGCAGCCGCTGCGGTTCTTCTGCAGCGGCGACGAGTACGAGTTCTGGGGCCTGTTCAGCGGCAGCTTTCACCTGGTCTGCCCGGCCGAGGACGGGACCTTCTTCCTGTTCGGCACCGATCGCCTGGGTCGGGACGTGCTTTCTCGCATCATCTACGGCACGCGGATTTCCCTGACCGTGGGCCTGCTTGGCATCGCGGTGAGTTTCATGATCGGCATCACGCTGGGCGGCATTTCGGGCTACTACGGCGGCTGGGTCGATACCCTGATCCAGCGCTTCATCGAGATGGTGCGCTCGTTCCCTGAACTGCCGCTCTGGATGGCGCTCTCGGCGGCGCTGCCGGTGAACTGGAGCCCGGTGCTGGTCTATTTCGGCATCACCATCATCCTCGGGCTGCTCGACTGGCCGGGCCTCGCGCGTGCCGTGCGTTCCAAGCTGCTTGCGCTGCGAGAGGAGGACTTCGCCTCTGCCGCCGTGCTGATGGGCGCGTCTCCGCAGCGCGTGATCGGCCGGCACCTGCTGCCCAGCTTCACCAGCCACCTGATCGCCTCGCTCACGCTCTCGGTGCCGAGCATGATCCTCGGCGAGACCGCGCTCTCGTTCCTCGGCCTGGGCCTGCGGCCGCCGGTGACCAGCTGGGGCGTGCTGCTGAACGAGGCGCAGAACATCAACGTGGTGGCGCTCTATCCATGGCTGATGCTGCCGGTGGTGCCCGTCTTTATCGTGGTGCTGGCGTTCAACTTCTTCGGCGACGGCCTGCGCGACGCCGCCGACCCGTACAAGTAGGTACCAACCCCGCCATCAAGGTCTCAGGGTCAGGCCCTCGCGCGCCATGACGGCGCCGGGCAGCGCCGCGGCGACGTCGCGCCCGATCGCATCAAGCGCGTCGTCGTCGTGATCGGGGTCGTGATGGAACACCACCAGCTTCTTCACGCCGGCGGTCTTGCACAGCCGCACCGCTTCCTGCCAGGTCGAATGACCCCAGCCGACATAGGACCTGATGTACTCGTCGTCGGTGTACATGCAGTCGTAGATCACGATGTCGGCGCCCTCGATCAGGCCGAGGACATTTCGGTCGGGCGTGCCGGGCACGTGCTCCGTGTCGGTGACATAGCAAACCGACTTGCCGCCATGCTCGATGCGATAGCCGGTCGCGCCGTCGGGATGGTTCAGCACGGCGGTGCGCACGGTGATGCCTGACGCCAGCGGCAGCGATGCG
>DATJYN010000169.1:0-11066 GCA_035499575.1 Burkholderiales bacterium | reverse complement strand
CCCCCACGACAGGACACGTTCCGATGTATTACTCACCCGTTCGCCGCTCGCCGCCAGGGTTGCCCCCGCGCTGCCGCTCGACTTGCATGTGTAAGGCATGCCGCCAGCGTTCAATCTGAGCCAGGATCAAACTCTTCAGTTTAATCTCTGCTTGGTATTGCTTGTCTTGCACCTACTTCTCAAAGTAAACGAGGTATTGCTTGTTACTGCTTGCGTGTACTTATAAGTTGCAGGCTACTAGATGCATAAGCCTTCAGCATCGAGCGCCCACACCTATCGGCTGCGAATTGTTAAAGAGCGGACCTGCCAACGGCGCTTCCTGGGAAGCCTGGTTGCGGGGATAGGATTTGAACCTATGACCTTCGGGTTATGAGCCCGACGAGCTGCCAGACTGCTCCACCCCGCGTCCGTTGAGCCAAAGATTATAGAGGGTTTTTCCGGCCAGTGTCAAACATTTGACAGTCTTCTTGCGTAGCAGCAGCCCTCAGTCGGCCGTGGCGCCGCTGGCCTTGATGACTTTGGACCATTTCGCCTGTTCCGTACGGATCCAGGCTGCGAATTCCGCGGGCGAATTGCCCACCACGTCAAAGCCTTGTCGACCCAGAGTTTCGCGCGTGTCGGTTGCGCTCATCCCCTTCACCGCTTCCGCATTCAAGCGTCCCACGATATCGGCCGGCGTGCCGGCCGGCGCCAGCAGGCCGATCCAGGCGAGCGACTCGAGTTGCGGATAGCCGAGTTCGGCCACGCTGGGCACGTCCGGTGCGAGCGCGCTGCGCTTCAGCCCCGTCACCGCTAGCGCGCGCAACTTGCCGGCCTTCACCTGCGGCAGCACAGCCGGGATGATGGCGAACATCACCTGAATGTTTCCCGAAAGCATGTCGGTGACCGCGGGCGGGAAACCGCGATAAGGAATGTGCACGGCAAATACCTTCGCATCACTTTTCAGCAATTCCATGGTGAGGTGCGCAGCACTGCCGCTGCCGACGGATCCATAGGACAGCCTGCCCGGATTCCTGCGCAGGTATTCGATGAATCCCTTGAAATCGGAAACGCCAATCGAAGGCGTCACTACCAGCATCTGCGGTGTCGCTGCGAGCAGCGATATCGGCATCAGGTCCTTGTCGGAGTCGTAGCCAAGGTTCTTGTAGAGGAACTTGTTGATCGCCACGGGCCCGTTGATGCCGATCAGCAGCGTGTAGCCGTCGGGCGCCGACTTGGCTACCGCCTCGGCACCGATGTTGCCGCCGGCACCGGTGCGGTTGTCGACCACGAACGGCTGGCCGAGGCTTTCCTGCAACTTTCCGGCGAGGGTTCTGCCGACGATATCGGGCGTCGACCCGGGCGGATACGGAATGATGACCTTGACGGGCTTGCTTGGGTATTGCTGCGCTTGCAACGAGGAGCAAAAAATCAGGAAAACAAGAAGCCAAAGCCTTGTCACGATCAGATCCTTTCCGTTTCGCCACTGCGAGGTTGCCAGACCATCAGGCGCCGCTCCACCGCCGTAACCATCCAGTCGAGCAATAGCGCGAACGCCGTCAGCACCAGAATACCGGCGAACACGCTGTTGATGTCGAACGTGCCTTCGGCCTGCAAGATCAAGTAGCCGACGCCTTCGGAGGAGCCCAGGTACTCGCCTACCACCGCGCCGACAAAAGCCAGCCCGACCGAGTTGTGCAGGCTGGCGAACACCCAGCTCATCGCGCTCGGAATGTAGACATGGCGCAGCAACTGGCGGTCATTGGCGCCGAGCATGCGGGCGTTGGCCAGCACGGTGTGGCTCACCTCGCGCACGCCCTGGTAGACGTTGAAGAATACGATGAAAAACACCAGCGTCACACCAAGCGCGACCTTCGAGGCCATGCCGAGGCCGAACCAGACGCCGAATATCGGCGCCAGAATCACGCGCGGCATGGAATTGAACGCCTTGATATAGGGATCGAACAATGCCGCTGCCGTCGCGCTGAGCGCAAGCCACAAGCCGACGGCCAATCCCGAGGCGGTGCCGATGGCAAATGCAAGCACCGTTTCCACCAAAGTCACCCATAGGTGCCTGTAGATGGAGCCCGACGAAAACCAGCTCCAGACGCGATCCAGCACCTCCAGCGGCCGGCCGAAGAAGAACGCCGCCTTGTTCGGGTCGTCGAAATAGAGCGGCGGGATCAGCGTCGGGTCCGTGGCGACATGCCAGAAGACGAACAGCGCTGCCAGCATCAGCAGCTGCCAGAAGCGCAGCGCCTTACTGGTTTTTCTGTTGCTCATAGCCCTTAAGCACCTCTTCCTTCATCGTCTGCCAGATGCGCGTATGCAGTTCGATGAAACGCGGCGTCATGCGGATCTCGGCGACGTCGCGCGGCCGCGGCAGGTCGATCTCGAATTCCCCCATCGGCCGCGATTCGGGGCCGGCCGAAAGCACCACCACCCGGTCCGAGAGCGAGATCGCCTCTTCCAGATCGTGCGTGATGAACACCACCGACTTGCGGTCGGTGGACCAGAGTTCCAGCAGTTCGTTCTCCATCAGCTGCCGGGTCTGTATGTCGAGCGCGGAGAACGGTTCATCCATCAGAATGATCTGCGGGTCGAGAATCAGCGTCTGCGCCAGCGCAACGCGCTTTCGCATGCCGCCCGACAACTGATGCGGGTAACGGTGGCCATGGCCGCGCAGGCCTACGCGCGCCAGCCAGCTTTCGCCCCGCGCGAGCGTCTCGTCCCGGGAAACGCCGCGGAATTCGAGGCCCGCCGTTACGTTGTCGAGCGCCGTACGCCAGGGCAGCAGCGCGTCGTTCTGGAACAGGTATCCAGCCCGGCGGTTCAGCCCCGCTAGCGGTTCGCCGCCGATGCGCACCGAACCCTTCGATGGCGCCAGCAACCCGGCGGCGACGTTGAGCAGCGTGGACTTGCCGCAGCCGGTTGGCCCGACGACCGAGACGAACTCGCCGGGGCGCACCGCGAGCGTCGCGTCGCGGATCGCCGTATAGCGCGCCGCTCCTTCGGAGACGAAGGTGACGGAAATGTTCTCCAGCGCAAGCGCCGGCGCCTGCATGCCGCGTTACTTCTTCTTGCCGTACTTGGCGAGCGCCTTCTTCACAAACTCGTTGGTGTAGGTCTCGGACAATTTGATCTCTGCGGGCTTGATCGCAGGATTGAAGGTCGACAGCGTTTTAAGCGTGGTCTTCGCGCCCGCTTCGCTGAACAGGCCGTCCTTCGAATAAGCAGTCTTCACATTGTTGTACGCGAACAGGTACATCGCCTTGTTGCCGAGGGTGTATTCCTCCGGCACGGTGGCCAGGATCTGCTGCGGCGAGGCGTCCTGCATCCAGATGAGCGCGCGCACCATGGCGTTGGTCAGCGCCTGCACGGTATTCGGGTTATTGCGGATGAACGCGATCGGCGCGTACAGGCTCGCCGCCGGCATCGGGCCGCCGAAAAGCTTCTCGGTGCCTTCCGGCGTGCGCGTCTCGGCGATTACCTTGACCTTGCCCTCCTTCTCGAGGATCGTCACTGCCGGATCCGTCTGCGAGATGACGTCCACCCGGCCCTGGTCCACCGCGGCGATGACGTTGGCGCCTGCGCCGATGCCGATAATCGATACATCGGAGGGCTTCAGGCCCCCCTTGGAGATCAGGTAATTCACGACCATGTTGGTACTGGAGCCCGGCGCACTGACGCCGACCTTGAGTCCCTTGAGGTCCTTCGGCGACTTGTATTTTCCGGCGAGTTTGCTGGAAATGGCGACGGTGATCTGCGGCGCCGCTCCGGCCAGCACGAAACCCTGGAAGAAGATCTTCTTCGATTGCATGTTGATGGTGTGCTCGTAGGAGCCCGACACCACGTCGGCGCTGCCGCCCACGACCGCTTCGAGCGACCGGGTGCCGCCCGCAAAGTCGCTGATGCGCACGTTCAGGCCTTCATCCTTGAAATAGCCCAGTCGTTCAGTGATGGTCAGCGGCAGGTAGTAGAGCGCGACCTTTCCGCCTACCGCGATGTGCACGTCGCGCTTCTCGATCTGCGCATGGCCCAGGGAAACAAAGGCCAGCAAAGCCACCCCGATGATCTTCCTCATGTGCTCACTCCTCCATTGTGTCAAGCGAACTATAACCCGCGGCGGTCCAGCAATGCCTGCGAGATGGTGCCGACGTCGACGTACTCGAGTTCTCCGCCAAGCGGCACGCCGCGGGCAATGCGCGTGGCGCGGATGCCGCGCGCGCGCAGCATTTCGGCGATGTAGTGCGCCGTCGCCTCGCCTTCGTTCGTGAAGTTCGTCGCGAGGATCACCTCCTGCACCGTGCCATCGCCCGCACGGGCGAGCAGCCGGTCCATGCCAATGTCGCGCGGCCCGACACCGTCCAGCGGCGACAGTCGGCCCATCAGTACGAAGTACATGCCCGAATAACTCAGGGTCTGCTCGACCATGGCAAGGTCGGCTGGCGTCTCGACCACGCACAACAGCGACGGATCGCGCCGGGGCGAGCGGCACAGCATGCAGACTTCTTCCTCGGTGAAATTGTTGCAGCGCGCGCAGTGGCGCACCGCGCGCAGCGCCTCCGCCAACGACGCACCCAGCGCTTCGGCGCCGGCGCGATCATGCTGCAGCAGGTAGTAGGCCATGCGCTGCGCGGAACGCGGCCCCACTCCGGGCAGCACGCGCAGCGCCTCGATCAGGCGCTCGAGTCCGGCTGCGCTGGGGACGGCGTCGCGCTTCATCTAGAAGGGCAGCTTCAGGCCTGCCGGCAGGCCCATGCCCGCGGTCACGGCCTTCATCTTCTCGTTGACCGTTTCTTCGACCTTGCGAGCGCCGTCGTTGAACGCAGCCACCAGCAGATCCTCCAGCATCTCCCGGTCCGCGGTTAGCGAGGGATCGATGCTGACACGGCGCACCTCATGCTTGCAGTTCATCACCAGCTTCACCATGCCCGAGCCGGACTGACCCTCGACCTCCAGGCTGCCCAATTGCTCCTGCATGCGGCGCATGTTTTCTTGCATCATCTGCGCCTGTTTCATCATCTGGCCGATATTGCCCTTCATCGCTGTTTTTCCCGGATAGTGGAATCGACGACCCTGCCATCGAAGAGGTTGACGAGTTCCTGCACGAAATTGTCTCCCTGTACCGCGCGCACCGCTTCCGCATGGCGCGCACCCTTTTCAGCGTTATCCAGCGCCGCCACAGTGCCGCCGCGCGTCTCGCCGAAAGCAACCTGCACCTTGACCGTGCGGCCGAAATGCGCGGCAAGCCCCGCCTGCAACTTTTCCCTGAACGATTCGCCGGCGAGGTGGGCCATGTTCTTTTGCACCACCAACTCGAAAACTCCGTTGCCGTGGCTTTTGAGTTCGGAATTGCGGCCCAGTTCCTTGGCGCCGCCGGCAAGCGGCAGTTTCTGCACCAGCGCCACCCAGTCGCCGTCGAATTCGGCAGGTTTCGCCTTCGGTTGCTCTTCTTTTCTCTCGGAAGTCATTGATTCATCGGGGCGAAATGCCAACATCCTCAGCAGCGTCATCAGGAAACCGGCATGTTCGTCCGGCGCCAGCGACAAGTCATCGCGGCCCTGCAGCGCGATCTGGTAGCACAGCTGCACTGTTTCCGGATCGATTGCCTTGGCAAGCGCGACGACGCGCTCCCGTTCCGGCAAATCCTCCTCCAGCGCTCCGGGCACTGTCTGCGCTAGCGTTACGCGAAGCAGCAGACTCGCCAGGTCCTGCAGCGCGACGTCGAACGACAGCGTGCGCGCCTGCATCTCGTCGGCGATCGCCGCCATCGCCGAACCGTCGCCGCTCGCGAGCGCCTCCAGCAGCCGCAGCAGATATGTCTCGTCCACTGCGCCCAGCATTTCGCGCAACCCTGCGGCCGCGAGCTTGCCGGCACCGTGCGCGATCGCCTGGTCGAGCAGAGACAACGCGTCGCGCATGCTGCCCGCAGCGGCGCGTGCGATCAGCGGCAGCGCCTCTTTCTCGAACGCAACTTTTTCTTCGGCGAGGACCTTTTCCAGGTGCGCGGCAATCGCCGCGCGCGGCATCTGCTTCAGGTTGAACTGCAGGCAGCGTGACAGCACCGTCACCGGGATTTTCTGCGGGTCGGTGGTGGCAAGGATGAATTTTATGTGCGCCGGTGGCTCCTCCAGCGTCTTCAGCATCGAGTTGAAAGCCGGCTTCGAGAGCATGTGCACTTCGTCGATCACGAATACCTTGAAGCGTCCGCGCACGGGTACATAGGCGGCGTTGTCCTGCAGCGCGCGCATCTCGTCGACGCCGGTATTGGTCGCCGCATCGATCTCGATCAGGTCCGGGAAGCGCCCGCCGTCGATCTCGACGCAGGCGCCGCACTTGCCGCAAGGCTCGGGCGTGATGCCCGTCTCGCAATTCAGGCACTTGGCCAGGATGCGCGCCAGCGTGGTCTTGCCGACCCCACGCGTGCCGGTGAACAGGTAGGCATGGTGCAACCGCTGCTTCTCGAGCGCGTGGCGCAGCGCCTTCACGACGTGCTCCTGCCCGACCAGATTGGCGAAACTGCGCGGCCGCCATTTGCGGGCAAGCACTTGATAGCTCATGGCTCGATTTTAACGGCGGCGGGAGCGGAATTGGCGAGCCTGACCCCGGCACTTGCAGATTCCGGCTGTGGCTGCTTCCTTCCGGACCTGACCAGGTTCACCAGCCTGCAATGCGGGGGGGCCCGCCGCCGCAGAATGTAACATGTCGCCTGACGGTCTCGGCTGCGGCGGCGTCGAGATCAAGTAGCTACTTGCGTAGTTGCCGCAGGCGCGTGGAAAGCCAAATCGAACTGCTCACCGGAACGCTGCCTGCGCATCTGACCAGGTACGGCTCGCCAGATATGCTGCTTTTCGACCCGGCGAGCGTAATGAATTGCTCCGTGCGTCTCGACCGCGAGTATCAGCGCCAGGACGATACCCAGCCGGGCGAAGCGGCCCATGGGATGGTGGCGTCTCCCTAGAGTAGCCAATCGAAGGACGGCAGCAGCTTCAGCAGACGGAACTTCAGCCGGCGCCCGAAGCTCGTATCCGGTTCGACCGTCTGCGGCGGCCCTTCTGCGTCGAACCATCGGAGCTCTCCGTCATCGGCAAGCTTCAATTCATAGGCGATCAAAGGCAGCCGCTCGTCCAGCCTTGCGGATATCGCGCCCGCAAGCGCCGGGCTCCACACCACCAGTCCCATCTCGGTGTTGAGGTGCTCGGAGCGCGGATCCAAATTGAACGAGCCGACAAATGCGCGCTCCCGGTCGGCGGCAATATTCTTCGCGTGCAGCGCGGAAGTTGATCTTGCGGATATTCCGCTGCCGCCCCTCGCATCGCGGTCCTCCTTGTCCTTGTACCGGCTCACTTCGGCCGTGGCCTTCAGCTCGTAGAGCCGCACGCCACTGCGCAGCAGCGGTTCGCGGAATTTCGCATATCCAGCGTAGACGGGGACGACGTCGGTGGCCGCCAGCGAGTTGGTCAGCACGCGCACGCGCACGCCGCGCTGCGCCAGGTTGGTCAGCTTGGCCATGGTCTTTTCGTCGGGCACGAAATAGGGCGACACGAGATCGAGCTCCCGTTCGGGTTTGCCCATGGCATCGAGCAGCCGCGGCAGCAACTGCGTTTCGATCGCGCCTGGCGGCAGCAGCACCTTTTCCGGATCGTCGAAGACCAGCTGCGCGGCGGTCCATTCCCATGGCAGCTCGCGCGCGAGCATCTGCCTCACGACCGGCGAGCGCAGAACCGCGTTCAGATAGGGCTGGGCCAAGGCGCTCGAGCGCACGGCGGCGACTTTTTCGTCAAAAGCCTGGGCGCTCATCGGCGCCACGCCTTTCAGGATCGCTTGCGCCGGGTAAGCGGAGACGCTGTTCCAGAAGCGGTCGAAGAGCGCCGACACCTCGCGCGGCTCCTTGCCGACGGCGACAACCTCGTTGTCGATGAAATTGCCGTCCTGGCTCGCATCGAAGTACTCGTCGCCTATATTGCGCCCGCCGACCACGCTCACCTGGTTGTCGGCGGTGAACGACTTGTTGTGCATGCGCCGGTTCAGGCGCTCGAAATCTCCGAGGAAGCCGAGCAGGCGATGATTGCGGCTGGCGAACGGATTGAACAGTCGCAGCTCGATATTGGGCTCGGCCGCCAGCATCGCCAGCAGGGAATCGAGGCCGCTGGTATTCAGGTCGTCGAGCAGCAGCCGGACCCTCACGCCACGCCGGGCCGCAAGCCGCACCTGCTCGAACAGCAGCGTACCTGTGGCGTCGTCGTGCCAGATGAAGGTCTGGATGTCGAGCGTACGCTCGGCGGCCTGGGCGAGCAGCACGCGCGCGGCAAAGCCTTCACGACCGTCCGGCATCGGCACCAGCCCCGACAGCGACGCCTCGTGCTGCCTCGCAAGCGGCTCCACCGCCCTGCCGAGCCGGGTCTCTGCCGTGTTGGTGAGGGCGTAGGACGGCGTCCTCGCGACATCAGTGGGCAGGCTTGCGCAGGCGCCCAGCAGGAAAACCATGGCGCCGGCAAGCCACGCCAGGCGATACCCGGCAATGACGCGTCCCGTCTTCATCGATCGCAATCTTGAATGCAGGTTGCGGGAGCTACGCGAAGAGGGCGACGACAATCGCGCCGCAGATGGTCAGGAGGATATTGGAAGTGGCATAGGGGACGGTGTAGCCGAGCACCGGTACGCGGCTGCCCGCCTTTTCCTGCAAGGCAGCGAGGGCGCCGGTAAACGTTTGCGCGCCGGCAAGGCCGCCTAGAAGCAGCAGCGGGTTCATCCGCAGGACATAGTGTCCGAAGTAAAGCGCCAGCACCTGGGGCACCAGGGTGACCACGATTCCGGCACCAAGCACGGCAGGCCCGAGCTCCTTTGCCGCCCGCACGAACTCGGGTCCGGCCTGCAGGCCCGCCCCGGCGATGAACGCGGCCAGTCCGAATTCGATCATGAACAACAGGGTGGGCTGCGGAATGCTGCCAAGGGTCGGCCGCACCGAACGCAGCCAGCCGAAAAACAGCCCGGCGAGCAGCGCGCCGACGCTGACGCTGAGCGAGACCTTGAGGCTGCCCGCCATGACGTAGGGCAGGCCGATGAGCGCTCCCGCCAGGACGCCGAATCCCAACGTGGACAGGCTGGCCGACTCTCCGGGTCGAAGCACATAGCCGACCTCGGCGGCGGCCCGCTCGACGGCACGCTGCGGTCCGACGAGCTCCAGTACGTCGCCGCGATTCAGGATCGTCATCCCGCCGAACGGGATTTCCTGCCCGGCGCGGGAGAGCGAACGCATGCCCACACCGCGGAAGTCGAAGGCCTCGGACAGGATCATCTGCTCCAGCGTCGGGCCGCACATCGCGGAGTTGGTGACCATGACACGCAATATCGTTACCGGGAAATCCAACAGGTCGGGGTCGTGCACCTCCTCGCCGAAACGTGGACCGACCGCGAGCAGCGCCGCCACGCGCCCGTGCACCACGACGACGTCCCCCCGCTCCAGTACGGTATCCGGATGCACGTCGACGACGTCCTCGCCGCGCCGGATGCGCTCGATGAAGTATCGAAGGCGCTCGGTATTGCGCTCTACGTCCTCGACTCTCCTGCCTGCGAAAGACGAGTCGCCGAGGCGATAGGCGCGCGCGGCGAACTTCATGCTTGCGGAAATCTGCCCCGGGGTCTGCGCCCGGATGCCGTACTGCGCCTCCAGTCGCGCGGCCTCCGCGCGAAGGTCGACGCGCAGCAGCCGCGGCGCCACCGCGCTGACGAATCCGATCATGCCCAGCGCGCCGAATACATAGGTAAGCGCGTCCGCGATGGCGACATGGCTGGCGAGCAGCTTGCGCTGCGTTTCGGCAATCGGCAAGCTCATGATGGCGTCGGTTGCGGTGCCGATCGCCGCCGACTGGGTGAGGCCGCCGCAAAAGAGCCCGGCTGCCATCCCGGCATCGAGCTTCAGGAGCCACGCCATCAAGCAGGCGCTGGAGATTCCGCCGACCGCGATCACCACCGACAACAGCACCGGCTTGATGCCATCCTGCCTGAGTGCGCGAAAGAACTGCGGTCCCGCCGAGTAGCCGTTGGCAAAGAGAAAAAGCAGGAACAGGCCCCAGCGAAGATCACGGCTCATTGCCACGTCCGCCTGCCCGATGATGAGCCCCGCGATCAGCGCTCCCGTGACCGTGCCGAGCGTGAACTTGCCGAAGCGGATGTTGCCGATCCAGTAGCCGGCGCCGACCGCCAGAAACATCGCGATCTCGGGATACGCGCGCAAGGCCTTGACGGCCCAATCTGAAATGTTCACCAGCGCGCCGCTAGCATCAGCTCAATATTTGAGCACATACTCGTAGTTCACGATGAACCTGTAGTCCCAGGTGTGCGTCGTGGCGCCGTTGAACGACTCGTCGACGCGGGTGACGCGGGCGCGGGGCCAGAGGGTTTTCAGCCAGTCCGGCCACTGGTCGCCGTTGAAGCGATAGTCGAGCGTCGCGTTGTACTCGTTCTTGTCCGAAACGCGCGCGCCGGTCGCGGGGTCGATTGCCTTGCCGCCGAACGTACCGTAGGCGGTGAACACGAGTCCCGGCACCTGCAGCGCCTTGAAATCGTAGCTTCCCTCAAGATGGAAGGCGCGCTCACCGGCACGGTTGAAGTCCGTCACCACGTCCGACGTATAACCCGCCCACGTGCCGTACGGCGACCGATAGTTCGCGCCGCTTCCGGTCCGCGTGTACGCGATCCGGAGCGTGCCGCCACGGGTGCCCCAGAGCGCGGCCCGAAGGCCTCCCGCCCAGGTGCTGAAGTTGGAACCAGTCAGCCGGTCGCTCCCGGTGCTGCCCTGGAACATGTACTCTGCCCCCAGGCGCAGCTGCCAGCGTTCCGAGATCATGGGACCCCATTCCACATCCGTGAAGGTGGAGTTCAGGATGTCGGGCACGTGATAGCTGGAAAGCCGCAGCTTCAGGTCCTTGGTCGGCGCGTAACTCAGGCCGCCGAGCGCCATGCCTTCCTTCCCGCCGGAGGCGCCCGCGATGGTCGCCATGTCGACGAACACGGTGGAGTTGCGCGCCTTCATCTTGTCGACGTAGCCCGCGAAATACTCCAGGCCCTCGACCTTGCCGGTG
>DATJYN010000168.1:0-16843 GCA_035499575.1 Burkholderiales bacterium | reverse complement strand
GGGCGCGCTGATGAAATTCCTGCGCTCGATGAACCCGGGCTGGAACATCAGCCTGTTCCATTACCGCAACCACGGCGCCGACTACGGCCGCGTGCTGGTCGGCCTGCAGGTGCCGAAAGCCGAGATGAGCCAGTTCCGCCGCTTCCTCGGCCGGCTCGGCTATCCCTGCGCCGACGAAACCCGCAACCCGGCGTACCGCCTCTTCCTGGGATGAGCGATGGCGCGCGGCCCCGCTGAACTTCCCGCAAGGCTGGCCGCCTACGTCGCCGCCGTCGGCACGCGCGAGACGGCCGTGCAACGGCGACTGCGCAGGGCGACGAGCCGCATTCCGATGGGCACCATGCAAATCGGGCCCGATCAGGCCGCGTTCATGCAGGTTCTGGTGCGCGCGATCGGCGCGAAGCGCTGCCTCGAAATCGGCACCTTCACCGGATACTCCGCGCTCGCCGTCGCGCTGGCGCTGCCGCCGGGCGGGAAAGTCTTCTGTTGCGACGTCAGCGAAGAGTGGACGTCGATCGCGCGGCGATTCTGGAAGGCAGCAAAGGTCGGGAAAAAGATCGAATTGCGGCTGGCCCCGGCGCTGGAAACGCTCAAGAAGCTGAAAGGCCCGTTCGACTTCGCCTTCATCGACGCGGACAAGGCCAACTACCAGAACTATTTCGAGCGTTGCCTCAAGCTCGTGCGCCGCGGCGGCATGATCGCCATCGACAACACGCTCTGGCACGGCCGGGTGCTGCAGCAGCGCGACCAGTCGGCGGACACGCGCGCCATCCGCGCCTTCAACCGCAGGCTGCGCCGCGACCGGCGCGTGGAGATGGCACTGGTGCCGATCGGCGACGGGCTGACGCTGGCGCTGAAGCGATAGCCGGCTATTCCCCGCGCCCGCCGAAATAGCCGGGCGCAATTTCGTTCGCGTAGCAGACCGGCGAGGCGAGCGCGCTCGCTTCCCCTGCAGGCGGTTCGCCCAGGAAGACCAGTTTGTCGCCGTCCCTCCGGTATACGCCGCGTTCGGTCACGAGCCAGTCGACCGGGATGTCCCAGCTTTGCGGATGGATGGTTTCCATGCGCGCCATTTCGTAGGTCACGCCGATGACCGCCGGTTTTTTCGCCAGCGCGGCGAGCGTGCGGTCGAAGAAGCCCGCGCCGTAGCCGAGCCGGTAGCCGGCCAGGTCCCAGCCGTTCATCGGCAGCAGCACGGCCTCGGGAACGATCTCGGGCGATTTCACCGGATATGGGATATCGAGGGCGCCCATCGCCAATTCGACGCCGGGATGCCATTCGCGGAAAATGAGCGGCCGTTTCGGCGCCACGACCACCGGCAGCGCGGTCAACGCGCCACGCTCCCGCAGCGTTCTTGCCAGGTACCGTGCGTCGTACTCGCCCTTGATCGGCCAGCAGATCGCGAGCTTCGCGGCTGCCAGCCCCGGAAACGAGCGCTCGAGGTGGCTGTCCATGCGTAGGCGGAAGCGCTCGAGCGTTTGCGCGTCGAGCGCGGACCGGGTCGCGATCAGGCGCGTGCGCTCCGCCTTGCGCCAGCGCAGAAGCTCGGAAGGGCTCATGCTATCCTTAGTATATGATTTTTAGGCATTTATTCGCAATCTTGCTGATTGCCGCCGCGGGCTGCGCCTGCGCGGCGCCGAAGCCGCCCGCGGCCGATGAGAGTTTCCTGAAGGCCAATGATGCGTTCCGCGCCGGCGACGCGGTCAAGCTGCAGCGGTTTTCCGGCCAGGTGGGCAGCACGTACCTGCTCTCGCCCTATCTCGAATACTGGCGCCTGAAGCTGCTGCTCGAAGATACGCCGGATGGCGAAGTACGCGCCTTCCTGCAACGCGAAGCGGGCAGTTATCTCGCCGACCGCCTGCGCTCGGACTGGCTGAAGCAGCTCGGCAAGCGCGGCGACTGGCAGGACTTCGAGCTCGAGCTGTCGCCGCTGGTGCAGGACGACCTCGAGATCCGCTGCTACGCCTGGCTCGCGCGCCTGAACCGCGCCGACGACGGCGCCTATGCCGAGGCGCGCGCCATGTGGCTCGAGCCGCGCGAACTGCCGGACGGCTGCTATGCGCTCGTCGACAAGATGGTCGACGCGCAGAAGATCAGCATCGACGACGTGTGGCGGCGCGTGCGCGTGCTGTTCGAGAACGGCGCCCTGAGCGCCGCGCGCCGTACCCTCGCCTACCTGCCTGCCGGGTACAAGCACGACGAAGCGCTATTCAACCTGGCGGCGACCGCGCCGAAGAAGCTGCTCGTCAACCCGCCGAAGAGCCTGGAGCCGCGCGCGACGCGCGAGATGGTCGTCTTCGCCGTGATGCGGCTCGGCGCCAAGGATCCCGAGGCCGCGGTGGAGGTGCTCAGCGGCCAGCTCGGCGAGCGCCTGCCGGCCGAGGATGCGAAATACCTGTGGGGCCGGCTCGCCTACGAAGGCGCGCGGCGGCTGATCCCGGAAGCGCACGAGTGGTATGCGCAGGCGGATACCGCCTCGCTCAGCGACGAGCAGCTCGCCTGGAAGGCGCGCGCTGCGCTGCGCGCTGCGGACTGGCAGGCGGTGCGCGATGCGATCGACCGCATGTCGGCGCTCGCGCGCCAGGACCCGGCCTGGTCCTACTGGTATGGCCGCGCGCTTGCCATCCAGGGGCGCGCCGACGGAGCGCACGCCTATTTCCTGCGCATCTCCGGCCAGCCGAATTTCTACGGCCTGCTTGCCTCTGAAGAGCTGGGCGCCATGGCGGGAATACCGGAGCCCTACTACGAGTCGAGCGAGGCCGACGTGGCCGCAGCCAGGGCGATTCCGGGACTCGCGCGCGCGCTCGAGCTCTACCGGCTGGATTTGCGCAGCGAGGCAACGCGCGAATGGGTGTTCACCATCCGGGGCATGGACGACACGCAGCTGCTTGCGGCTGCGGAACTGGCGCGCCGCGCAGGCGTCTTCGACCGGGCGATCAACACCGCCGACCGCACCGCGCACCGGCACAACTACAAGGTACGCTTCCTCGTGCCGTTCAAGGACGTGTTCAGCCAGCAGGCGCAGAGCGCCGGCCTGGAGGAGGCCTGGGTGCTCGGCCTGGTGCGGCAGGAAAGCCGCTTCATCGTCAACGCAAAATCCGCGGCCGGCGCGCGCGGGCTGATGCAGCTGATGCCGACGACCGCGCGTTTCGTCGCCAGGCGCAACGGCCTGCGGGACTACAGCAAGGCCAACGTCTCCGACGTGTCGATGAACGTCGCGCTGGGCACCGGCTACCTGAGGATGGTGCTGGACAACCTTGGCCACCCGGTGCTCGCTTCGGCCGCCTACAACGCCGGCCCCGGCCGGGCGCGCCGCTGGTGCGACACGCGGCCGCTGGAAGGGGCGATCTACGCGGAGACCATCCCCTTCAACGAGACGCGCGACTACGTGAAGAAGGTAATGGCGAACACGATGTACTACTCGCAACTGATCGGCGGTAAGCTTGTGCCGCTGAAGGAACGGCTCGGCCTGATTCCCGCCAAGGTGGCGGGCGAGCGCCCCGGCGAAGACCTGCCCTGATGCGAAGAACTGCCTGAACGCGTGAAGCACCTGAATTTCCTCGTCGTCGGCGGTTCCGGCTTTGTAGGCCGGCACCTGGTCGCCGCGCTCGCTGCGCGCGGCGCGCGCGTCGTCGTGCCGACCCGCCGGCGCGAGCGCGCCAAGCAGCTGATCCTGCTGCCCACGGTCGACGTGGTCGAAGCGGATCCGCTCGACGCCGACACGCTCGCCGGCCTGGCCGCGGGCCGCGATGCGGTGGTGAATCTCGCGGGAATATTGCACGGCCCGGATTTCAAGCCCACCCATGTCGAACTGGCGCAGTCCGTCGTCAACGCTTGCCGCCGGGGCGGCGTGAGAAGGCTGCTGCACATGAGCGCCCTCGGCGCCGCTCCCGACGCGCCGTCGGAATACCTGCGCTCCAAGGCCATCGGCGAGCAGGCGGTGCTGGCGGCCGACGACCTCGAGGCCACGGTGTTCCGCCCGTCGGTGATTTTCGGGCCGGAAGATCGCTTCCTGAACCTGTTCTCGGCGCTCTCCGCCTGGCTGCCGGTGATCGCGCTCGGCTCGCCGGAGGCGCGCTTCCAGCCGGTCTACGTCGGCGACGTGGTGCAGGCGATGCTCGCTGCCGTGGATGACCGGGAGGCTGCCCGCAAGCGCTACGACCTGTGCGGTCCGCACGAATGCACCTTGCGCGAACTGATGGAATTCGTCTGCGCCGTCACCGGCCGCAGGCGCCTCATCATCGGGCTGCCGGAGGCGCTCGCCTACCTGCAGGCCTGGATGCTGGAAAAGTTGCCCGGTCCGCTGCTGACGCGCGACAACCTTCGCTCGATGCAGGTGCCGAGCGTCTGCGACTGCGCTTTTCCGTTCGGCATCCGGCCGGTGTCGCTCGAAGCGGCGGCGCCCGCCTGGCTCGCGCACTCGGGCCCGCGCGAGCGCTACCCGCAGCTGCGCTGGCGGGCGCGCCGATAGCAGGCAAGAGCCCAGCGGAGTGAAGTCCTACATCGTCGGCGGCGCGGTCCGCGACGAATTGCTCGGCCTGCCGGTCCAGGACCGCGACCACGTGGTGGTCGGCGCGACGCCCGAGGAAATGACCGCGGCGGGCTTCCGCCCGGTCGGCAAGGATTTCCCGGTGTTCCTGCATCCGCAGACGCACGAGGAATACGCGCTCGCGCGCACCGAGCGCAAGAGCGGGCGCGGCTACAAGGGCTTCACCGTCCATAGCGCGCCCGACGTCACCCTGGAGCAGGACCTCGCGCGCCGCGACCTGACCATCAACGCGATCGCCAAGGCCGCGGACGGGACCCTGGTCGATCCCTACAATGGCAAGGGCGACCTGAAGGACGGGATCCTGCGGCACGTCGGCGCGGCCTTTGCCGAGGATCCGGTGCGCATCCTGCGCGTGGCGCGCTTCGCCGCGCGCTTCGGCTTCCGCATCGCGGACGAAACCCTGGCATTGATGAAGCAAATGGTCGCTGCCGGCGAAACCGAGCACCTGGTTCCCGAGCGCGTGTGGCAGGAGTTCGCCAAGGGGCTCGCCGAACCGCGGCCGCAGCTGATGTTCGCGGCGCTCGAAGCTTGCGGCCTGCGCGCCAGGCTGCTGCCCGAATTGAAGGAACTGCCGCAGTCCTTCGAGGGCCCGCTCCCGGTCCGTTTCGCGGCGCTGTGCTGGCCGCTGGCGGAGGCGGAAGTGAAAGCGCTGTGCGACCGCCTGAAGGTGCCGAACGAAGAGCGCGAGCTCGCCCTGGCGCTGAACCGCGCGCGCGGCCTGCTGGGCGCCTCCGGCGCGGGCGAGCTGCTCGGCCTGCTCAAGCGCGCCGACGCGTTCCGCCGGCCGGAGCGCTTCCTCGCGCTGCTGCAGGCCGCGCGGCTCGCGGAGCCGGGCCTGGAGACGAAGAAAATCGAGCAGGCGTTCGCGGCCGCGTCCGCGGTGGATGCCGGCGAAGTCGCGCGTCGTGCCGCGGCGCCGGCGGAGATTCCCGCGCTGCTCGACCGCGAACGCGAGCAGGCCATCCAAAAAAAAGGAACGCCATGATCGACCTGTACACCTGGGGCACGCCCAACGGCCGCAAGGTTTCCGTGATGCTCGAGGAGTGCGGCCTGCCCTACCGGGTTCACCCGGTGAACATCGGCAAGGAAGAGCAGTTCAAGCCCGCGTTCCTGGCCATCAGCCCGAACAATCGCATCCCCGCGATCGTCGATCCCGAGGGCCCCGGCGGCAAGCCGCTGCCGCTGTTCGAGTCGGGCGCGATCCTGGTCTATCTCGCGGAGAAGTCGGGCATGTTCTTTCCCCAAAGGAACAAATATGTCGTCCTGCAGTGGCTCATGTTCCAGATGGGCGGCGTGGGGCCGATGTTCGGCCAGGCGCACCATTTCATGCGCGCGAAGAAGGACGAGATTCCCTACGGCAGCGAGCGCTACGGCGCCGAGGCGAAGCGCCTCTACGGCGTGATGGACCGGCGCCTGGCCGAGGCTGCGTACCTGGCGGACGAGTATTCCATCGCGGATATCGCCACCTATCCCTGGGTCGCGCGCCACGAGTGGCACCGCGTCGACCTGGCGGAATTCCCCGCGGTGAAGCGCTGGTTCGACTCCATCGGCCGCAGGCCGGCCGTGGCGCGCGGGATGGCCGTGCCCTTCCTAAACTGACCCCTGGTCGGTCACGCCGCTTCCGCCAGCGGCGGGAGGATCGAGGCGTCGGCGTCGCAGCGCTTGCCGGCGCGCAGGCAGAAGTACGGGCGCAGCATGCGGCCGGTCTTGACGCGCGTGCGCTCGTTGTCGGTCAGCGTCCAGGCGCCGCGCTCGTCGTGCAGCACCGAGACGTCGGCCAGGCCGCCCGGCCTGAGCGAGCCGAGTTCCTTTTCCATGCCGAGCATCTTCGCCGGATGCGTGGTGACCATCGGCACGACCTGCTCCAGCGTCAGCCCTAGCGCCAGCATCGAGGTCATCGCCGAGACCAGCGAGAAGCGCGTCTGGCCGAAGAACATGTGCTCCTGGTCCGGGTGCGCCTCCGGCGTGCCGCGCGGTTTGGGGACGCGCGTGTTGTAGCCATGCATGTCGGCGCCGAGCGTGTCGGGAACGACGCCGGCGTCGAGCGCGATGCGCGCCATCCTGTAGCTGAAGTGCGAGCCGTGGCCGACGTCGGTCTTGAGGCCGCGCGCGAGGGCCTCCTTGACGATCGGGTGCATCTTGCCTTCGCGGTTGACGAAGCCCCCGGGATGGCGCGTAAACGGATGCGCGATGATGTCGCCCGGTTTCAGCAGCGGCACCACCTGTTCGAGGATGGTGTCCGGGTCGATGCCGTTCGGTCCCGATTCGGGCAGCGCCCAGAGCTGGCCGAAGTGGATGTACAGGGGCAGGTTCGCCGTTTTGGCGATTTGCGCCGAGAGCTTGATCACCTCGATGCCCCAGCGCGCGAAGCCGCCGAGTTCCGCGTGCGCCTTGAAGCCTTTCACGATGTCGCGGTTCTCGAGCGCCGCCTTGACGGTGGCGTCCACGTCCACGCAATCGGGCTTGTAGAGGTTGGGATAGTAGTGGCCTTCCATCCCGCCGACGAGGTAGGAGGAGAGGAACGCGAGGCAGCGGCTTTGCTTCGCGTTGACCACGAATTCGCGGAATGCGGGCAGGGTCATGCACGAAGGGCCGCCCTGGTCGACCAGGGTGGTCACGCCCGAATGGATGCCGCACAGGTCGGCTTCCAGGCCGAAGCGCCCGGTGACGTACTGGAACACGTGGGCGTGCGTGTCGATGAGGCCGGGCAGCACCAGCTTGCCCGATGCGTCGATCGTTTCCCTTGCGCCGGAGGGCGCGATCGAAGGCAGGACGGCCGCGATGCGCCCGTCCTTGACCGCGACATCATGGATGCCGTCCAGGTTCTGGGCCGGATCGATGACGCGCCCGCCGCGCAACAGGATGTCGTAGAGCATGCGGGAATTCTAGCCAGGTCAGAGCGCCGCGGAACGGTCGCCCTGCGAAAACCCGAGCGGGGGCCCGGACACCCCCCTGCCCACGGCCAGCACCTTGAACAGTTCGCCCATTTCCGACGGCGAAAGCAGTTTCTGCACCGCGGCCGCGGCCGGCAGGTAGCGCTTCGGATCGGCCGGATTTTCGCCGGCCAGCAATCCGGTGATGCCGCAGTTGACCAGGAACTGCGCCTGGTTGGCGTAGCCGAGCACCTCCATCCCCGACTCGCGCGCGGCGCGGGCAAGCGCGCTGAAATCGACGTGCGCCGTGACGTCCTGCAGGCCCGGCAGGTAGAAAGGGTCGCCGTGCACGCGATGCCGGTAGTGGCAGGCGAGCGTGCCCATGGAGCGCTGCGGGTGGAAATACTCGCGCGCCGGGAAGCCGTAGTCGATGACGATGATCGCGCCGCGCGCGAGCACGCGCCCGAGCGAGCGCATCCAGGCGCGCGCGAACAACGCAAGCTCGCTTTCATACCGCCCGGAAGGAGGAATTTCTATATGAATTTCCCTTGAATTTTCCACGAGGGAACGATCGGCGACTTTCTCCGCCCAGGCAAGCTGCCCCTCGTTCGCGCAGACGCCGCGCTCCATCAGGCCCGCGGGCGTCCACGTCACCGCGTGCACCGGCATCGCGTCGACGACTTCGTTGGCGATCATCACGCCGCGGAATTTCTGCGGCAGGTGGTCGATCCAATGCGCCCTGGTGCCAAGCCGCTGCTGCTGGCGATCGGAGAGTTCGGAACTGGTCTCGAGAATCTGGTATTTCACTCCAGGCAATTCTCCAATCAGAACTTCCGCGAGAGCGCCGCTGCCCGCGCCGAATTCAAGCACCGCGTCGCCCGGCTGCAGCAGCGCGGCGACCTGGCGCGCGAGCGCGCGGCCGAACAGCGGCGAGAGTTCGGGCGCGGTGACGAAGTCGCCGCCCGGGCCGAGCTTGCGCGCGCCGCCGGCGTAGTAGCCGAGCCCCGGCTCGTGCAGCACCAGCTCCATGTAGCGCGCGAAGGAAATCCAGTTGCCGGCGGCGGCGAGGTCCGCGCCGATGCGCTCGAGCAGCGCGCGGCTGGCGGCGAGCGCCTGCGGCTCGGGCGGGGGCAGGTCCGCGGGGCCGCGGTTGGCATTCACGCGGGAGAATTTACCCTAGAATCCAGCCCTCACATGGACGACGGCCTGCAGGGAAAAACCGCGTTGGTCACCGGCGCCGCAAGGCGCATCGGCGCCGCGATCGCGCGCCGCCTGCACGCCGCCGGCGCGAACGTGATGCTGCATTACCGCGGCGCCGACGCGAACGCCGCGGCGCTCGAATCCGAACTCAACGCCGCGCGCGCCGGGAGTGCCGCGAAGGTGAAAGCGGACCTGCTGGCGCCGATCGCGCCCAAAGCGTTGGTCGGCGCCACCGTCGATCGCTTCGGCGGCCTCGACCTGCTGGTCAACAACGCGTCGACCTTCTACCCGACGGCGATCGGCACGATCGAGGCCGGCCACTGGGAAGAGCTGATGGGCTCCAACCTGCGCGCGCCGCTGTTCCTCTCGCAGGAGGCCGCGCCCGAACTGGCGAAGCAGCGCGGCGCGATCGTGAACATCGCCGACATCCACGCCGAACGTCCGATGAAGGGCTACGCCGTCTACAGCATCGCGAAGGCGGGCCTGGCCGCGATGACGCGCGCGCTGGCGCTCGAGCTCGGGCCCGCGGTGCGCGTCAACGCGGTCGCGCCCGGCGCGATCGCCTGGCCGGAAGACGGGCAGTTTCCGCCGCCCGAGCGCGGCCGCATCGTCTCGACGACGCCGCTCGCGCGCCTCGGCAAGCCGGAGGAAATCGCGCAGGCGGTACACTTCCTCGCCACGGCGACTTTCGTCACGGGCCAGGTCCTGGCGGTCGACGGCGGCAGGTCCGTCTTTCTATGAACGGCAATTCAAGAAAAGAAAAATTCGAACGGGACAAGCTCGCCAAGCGCATCCGGCGCCAGGCGGGCGATGCCATCGTCGATTTCAACCTGATCGAGGAAGGCGATCGCGTCATGGTCTGCCTCTCCGGCGGCAAGGACAGTTACGGCCTGCTGGATGTATTGATGTCCCTGCAAAGCAAAGCGCCGGTCAACTTCGAACTGATCGCGGTCAACCTCGACCAGAAGCAGCCCGGTTTCCCGGAGCGGGTGCTGCCCGACTACCTCTCCGCGCTGGGCGTGCCGTTCAAAATCATCGAGCAGGACACCTATTCGGTGGTGAAGCGCGTCGTTCCGGAAGGCAAGACCATGTGCGCGCTGTGCTCGAGGCTGCGGCGCGGCGCGCTTTACCGCGTCGCCGGCGAGCTGGGCGCGACCAAGATCGCGCTCGGCCATCACCGGGACGACGTGCTGGCGACTTTTTTCCTCAACCTGTTCCACGCCGGCACGCTGAAGGCGATGCCGGCCAAGCTGCGGTCGGACGACGGCAGGCATATCGTCATCCGCCCGCTCGTCTATGTCGCCGAGGACGACCTCGCCGCCTACGCCGAAGCGAAGGCCTTCCCGATCATTCCCTGCACGCTGTGCGGCTCGCAGGAAAACCTGCAGCGCAAGGTGGTCGGGCGGATGCTGAAGGAATGGGAAAAGACCGAGCCCGGCCGCATCCAATCCATCCTGCGCGCGATGACCGACGTGCGGCCCTCGCAGCTGCTCGACCGGAAACTGTTCAATTTCGCGAACCTCAAGCCTTCGCCGCCCGACACACAGGTCATCCGGTTCAAGGATCTCGGTGAACCTCTTTTCGCTGAATAGCCCGGCGCTTCGTTTCCTGGTGCTCTTCCTCTTGTTGGCAAGCAAAAGCGCGGCGGCGCAGGACTGGCGTACCGCGAGCCAGGAGCCGGTGGGCCTCGCGCCCGACCCGGCGGCGACGCCGGAGGCGGTGGTGCAGGTCTACGGCGCGCGCACCTGGGGCTGGCGCGGCAATTTCGGCGTGCATACCTGGGTCGCGGTCAAGCCGGCGAAGGCGCCGGCCTACACGGTCTATGAAGTGATCGGCTGGCGCCTGCGCTGGTCGGACTCGGTCGTCGAGATCCACGAGCGCGCCCCGGACGCCCGCTGGTACGGCAATGCGCCGGAGCTCTATGCAGACAAGCGCGGCGAAGCGGCGGAAAAGCTGATCCCGCGCATCGACGCCGCGGCGCGCTCTTATCCGCACGCCAATGAATACATCGCCTGGCCCGGGCCGAATTCCAACACCTTCACGGCCTGGATCACGCGCGCGGTGCCTGAACTGGGGGTCGACCTGCCGCCGACGGCGATCGGCAAGGACTACCTCGGCGGCACGGTGGTCGGCAGCGCGCCGAGCGGCCACGGCATGCAGCTGTCGCTCGGCGGCATGTTTGCGTTCACCGCGAGCGGAGTGGAGGGGCTGGAATTGAACTTGCTAGGCCTTACCTTCGGCATCAACCCTTTCGATCCGGCGCTCAAGCTGCCGCTCGTGGGCCGGATCGGACCGGCGCGCCAACTCGGAGAACCATGAACAAGCTGCTGAAGTTCTGCTCGCTCGTCGATCGTGCGAACGAGCGCATCGGCCGCGCGGCGGCCTGGCTGGGACTGCTCGCGGTGATCGTCTGCGCCGTGAACGCCGTCGTGCGTTACGCGTTCAATCTCAGTTCCAACGCCTGGCTGGAGCTGCAGTGGTATCTCAATGCCGCCACCTTCCTGCTGGTGGCGGCCTGGGCGCTCAAGCGCAACGACCACGTGCGCATCGACGTCATCGCCGGCAAGCTGTCGCTGCGCGCGCAGGCATGCATAGACATCCTGGGCGGCCTGCTGATGCTGCTGCCCGCGTGCCTGATCATCGCCTGGTACAGCTGGCCGTCGCTGGTGAATTCGTTCCACATCCAGGAGCATTCCTCGGATCCCGGCGGCCTGATCCGCTGGCCGGTGCGGCTGCTGATCCCGGTCGCCTTCACGCTGCTGGCGTTGCAGGGCGTCTCGGAAGTCCTCAAGCGCATCGCCTACCTCCGCGGCCTCGCCCCCTATCCGATCGAGCAGCACCGGCAGGAGTCCGCCTGATGTCCCTCGAGCTCATGGCGCCGCTGATGTTCGGCGGCCTGGTGGTTTTCCTGCTGCTCGGCTACCCGGTGGCGTTTTCGCTCGCCTTCACGGGCCTGTTCTTCGGCGTGGTCGGCATGCAGCTCGGCCTGCTGCACCCGTCGCTGCTGCAGGCGCTGCCGGAGCGCGTGCTCGGCATCATGGCCAATTCGACCCTGCTGGCGATCCCGTTCTTCACGCTGATGGGCCTGATCCTCGAGCGCAGCGGCATGGCCGAGGACCTGCTCGACACCATCGGCCAGCTGTTCGGCAGCATCCGCGGCGGCATCGCCTACGCGGTGGTCTTCGTCGGCGCGCTGCTCGCGGCGACCACCGGCGTGGTGGCCGCGTCCGTGCTGGCCATGGGGCTGATCTCGCTGCCGGTGATGATGCGCTACGGCTACGACAAGCGCCTCGCGAGCGGGGTGATCGCGGCCTCGGGCACGCTCGCGCAGATCATTCCGCCCAGCCTGGTGCTGATCGTGCTCGCGGACCAGATGGGTACCTCCGTCGGCGATCTCTATGAAGGCGCGCTGATACCCGGCCTGACGCTGACCGGCTTCTACGCGCTCTACGTCCTGGTCGTCTCGATCGTGAAGCCCGCGGCGGCGCCCGGCTGCCCGCCCGAGGCGCGCACGCTGCGCGGCCGGGCGCTCGCGCTCAAGGTGCTGACCTCGATGGTGCCGCCGCTGGTGCTCATCTTCCTCGTGCTCGGCACGATCTTCATCGGCGTCGCGACGCCGACCGAAGGCGGCGCGATGGGCGCGAGCGGCGCCCTGCTCATGGCCCTCGCCAAGCGGAAGCTCGGCTGGGACCTGCTCAAGCAGGCGGTCGAGTCGACCGCGACCATGACCAGCTTCGTGATCTTCATCCTGGTCGGCTCGACGGTGTTCAGCCTGGTGTTCCGCGGCGTGAACGGCGACCTGTGGGTGGAGCACCTGCTCTCCGGGCTGCCGGGCGGGGCGCTCGGCTTCCTGATCGTGGTCAACCTGCTGATCTTCTTCCTGGCGTTCTTCCTGGATTACTTCGAGATCGCCTTCATCATGGTGCCGCTGCTCGCGCCGGTGGCGCAGAAGCTGGGGATCGACCTGGTGTGGTTCGGCGTGCTGCTCGCGGTCAACATGCAGACCTCGTTCCTGCACCCGCCCTTCGGCTTCGCCCTGTTCTACCTGCGCAGCGTGGCGCCGAAGAGCATCCGCACCGCCGACATCTACTGGGGCGCGGTGCCGTTCGTCTGCATCCAGGCCCTGATGGTGACGATCGTGATCGCGTTCCCGGGCATCGTCACCAGCCACGTGTCCAAGGCGGCGGGCGCCATCGGCGGCTCGGCGGCGGAGGAACTGCGCCGCCAGCTCGGCGCGCCGGCCGGCGCCGGCGAAGCGCCGAAGGACGATGCGGCCGCGCAGATCGACCGCATGCTGAAGCAGGAAAAGTAGCCGCTACCTCGGGTCCGGGTTGCTCAGCAGGAAGGTGTTGAGCGTCTGCTCGGCGACGCGGTGCCAGAGGAACTCGTCCTGGCGGAATTTCTTCCACGAGACGTACATCTTCTTCCACGACGGGTTCTTCACCGCCTCCTCCTCGTACATGTCGAACACCGCCTTGTGCGCGGCCTTCATGATCTCGTCGGAGAAAGCGTGCAGCTTGACGCCGTTCTTCACCAGGCGCAGCAGGGCCTGCGGGTTCTTGAAGTCGTATTCGGCCATCATGTCGGTGTTGGCCTCGTAGCAGGCGGCCTCCAGCGCGGCCTGGTATTCCTTGGGCAGCTTTTCCCATTCCTTGATGTTGACCATGAGCGAGTACATCGAGCAGGCTTCCCACCAGCCCGGGTAGTAGTAGTGCGGCGCGATCTTGTAGAAGCCGAGCTTCTCGTCGTCGTAGGGGCCGACCCACTCGGCGGCGTCGATGGTGCCGCGCTCGAGCGCCGGGTAGATGTCGCCGCCGGCGATCTGCTGCGGCACGCAGCCGAGGCGCGCCATCGCCTCGCCGCCGAGGCCCGCGATGCGCATCTTGATGCCCTTGAGGTCGGACACCGTCTTCACTTCCTTCCTGAACCAGCCGCCCATCTGGCAGCCGGTGTTGCCGGCGGGGAAGGTGATGATGTTGAAGTCGCGCATGAACTCCCGCACCAGCTGCAGCCCGCCGCCGTAGTAGATCCAGGCGTTCTGCTGGCGCTGGTTCATGCCGAAGGGCAGCGTGGTGTCGAACGCGAAGGTCTTGTTCTTGCCGACGAAGTAGTAGGAGGCGGTATGCGTGCACTCGATCGTGCCCTGCTGCACGGCGTCCACCGTGCCGAACGCCGGCACGATCTCGCCCGCGCCGAACACGCGGATCTGGAACTTGCCGCCGGTGATCGCGGCCACGCGCTTGGCGATGGTTTCGCCGCCGCCATAGATGGTGTCCAGGCTCTTCGGGAAGCTCGAGGCGCAGCGCCAGTGCACTTCCGGCAGCGATTGCGCGATGGCCGGCGCGGCGATGGTCGCGGCGGCGGCGCCCGCCGTGGCTCCGGCTACGCCGGTGATGAATTTCCTGCGGTTGGGTTTCATGGCCTTGCCTCCGTGGAGTGGATTCGCGGCCAACCTACGAGAATCGGCGCGCCGTGTCCATGAGGCAGGGCAAGGGAAAGCCTGCTCAGGCGGGCGCGGCGGCGGGCAGGGCCGGTTTTGCCTCACGAATGGGCAGGTTGACGAGCGCTGCACCAGCAGAGAGCGCCATGTCGGCGTACCACATCCACTGGTAGCTGCCGGCGCGCTCGTAGGCGATGCCGCCCAGCCAGGCGCCGAGGAAGCCGCCGATCTGGTGCGACAGCAGCGTCATGCCGAACAGCGTGGCCATGAAGCGCACGCCGAACAGCTTGCCGACGATCGAGGCGGTCGGCGGCACGGTGGCGAGCCAGGTCGCGCCCAGGCCGGCGGCGAAGAGGTAGAAGGTGAGCGCCGTCTTCGGCGCGGCGAGGTAGAGCGCGATCAGCACCGCGCGCGAGCCGTACATCCAGGCGAGGATGTACTTGCTGCGGAAGCGCGCGGTCGCGTGGCCGGCCGTGAGGCTGCCGGCGATGTTGGCGAGGCCGATGATCGCGAGCGACCAGCTCGCCACCGTCGGCGGCAGGCCGCAGAGGTTCACTTCCTGCGGCAGGTGCGTCACCAGGAACGCGATGTGGAAACCGCAGGTGAAGAACCCAAGGTTGAGCAGGACATAGCTGTTGTCCTTGAACGCGTTGCCGAGCGCTTTCCACGGAGAATCGCCCGCCGTGGGGTTGGTGTGGGAGACCGCGTCGCGCGGCGCCACGGCGCGCACCAGCGGCAGCGCGGCGAGCGCCATCGCCGCCATCGACCAGAGCGCCGCCATCCAGCCGAGCGCCGAGATGAGCGCCTGCGCGAGCGGCGCGAACACGAACTGCCCCATCGAGCCGCCCGCGTTGACGATTCCGGCGGCCTTGCCGCGCGCCTCGGCCGGCAGGCGCTGCGAGGCGGCGCCGATCAGCACCGAGAAGCTGCCCGCGCCCGAGCCGATCGAGGCGAGCAGGCCGAGCGAAACGATGAGGCCGAAGCTCGAACTCATGAACGGCGTGAGCGCCATGCCGGCCGCGAGCAGCATCGCGCCCGCGACCAGGACCTTGCCGGGTCCGTGCCGGTCGGCGAGCGCGCCGGCGACCGGCTGGATCGCGCCCCAGGTGAACTGGCCGATGGCGAGCGCGAAGCTGATGGTCGCGATGCCCAGGCCCGTGGAGGAGTTGAGCGGCGAGATGAACAGGCCGAACGACTGGCGCACGCCCATCGTGATCATCAGGAAGGCGGCGGCCGCAAGGGTCACGATCATGGCGCTGCGGGTCTGACTCATCGTTCTGCTCCCCAGTTAGCGTAACGTACGGCGATGACGGAGGCGAGGCCATAGGCCGCCATCCCGAGCGCGACCAGCGCGAAGATCGTCCACGAGGGCGCATTCGAGGCGGCGAGCGCCCAGCCTCCCAGCGCGATCACGACGAGCCTCAGGGTGCCGGCGAGGACCGGGCCGCCGACCTTGCCGGCGCCCAGCGACGAGAAATACAGGCAAAGCCCCAGGCCGAACAGCCCGTAGCAAGGACCTGCCCAGTGAAAGTAGAGGGCGGCCGAAGCGAGTACCTCCGGGTCTTGCGTGAACCGGCCGCTCCACAGGTCGGGGGCGATGGCGACCGCGAGCCCCAGCGCGCCGAGCAGCGCGGTCGCGAGTGCCGCCGCGGCCCAGGTCGCGCGCCGGGCGCGCGCGATCTTGCCGGCGCCCATGGCCATGCCCACGAGAGGGACGGAGGCCACGCCGATGGCGAATGCGATGGGGATCAGCAGGAATTCAAGCCGCGTGCCGATGCCGTAGCCGGCGAGCGCGGTGGTGCCGAATTGCGCGACCAGCCAGGTGAGGATCAGTATCGTCGCCACCGTCTGCAATGGCGAGATGGAGGCGAGCGCACCTACTTTCAGGATGTCGCGCAGCAGCTCCCAGCGCAGCGGCGTCGCGCGCACCGGCAGCCGGACCCGCGAGCGGCCCGATCCCAAGTAGACGTACAGGTAGATCGTGCCGATTGCGTACGCGATCACCTGTCCGGATGCGACGCCAGCCATGCCCAGCCGGGGAAACGGCCCCCAGCCAAGTCCCAGGGCGCCGCCAACCAGGACCTGCAGCACGGCGACGGCGAGGAAGGTTGCCGAGGGCACCGGCATATTCCCCGAGCCGCGGATCGCCGAGGCGAGGGTATTCATGAGCCAGACCCCGATCGAACCGGTGAACGCCACGTTGGAGTATGCGGTTGCCTGCGCCAGCGCCTCGCCGCGGCCGCCAAGCGCCGCGTAGACGGCGGATCCGAAGGCGAGCATCAGCATGGCGTACAACGCTCCCGCCGACAATCCGATCCACATCGCGTGCACGGCAAGCGCGTTCGCGCGCGCGCCATCGCCGGCGCCCAGGGCGCGGCTCACGGCGGAGGACACGCCGCCGCCCATCGCGCCGCCCGACAGCATCATCTGCAGCATGACCATCGGAAAGACCAGCGCCATGCCGGCCAGCGAGGCCACGCCGAGCCGGCCGACATAAGCCGTCTCGGCGATCGCCGCCAGCGCGGTGGCCAGCATCGCGCCCATGTTCGGCAGCGCGAAGCGCACCAGCGTGGGCAGGATCGGCGCCGTGAGCAGCGGGTCGGCGCGCGTCATTTTTGCGGGGTCATGGCCGGGTGGACCTAGTAACTTGCAAAATGCAAGTGAGCGCGTAAGATACCACAGGTGAAAAGGCGCTCCTCCTGCCCCGCCGCCTGCGCGCTCGACCTGGCCGGCGACAAGTGGACGCTGCTGGTGGTGCGCGACCTGCTGCGCGGCCGGCAT
>DATJYN010000167.1:0-19556 GCA_035499575.1 Burkholderiales bacterium | reverse complement strand
CAGCGGCGAACTGCGCCTGCAGTCGATGGGCGTCACCGAGCCCACGGCCGGCACCGACACCACCAGCATCAAGACCGTGGCGGTCAAGAAGGGCGACCGCTACGTGGTAAACGGCCAGAAAGTCTGGACCTCGCGCCTGCAGCACTCGGAGCTGATGATCCTGCTCGCGCGTACGACTCCCATTGCCGAAGTCAAGCGAAAATCCGAGGGGATGTCCATTTTCATTGTGGACAGCAAAAGCAAAGGCCTGGTGGTCAAACCCATCCGCAACATGGTCAACCACGAAACCAACGAGGTGTTCATCGACAACCTCGAGGTACCTGCGGAAAACCTGATCGGCGAGGAAGGCAAGGGCTTCAAGTACATCCTCGATGGCCTGAACGCCGAGCGCATCCTGATCGCCTCCGAATGCGTCGGCGACGGCTACTGGTTCGTCGACAAGGCGGCGAAGTACTCGAAGGATCGCGTGGTCTTCGGCCGGCCGATCGGCCAGAACCAGGGCATCCAGTTCCCGATCGCCGAGGCCTACATGGAAATCGAGGCGGCCAACCTGATGCGCTACAAAGCGGCCGCGCTGTTCGACCAGAAAAAGCACTGCGGCGCGGAGGCCAACATGGCCAAGCACCTCTGCGCCAAAGCCTCCTGGGAAGCGGCCAACGTCTGCACCCAGACTTACGGCGGTTTCGGCTTCGCCGCCGAATACGACGTGGAGCGAAAATTCCGGGAAACCCGGCTGTACCTGGTGGCGCCCATCTCGACCAACCTGATACTTTCCTATGTCGCCGAGCACGTGCTCGGCCTGCCGCGCTCTTTCTGAGGGGAGGAATTGCATGCACAGCAAATTGGTTCGCGCGTTTGCCGCGTTTGCGTTCGTGGCGCTGCTCACCGGCTTCGGCAGGGGAGCGCCGGTCTACAACGTCGTCTCCGCGCCGATTCCCCCGAGCCCGGCGGCGACCCTCGAGAACATCGAAAAAGCCGTCATCCGCGCCGTCAAGAATCTGGCGATCACGGTCCAGGCCTCCGTGCTCTAGCTTGAACGGGGTCGCCCACGTCCCCGAGACCCGGTTCGGCGTCTGGTTCCTGGGAACGCAGACCTGGGTTCAATTCGTCCTGGAAGTGGCGGTCGCCGACCTGCTCCAACTGGTCGGCAACCCGCGCCCGGCTGACGTCGGCGTTCTGCTCGACGTCGGCTGCGGGCAGGGCAAATCCTTTCGGTTGCTGCAGCAGGCGTTCAATCCCCGGTCGCTGATCGGCATCGACGCAGAACCCGCGATACTCGAAAAAGCGCGCACCCAGGCCCGCAGCAATGGCGTCGAGGTCGAGCTGCGCCTCGGGGACGCCGCCGCGACCGGGCTGGCGGACAACAGCGTCGACATTCTGTTCTGCCACCAGACCTTCCATCACCTGGCCGACCACGAGCGGGCGATGGCGGAGTTTTACCGGATCCTCAAGCCCGGCGGCCTGCTGCTGTTCGCGGAATCGATGCGCGCCTACATCCACTCGTGGATTATCCGGTGCCTGTTCCGCCACCCGATGGACGTGCAGAAAAGCGCCGACGAGTACCTCGCGCTGATCCGTCTGGCGGGATTCCGGGTCGATCCGGAACGCGTCTCCTACCCCTACCTGTGGTGGAGCCGGACGGATCTAGGCCTGCTCAACCGGCTGGGCGTCCGCAAGACCCCTGCCCGCGGCCAGCGGGAGGAAACCCTGATGAACCTTGTGGCAGTCAAGCCCGGGAGCGATTGAACCCCCGTCGGGCCGCGGGTAGTATTGAGTTTCCGTCACGTTGTATACAAAAGGGAGATGACGATGACGATTCTCAGGATTGCATTTGCCTTGTTCCTTGGCGCGCTTTCCACGCTCGCCGTCGCGCAGCGCGCGCTGGTGCCAATCATCGATTACAAGGACGTTTCCGTAGCCACCGGCAGCGGCAAGCCTGTCACGGTTGAACAGGTGCGGGACGCCATAGCCGCGGCGGGAAAAAGAATGACCTGGGACATGGCATACACGGCCGATGGCGGCCTGGTCGGAACCCTGGTGGTCGCAAACAAACATACGATCTCCGTCAATATCGCCGTTTCGCCCAGCAAGTACTCCGTGACCTACCGGAGCAGCATCAACATGAAGTACGGCATCGGGGGACCGCCGAACTACGGCCGCAGCGGCCAACCCAGCACGGAAGGCCAGCCCGTCATCCATCCGGCCTACAACCAATGGGTGCAGGCCCTGGTCACGGCGATGGACGCGGAACTCCGCAAACTATGAGCCGAAGCTCCTCCATGTCATTGATTTTTTAAGAACTTTAGTCTATAGTTTTTACACTGGAGAACACTTGTCGCGCATGCTGCAAAGCGAAGTCCTGGAATCGGGCCAGCAGCCTTTCGAGTTCGAGATTGCGCGGCTGATCGCTGAGGTCATCAACCTCGATTGCGCGCCCGAGCAGGTCGATCCCGTGGCACCGCTGTTTGGCGACGGCCTTGGCCTGGATTCCATCGACCTGCTGGAAATCGCGCTGGCGATCTCGCAGACCTATGGCTTCTCGCTACGGTCCGACGATCCGGACAACCGCCGGATTTTCTCCTCCTTGCGCGCCTTCGCCGCCCACATCGCGCAGCATCGCACCAAGTAGCGCCATGCCCAGCGGGGATCGGGTGTGGCTCCGCCGTTGCTTGCTGCTGCTCGCCTGCGCCTGGCCGCTGTCCCTGCACTACGCCATCCTGTTCGCCGCGCCGGATTGGCCGGCCCGGATCAACGCGGCCGCGGCCGCGGCCGGCGTGCTGATCTGGGCTATCGCCGCCGGCAGCCTCGGCGCCGGAATCCTGGCCGCGGCGCTGATCGCGATCCTCTTCGGCACGCTGGTCCTGTCTCCCCGCCTGCTGCTGTTCGCCCCGCCGGTGCTCATCAACGCGGCGCTCGGCGCGGTCTTCGCCGCGAGCCTGCGCCCCGGACGCACGCCCGTGATCTGCATCTTTGCCAGCCTCGAGCACGGCGAACTGCCTGCGGACCTGGCACGGCATGCGCGGCTGATCACCTGGTTCTGGGCACTGCTGCTGGCCGCCATCGGGATCATCTCGCTGCTCCTTGCGGCATTGGCGCCAATGGAGACCTGGTCGCTGTTCGTCAACGTCGTGAGCTACGCAATGATCGCGACGCTGTTCACGGGCGAATACCTCTACCGGCGCCTGCGCTTTCGCCACTACCCGCATGCCTCTCTGCCGGCGGTAATTCGCAACGTCAGGCGCGCCAACCTGTTCGCGCGCCGGTGACCGGAGTGGCGGCAACGGCTCCCCTCTCCCTCGGCTTCGCGCCGGGTGCTCCGATGGGCTGGCGCGCGGGCGCTCCCGTTGCCATCGAGCGCTTCCTGCACGCGGCGGCGGAACTCGCCCGCCGCCTGCCGCAGGGCGGATACTGCATCAACGCCTGCGACGACCGGCTGAATTTCATGGTCGGCTTCGCGGCAAGCCTGATGGCGAGGTCGGTCACGCTGCTGCCGCAGAGCCGCGCGCCGGCAGTCCTGCGCGAGGTCGCCGCCCGCTATCCCGGCGCCTGCCGGTTGGCGGACTCCGGCGATTCCTGGGAGCTCGGCGTGCACGTCGAAGTCGGACACTGGCCCGAGCGAGCAGGCCGCAGCGAGGTACCCGCGATCCCGGATGAGCAGGCCGCGGTCGTGCTGTTTACTTCCGGGAGCACCGGCGCGCCCAGTCCGCATGCCAAGACCTGGGGCTCCCTGGTGGCCGGCGCGCGCGCCCTGCGCGCGCGCGTGCCTGATATTGCGGGCGCAACCCTCGTGGGCGCCGTGCCGCCGCAGCACATGTGGGGACTGGAGACGACCGTCATGCTGCCGCTGCAAAGCGGCTGCGCAGTGCAATCAGCCTGCCCGCTGCTTCCGGCTGAGATAGCGTCCGCGCTCGCGCAGGTGGCGGCGCCTCGCTGGCTGGTGGCGACGCCGGCTCACCTGCGCGCCTGCGCGCTCTCGGGCGAACGCTTGCCGCCGCTCGCGGGCGTGCTCTGCTCGACTGCCCCGTTGCCCGAGGAGACGGCGCGCCGCATCGAGGAGCTCAGCGGGGCATCGGTCATGGAAATCTACGGCAGCACCGAAACCGGCGCGATCGCCACGCGCCGAACGGCCCGCACGCAAGTGTTCTCGGTATTGGACGGCATCTCGATTTCGGTCGCGGGCGACCACGCGATAGCGCAAGGCGGCCATTTGCGCGCACCCGTTCCGCTGAACGACATGCTGCTCGCCAGTTCCGGCGGGGGCTTTACCGTGCAGGGCCGGACCGCCGACCTGGTGAAGATCGGCGGAGCGCGCAATTCGCTTGCCGCCCTGACTGCGGAGCTGAACAAAGTGCCCGGCGTGCTTGACGGCGTCTATTGGCTGCCGGATTCGCAGGCGAGCGAACCACGCCTGATGGCATTCGCGGTTGCCCCCGGGGTGGAACGCTCGGCAATCATTGCGCAACTGCGCGCGCGCATCGATCCCGTCTTCCTGCCGCGGCCGCTGGTCCTGGTGGGGGCACTGCCGCGCAACGCGGCCGGCAAGCTGCCGCGCGAAGTCCTGAAAGAACTGGCCGCGCAGGCGCAGGACTGGCAGACCGTCGCCGGCTCGCATCCGGCGTTGGCGGGGCATTTTCCCGGCAATCCGGTCGTACCCGGCGCCTGGCTGCTCGCGCTGGTCGAGCGCGCCGCGCGCGAGCGCTATGGCGACGAATTCCGCCTGCTGGCGATGCCCGAAGCGAGTTTCCGCTCGCCGCTGCGGCCCAAGGAACCGTTCCGCATCCGCCTCGATCGGCTTGCGCCGGACCGGCTGGCATTCAGGATCGAGGGCAAGGTCGCGCTGGTGGCAGACGGCACTCTGGTCGTGGAAGGCGCTGAATGAACGCCATCTGGCTCGAGCAGCGGGAGCGCGGCAGCGCGGCGGCGCTCAACCTGATCACCTGGCTCACGGGAGTGCTGGGCCGGCGCACCGGGCGCATCCTGCTGGGCCCGATCTGCTGGTATTTCGTCGCCTTCCTGCCGCACGCGCGGCGCGCATCGCGGCTTTTCCTGGCGAGGGTTTCCGGCAAGCCGGCGGGGCTGGCCGAGGTCTTGCGCCACTTCCACGTCTTCGCGAGCACCCTGCTCGACCGCATCGAGATGCTGTCGCACGGCGGTGCGCGCTTCGACATCCACATCCACAACGGCGCCGCGCTCGAGTCGATTCTCGCGCGCGGCCGCGGCTGCCTGCTGCTCGGCTCCCACCTCGGCAGCTTCGAGATCCTGCGCGCCTACGGCGAGCGGCAGCAGGGCCTTGCGGTCAACCTGGTCATGCACGAGGGCAATTCGCGCGTGATGGGCCGCTGGATGCACCACCGCGCACCCGAGCTGGCCGGCCGCATCATCGCCCCGGGAACGCCCGGCACGCTGCTGCGCGTGCGCGAATGCCTGGAGCGCGGCGAGATTGTCGCCATGCTCGGCGACCGGCCCTTCAGCAACGAGCGCACGGTGCGCTGCGGCTTTCTCGGCAGCAATGCCCTGTTTCCTTCCGGGCCCATGCTCACGGCGGCGGTACTCGGCGCTCCGGTAGTTGCGTTCTTCTGCCTGCATCGCGGCGACCTGAGCTATGACGTGCATTTCGAATTGCTGGCCGACAGGATCGATCTCGGCGACGGCCCGCGCGATGCAGCACTCGCGCCCTGGGTGGAGCGCTACGTGCGCCGGCTGGAAGAGTACGCGCGCCGCGCGCCCTACAACTGGTTCAATTTCTACGACTTCTGGCAGGGTGCGTGAGAGCCTGCCTGATGCTGACCGCGCTGCTCGCGCTGCCCGCTGCCGCCGCGGACCTGGACCTGCCGGCGATCATGGAGATGCTCGCGGCCGTGCCCGCGGCCAAGGAGAGCTTTGTCGAAAGCAAGCGCAGCGCCCTGCTGAGCGCCCCGCTGGTGCTGACGGGCACGCTGGTCTACGTCAGGCCGGACCGTCTCGAGAAGCACGTGCTCAGCCCCTACAAGGAAGACACTGTCATCGCCGGCGGCGCGGTAAGCATCGACAACCGCACGTTGAAGCAGAAGCGATATTTCTCGCTTTCCTCCTCCTCAGAAGTGACGGCGCTGATCGAAGGCATGCGCGCCACGCTCGCAGGCGACACAGCCGCGCTGGAGCGGCATTACGCGATCCGGCTGGCAGGAACGCAGGATGCCTGGCTGATGACGCTGACGCCGCGCGACGAAAAGCTGGCGGCGCTGGTGGCGCGCATCCGCATCGCCGGCGCGCGCGCGCGCCTGAAGCGCATCGAAGTCGATGAAAGCTCGGGCGACCAATCCGCGATGCTGATCGGCCCGGAAGCACCGTGACCCCGTCCGGCCGCGGCGCCATCGCCGCCTGGCTGATCCTGATCGCGGGCTGCGGATACTGGCTGACGCAGCGTCTGGTCCTCACCACCGACATGAGCGCCTTCCTGCCGCCGGCGGCCACCGAGGCGCAGGAAATCCTGATCGGGCAGCTGCGTAGCGGCGTCGCATCCCGGCTGCTGCTGATCGGTCTGGACGGGGCCGGCGAGGCGGATCTGGCGCGGGCCAGCAGCGGCATGACGGACCGGCTCGCGCGCAGCGGCCAGTTCGAAACCGTTTCCAACGGCGACGCCTCGCGCGCCGCGCGCGACCTGGAGCGCCTGGCCGCACTGCGCTATGCGCTGAGCCCCGGCGTGGTGCCGGAAGCCTTCACGGCGGAAGGTCTGCGTACCGCGCTGCAGGAATCGCTTGCGCTGCTGGCCTCTCCTGTCGGCGCGCAGTTCAGGGCGACGCTGCCGCAGGACCCTACCGGCGAACTGCGACGGCTGGCGCGGCTGTTCGCCAGGCCTGGCGGACCCTCGACACGACATGGCGTCTGGTTTTCCGCCGACGGAAAACGCGCCCTGCTCATCGCGGAAACGCGCGCTCCCGGTTTCGATCTGGACGCGCAGGTCAAGGCAATCGCGCTCATCCGGCGGGCCTACGCCGAAGTAGCGCCCGCGGGTGCGCAGCTTCGCCTTGCCGGTCCCGGCCTCGTGGCAGTGACCGCGCGCGCCACGGTCGAAAGCGACGCAAAGCGGTCTTCGGCGATTGCGACCATCGGCATCCTGCTGCTGCTGCTGTTCGTCTACCGCTCGCCTTTTCCCGTGATTTTCTCCGCGCTGCCGGCAGCAAGCGGCCTGCTGGCCGGCATGACCGGGGTAAGCCTGTGGTTCGGGCAAGTGCACGGCATCACGGCGGGTTTCGCCGCCATCCTGATCGGCGAAGCCGTCGACTATCCCACCTACCTCTACGCGCAGGCGGGGCGCACGGAGCCGCTTGCCGCCACCCTCGGCAGGATCGGCGCGACGCTGCGCCTCGCGGTTTTGACCACCGCCTGCGGCGCGCTGTCGATGCTGTTCTCCAGCTTCAACGGACTCGCCCAGCTCGGCTTCCTCACCATCGTCGGCGTGATCGTCGCGGGCTTGGTGACGCGCTGGGTGCTGCCGGCGCTTACGCCGGCCGGGATCCTGCAACGCAAAATGCCGCTGCCTCGATTCGAACTGCCGCCGCCCGGCAGGCTGACGGCGCGCGCCGCATGGCCGGCGGTTGTCGTCGTCGCCTGCATCGCCGCGCTGACGATCGCGCGCAACGACCGCCTCTGGGACGACGACCTGGCGAACCTCACGCCGCAGCCGGCGGGCATGCGCGCGCTGGACCGGGAGCTGCGCTCGCAACTCGGCGCGCCGGATCCGCGCCACCTGGTCATCGTCACCGCCGCCGATCGGGAAAGCGTGCTGCGGCGGAGCGAACGCGTCGCGCGCACGCTTGACGCCGAAGTCGCCTCGGGCGACATCGCCGGCTACGAGCTGGCCGCGCATATCCTGCCGAGCGCCAGGACGCAGGAAAAACGCCGCGCGGCATTGCCCGATGCCGCAACGCTTACTGCGAACCTTGAGAAGGCCATGGCCGGCCTGCCGTTCCGGCCCGGCGTATTTGCGCCATTTCTTGCCGATGTGGAACGTGCGCGCAGCCAGCCGCCGCTGACTCCAGAGAACCTGCGCGGCAGCGCCATCGGTGCCAGAGTCGCTTCCCTGCTGTTCGCGGACGCCCACGGCTGGGTCGCGCTGGCGCCGATCTCGGGCGTGCGCGATGCCGGCGCGCTGGCCGCCGCCTTGGGCGCGAGCGGCGAGCCGGGCGTGCTGCTGCTCGACCTGAAGCGCGAAGCCGATTCCCTGGTCGCCGGCTATCGCGCCGAAGCGCTCAGGCTGTTCGGCATCGGCCTGGCCTGCATCGCGGCGCTGGTGTTTGCCGGACTGCGCAGCCTGCCCGCCACCGCCCGGGTGCTCGCGCCGGTGCTGGCTGCGGCACTGCTGGACGTGGCGACGCTTTCCGTTGCCGGCGTGCAGCTGACTCTGTTCCACCTGGTGGCGCTGCTGCTGGTGGTCGGCGTCGGCACCAACTACGCATTGTTCTTCAACCAGCCGCAACCAGGCCGCGGCGCGCGCGCGCTCATGCTACTTTCTCTTGCGGTGGCAAGCTTGGCGACGCTGATATCGGCGCTGGCTCTATCGGGCAGCGGGACACCGGTACTGAGGGCAATCGGCATGACAGTCGCGATCGGCACGGTATATGCATTGACGCTCTCGGCGCTGCTGGCGCCGCGCGCCTACCGCGGGTTGATCGATTGAAACCTCTGTTCGCGACCGCGTTCACCTTGTCCAGCGCGCTGGGCCGCGGCGCAGCGCCTGCCATGGAGGCCTTGCGCCAGGAACGCAGCGGATTGCGCCGCAACGATTTTCTCGACTGCAAGCTGGATACCTGGATCGGGCGCGTCGAAGGATTGCCGGATTCTCCGTCCGCCTGTCGCGCGCACCAGATCGCGCAAGCAGGTCTCGAGGCCGACGGTTTCAGCGCCGCAGTCGCGCGCGCGCGCGACGCGCTCGGCGCAGGCCGCATCGGCGTCTTCATCGGCACCAGCAGCTCGGGCATGCTGCAGGGCGAACTCGGCTACCGGAATCGCCAGCCCGGCACCGGCGCACTTCCGGCCGGACTGAGCTACCGCGACAGCTTCAACATGTTCTCGCCCGCGGAATTCGTGCGTGCAGGGCTGAACCTGGAGGGCCCGGCCAGCGTCATATCCACCGCCTGCTCTTCCGGCGCCAAGGTGTTTGCGGCCGCTCACCGTGCGATCGAGGTGGGCCTGTGCGACGCGGCGGTGGTGGGCGGCGTGGAAACGCTCTGCTTCACTACCCTGCACGGATTTGCTTCGCTGGAGCTGCTTTCGCGTGAGCCCTGCCGGCCCTGCGATGCCGCGCGCGACGGCATTTCCCTCGGCGAGGGCGCGGCCTTCGCACTCCTGGAGAGGCGCGATAGCGCCGGCGAAGGCCTGGCGCTGCTGGGCTACGGCGAAAGCGCCGACGCCCATCACATGTCCACCCCGCATCCGCAGGGCCTGGGCGCGGTGCTGGCGATGCACGCGGCGATGGAGCGCGCCGGCATCGGCGCGGGCGACATCGACTACGTCAACCTGCACGGCACCGGGACGCGCAACAACGACGCGGCCGAGGATGCCGCCATCCTCTCGGTCTTCGGCGACCGGGTCGCCTGCAGCGGCACCAAGGGCTGGACCGGCCACACGCTGGGCGCTGCCGGCGCGATCGAGGCCGTGCTGACGCTGCTTTGCCTGCGCCACGGCCATGCCCCCGGCACGCTAAACACGCGCCAGCTCGACGCCGACATCAAGTCGAATGTCCTGCTGAAGGGCCGCGATGCGCCGCTCCGGCATGCGATGTCGAATTCCTTCGGCTTCGGCGGCAGCAATTGCTCGCTGGTATTCGGGAGGGCCCGATGAAACCGGTGTGGCTGGCGAGTGCGGGCGTGCTCGGCCCCGGCCTGCCGGACTGGAGCGCGGCGCGCGAGCTGCTCCTCGGCGGCAGGAGGCCAGCCAACGGGCCGGATCCGGAGCCGGTGCCCGCACTGCTCCCCACGAACGAACGGCGACGCGCCTCCGCACCGGCGCGCTGGGCGCTGACGGTCGGCAGCGAGGCGCTTGCGGCCGCCGGCATCGACGCCGGCGACGTGGCTCTCGTGTTCTCAACCTGCGGCGGCGACGGCATGATCACGCACCAGATCTGCGAGGCGCTCGCTGCGCAGCCGCCGCAGATGTCGCCGACCCGCTTCCACAATTCCGTGCACAACGCGCCCGCCGGCTACTGGAGCATCTTCGCGCGATCGCGCGCGCCATCCACCACCCTATGCGGCTACGAGTGCTCGTTCGCCGCCGGGTTGCTGGAGGCGGCGGCCCAGGTCGTCGCCGAGCAGCGTCCCGTGATGCTGGTCGCCTACGATCTTCCCTACCCGGAACCGATGCGCGCGCTCTGGCCCGTCCTGCGGCCGTTCGCCGCGGCGCTGCTGCTGGCCCCCGCGCCCGCCGGCAATATCGCCGCGCGACTTGCCATCGAACTCGTTGCCGGCGCAGTCGAGCGCACGTGGCCCGAGACGCTGCCGCTGGACCTGGCGAACAATCCGGCCGCGCAAGCGCTCCGCCTGCTCGCCCCGGCGGCGCGCGGCGGCGCCGGCAGCGCCAGGCTCCAGTATTTCGGCGCGTCCCATCTCGCGATCCAGGTCGGCGCATGACGACCCCGGGTATCGCCGCACTGGTGCCGCAGCAGGGAGCGATGTGCCTGCTGGACGAAATCGTCAGTTTCGACGAAGGCGGAATCGTGTGCCGGACCGCCAGCCATCGTTCGATCGCCAATCCATTGCGCTGCGACGGCCGGTTGCCGGCCTGCGCCGGCATCGAATACGGCGCCCAGGCGATGGCGGCGCACGGCGCCCTGCGCGCCTCGCCTGTCCCGCAGGTCCAGGCGGGGCTGCTGGCGGGCGCGCGCGCGCTGCGCCTGAATGCGCGCTTCCTGGACGACGAGCCGGGACCGCTGACCGTGCGCGCCGAGCGCCTCGTCGCGGAAGGCGACCGGCTGCTCTACGCCTTCGCGGTGGAAAGCGCAGGCCGCGAGCTGGTCGGCGGGCGCATCGCGGTCGTCCTCAGGCCTGGCGGCGCCCGGTGAAGCGAGCGCTGGTCAGCGGCGGCAGCGGCGGCATCGGTGCGGCGATCTGCCGCGAACTCTCCGCGTGTGGCTGGGAGGTGATCGTCCACGCGAACGCGAACTTCGCGCGCGCTGCGGCACTGGCCGAGGAACTGAACGCCGCCGGTGGGCGGGCGCTGGCGGCCCAGTTCGACATCGCCGACGGCCCAAAAACCCTCGGCGCGCTGGCGACCCTGCTCGAAGCGGGCCCGATCCAGGGCATCGTCCACAACGCGGGCATCCACGACGACGCGCCGATGGCGGGCATGAGCGCGCGCCAATGGCACTCGGTGATCGGCGTCTCCCTGGACGGCTTTTTCAACGTCACCCAGCCCCTGCTGCTGCCGATGCTGCGCACGCGCTGGGGGCGGATCGTGGCCCTGTCGTCGGTCTCCGGCATCGTCGGCAACCGCGGCCAGGCGAACTATGCAGCGGCGAAAGCGGGACTGCATGGCGCCGTGCATTCGCTCGCCCTGGAAATCGCATCCCGCGGCGTCACCGTGAACTGCGTTGCGCCCGGGATCATCGATACGCCGATGACCGCCGGCCTGTTCGACGCCGCGCGCCTCGCGCAGCTGGTGCCGCTGCAGCGCGCCGGCACGCCGCAGGAGGTCGCCGGGCTGGTGAGCTTCCTGATGTCCGAGAAGGCGGGCTACGTGACCGGTCAGGTCGTCTCCATCAACGGCGGCATGGCATGAGCGGGCCGACGCCGGCGTTTGCGGTCGTCATTCCCGCCTACAACGAAAACACCTCGATCCACGACGTCGCGCAGAGGGCGCTTGCGCAGCTGCCGCTGGTGATCGTCGTGGATGACGGCTCGACCGACGCCACCGCCGCAGCGCTTGCAGGCCTGCCCGTGATCCTGCTACGCAACGAATCCAACCGGGGCAAGGCTGCGAGCCTGCGCCGCGGCGCGGATGAGGCAGTGCGCAGGGGTGCCGATGCCGTGGTCACGCTGGACGGCGACGGCCAGCATTGCCCGGAGGACATCCCGCTGCTGCTGACGGCGTACCGCGACGCGCCGCAGTGCATTGTCATCGGCACGCGCCTGCACGCCCGCAAGCAGATCCCGCCGGCGCGTTACTACGCGAATCGTTTCGCCAATTTCTGGATCAGCTGGGCGGCCGGCCAGGCGATCGCCGATACCCAGTCGGGGTTCCGCGTCTACCCCGCTGCGCTTTTCGCCAGGGCCGTAGTGCAGACCGGCAGAGCGGCTTCGTTCGTGTTCGAGAGCGAAATCCTGATCGAAGCCGCTCGCTCGGGAGTGCGCATCGCCTGCGTGCCGATCAACCCGGTCTACGGGGCGCACACCCGGCCGAGCCATTTCCGGCCGGTCGTGGACATCGCGCGCATCGTGCGCATGGTGGCCTGGCGCCTGCTCGCGCGCGGCCTGTACCTGCGGGGCCTGGTGCGCAGCCTGCGCACGCCGGGTTAACATACTTCTCATATATCAGGCATCGCGAGGGGGAACGGCGTGACCAAAGCGGCTGCGGCGCCGACGGCGACCGAACGGAAGAAGCGCACCATCCAGGAAATCCGCGACTCCAAGAAAAGCGGCGAAAAAATGGTGTACATGTCGGTGCCGGACTACACCGCGGCGAAATGGGCCGAAACCGCCGGCATCGACGTGGCGGTGGTCGGCGACAGCCTGGCGATGATCGCGCACGGCCACCCGAACACGATCCCCGCCACCATGGACATGATGGCGATGCACGCCGCCGCCATTCGCCGCGGCGCGCCGAATACCTTCGTGCTTGGCTGCATGCCCTACCAGAGCTATCACACCGTGGAACGCGCACTTACCAACGCGACCCGCTTCATGCAGGAAGCGGGCTGCGACGCGGTCAAGCCGCAGGGCGGCAAGTCGCAGGCGCACATCCTCAAGGCGCTGGTCGACGCCGGCATCCCCACCGCCTCGCACATCGGGCTGACGCCGCACACCATCGCCATGTTCGGCGGCTTCCGCATCCAGGGGCGGACGGCCGAGGCCGCGATGAAAATCCTCGAGGACGCGCTGGCGATCCAGGACGCCGGCTGCTTCATGCTCGAATTCGAGGCGGTGCCTGCCAGGATCGCGGCGGTCATTTCCCGGCAGCTGGAAATCCCGACCATCGGCATCGGTGCGGGCGTCGGCACGGACGGGCAGATCCTCCTCTGCCACGACCTGCTCGGCGTATTCACCGACTTCAAGCCCAAGTTCACCAAGCGCTTCGCCAATCTCAGCGAAGTGGCGGTGAACGGCATCAGGGCCTATATCGCGGAAGTGAAGAGCGGCAGCTTCCCGGACGACGACCACAGCTACGGCGTGGACGCGAAGGAATTCGACAAATTCCTCGGCCTGGTCGAGAAGCGCAAGCAGCACTGATGCCGCGCAGGCGCGCAGCGAAGAAACCTGCCGGCGGCGCGGCCGCGGCAAGCCTCACCGACCGCGCCTACAGCGACCTGGAGGAAATGATCGTCACGCTCAGGCTGCCGCCGGGCAGCGCAGTGTCGGAAAGCGCGCTGTCCCAGCGCCTGGGCATAGGCCGCACGCCGATACGCGAGGCCCTGCAGCGCCTCGCGCGCGAGCGCCTGGTGACGATCCTGCCGCGGCGCGGCATCATCGTTTCCGAAATCAACATCAAGAGCCAGCTGCAGCTGCTGGAGCTGCGGCGCGAAGTCGAACGCCTGGTGGCGAGAAGCGCAGCGCGGCGCGCGACCAGCGAGGAACGCGCGCGCTTCCTCGACATCGCCCGCAGTTTCGAGAAGAGCGCGAAAAACGGCGATGAAGTGACCTTCATGCGCGTCGACCGCGAGTTCAACGAGCTGACGGTGGTGGTCGCGCGCAACGCGTTCGCCGCCGGCGCCATGAGCCTGGTGCATTCCCTGTCGCGGCGCTTCTGGTACATCCACTACCAGCAGGCGGCCGATATGCCGCACGCGGCGAAGCTGCACGCCGACGCCGCGCGCGCCATCGCCCGCGCCGACGAGAAAGCGGCCGCGTCCGCGTCCGACCGGCTGCTCGACTACATCGAGCGCTTTACGCGCAATACGCTCGGCGCCGGCACTTGAAAAGCGCCCACCGGTCGCGTACGATGGTCCTAGATATACACTTGATATATCAGACGATTGCGGCGCAAGGGAAAGGAGGCTCGCCATGATGTCGGAACGCCAGAAGCAGTTCCGCGAGGAGTACCAGGCGCAGATTCACCCCCTGTACAGCGGGCTGGTGCACGTGGGCGTGATGTACGCCGTCGGCATCGCGGTGATCGCCTGGTGCGTGTCGCGCATGCACGGCGCCTCCTGGGAGTGGCTGCTGGTGGTGCCGGTTTTCGCCGTCTCCAACCTGTTCGAATGGTGGATCCACAAGTACGTCATGCACCGCCTGGTCGACGTCTGGGCGCTGCGCGCCATCTACGACCGGCACACCCGCCAGCACCACCAGTACTTCACCGACGGCGTGATGACGGTCGACTCGATTCGCGAGTTCCGCATCATCTTCTTCCCCTGGCGCGCCCTGTTCACCTTCATCGGCATGGGCACCCCCGCCGCGCTGCTGCTGGGCTGGCTGGTCAACCCGAACGCCGGCTACATCCTGATGGTGACGATGGTCGGCCAGTACCTGATCTACGAAACCTTCCACTACTGCTGCCACGTGCATGAGAACTGGTTCGTGCGCAACATGCCGTTCGTCAACACCATCCGGCGCCACCATACCGCGCACCACAACCAGGGCCTGATGATGGGCATCAACATGAACCTGACCTTCCCGATCGCCGACTGGCTGATGGGAACCAGCGACCTGAAGCGCGGGCTGCTCGGGCATGTTTTCAACGGGTACAGCGAGCAGTACGTCAGACCTGAACTGAAACAGGCGATCGAAAAACATACGCTGAAAGAGCCGCTCACGCGGCAGCCGGCCTGAGCGAAGCAAGGGAGGAGACATGAACGACAAGACCATCGCCGACCTGCAGCACCGGCCGCCGCGCGTGACGCATGTCGAGGCGCACCAGTGGGAGACCATCCGCTGGCCCGGCCAGACCGGCAAGATGATGTTCCATCCGCGCCCCGAGAACCCGGACGAACCCAACGCCGGCATCGTGCGCTATGAGCCGGGCTCGAGCCACCCGTTCCACAAGCACGACTTTGCCCAGGTTTGGTACATCATCGAGGGCGAGTTCACTATCGGCGGCAAGCTGCACGGACCCGGAACGATGTTCTTCTACAGCGATCCGCATTGCGAAGAGGAGCTGTCCACAAAAACCGGCGGGCAGATGGTGTTCGTGCAATACCCGGGCCCGAATACCGGCGGCCGGCCGATCTACGACGGTCGCTTCAACATGGACAAGAGGAAATCGGTGAAGGAAGAGCGCACCGACCGCTGAACCGGCAACTAGGCGTCAACGCCGCATCCGGAGCGATCCGGCGGCGATTCAAACCACCTGAGGAGGGGAAAATGAAAAAACGCAATTTTCTGGGCGCATGCGCGGCCACCGTCGTGCTCGGCGCCATTGCCGCGGCGCCGTCGTTGGCGCAGGACGTGGTCAAGATCGGCCAGATCGAGGCGCTGACGGGCCCCCTTGCCACTTACGGCTGGATGGGCAACCAGGGCGCCAAGATGGCGGTGGATGAAATCAACAAGGCCGGCGGCTTCAAGGTCGGCGCGAAAACCTACAAGCTGGAGCTCATCGCGTCCGACACCCGGGCCAACCCCCAGGAAGCCCTGATCCAGACCAAGCAGCTGCTGGAACAGGAGAAGGTCAAGTACCTGTTCGGCCCCTTCCTGACCAACGTCTTCAACGGCGTCGAGCCTTACCTGACGCAGAACAACGGCAAGTTCCTGCTCATGGGCGGCGCCACGGCCATCCATGCGCAGCTCGGTACGCCCAACCACGAATACCTCGTGCGCACCTGGAACTGGGATGCCGGCGAATCCGGTTTCGGCCAGCTGCTAGTCGACTACCTGAAGAAGCAGGGCGTGAAAAAGGCCGCGATGCTGTTCCAGAACGACGCTTTCGGCAAGGTCGCGGTCGATATCTACGCGCCGATCTTCAAGAACGCGGGCATCGATCTGCAGATCGAATTGTTCGAGCCGGGCACCAAGGATTTCTCGGCGCCGCTTGCCAAACTGGCCGCCGGCAAGCCTGACTACCTGTTCCCGGGCTATGTGGACGCGGTGCTGTACGACATCGTGCGCCAGGCGACCGAGACCGGGCTGTTCAAGAAATTCTTCACGGTGCGCGGCTCGATGGGGCCGGCGCTGAAGAACAAGGACCTGATCGAAGACTACATCGCCTACCTGCCCAAGTATTTCGAGGCGGCCGAAAAGAAGGAGCCGAAGGCCAAGGCGTTCGTCGCCGACTACAAGGCGTTCTACAAGCGCGATTTCCCCTATGACCAGGCGCCGCTGTGCTCGTCATCCTGCTACGACCACGTTTACATGCTGGTCGAGGCGATGAAGAAGGCCGGCACGGTCGACGACGTGGCCAAGGTCAAGGCGGCATTGCTGTCCTTCACCTACAACGGCATCTGGAACATCCGCTACGACAAGACCGGCGAAGCGGTGTTCGGCTTCGATGTCCTGCATATGAAGAAGGGCGGCGCGATCACCTCGACCCACATCGAACCCAAGTAAAGTGGGGCAGCTGATCCTCGGGCAGCTGCTCAACGGCGCCATCGTAGGTACCCTCTACGGGATCATTGCACTAGGGGTCACGCTTACCTTCGGCATCACCGGCATCGTGAATTTCGCCCTCGGGGCGTTCATGATGCTGGGCGGCTACATGGGCTGGTATTTCACCGACGGCGTCGGCATGCCCTTCCCCGTCGCCGTGGTCTGTGCGGTCGTCGTGACTGCGCTGGCCGGGCTCATTGCGGACCAGGCGCTGTTCCGCTTTACGCGCAACAACCTCGTCAACGGCCTGCTGGTGTCGATCGGCCTGATCGCCGTCATGGAGGGCGGCGCGCTGCTGATCTGGACCTCGACGCCGAAGAACATGGAATACGTGCTGCCGGGCGTGTTCGTGCTCTTCGGCCTGGTCGTGCCGAAGATGAAGCTGGTCGTGTTCGCCGTCCTGCTGGCGGTGATCCTCGCCACCTATGCGGCGCTCACCCGCACCTGGATCGGACGCGCGGCCTACGCCTATGCGCAGGATCCGGAGGCGGCGGAACTCATGGGCGTGCGCACCAAGCTCCTGCAGTCGGGCGTCGTCGTCTACTCCACCGGGCTCGCGGGCCTGGGCGGCGCGCTGTACGCGAGCCTGTATTCGATCGAGCCCGTCATGGGCAGCCTCTATATCCTCAAGGCCGTGGAGTCGGCCATCCTCGCGGGAATCGGCAGCGTCATGGGGTCGCTGTTTGGCGGCGTGATCCTCGGGGTGACCGAAGGAGTCGGATCGATCCAGCTGCCGCTAGCCTTCCGCGATGCCTACGGCCTCGTGTTCCTGGTCGCGATCCTGCTGTTCAAGCCGGCCGGCCTGTTCGCGGGGCGCAAATGAGCGCGTTCCGCCTCGCCGCCGTCGCCGCGGCATTCGCGCTGCTGCCCGTCCTGGTGAAGAGCGACTTCGCGCTGACGATCCTCGTGTTCTCGTTCCTGCTCGGCATGCTGGCGGTGAGCTTCAACCTGATCTTCGGATTCACCGGCCAGCTGTCGATGTTCCACGCCGCCGCCTTCGGCATTTCGGCCTACGCCACCCACCTCGCGATGGTGCACCTGGGCGTTTCATTCTGGACCGGCATGCTGCTGGCCGCCCTGCTGGTCATGCTGCTTTCCGCCGTCGTCGGCACGGTCTGCTTCCGTTTCCGGCTCAAGGAGTTCTATTTTGCCGTCGTGACCCTCGCGTTCTCCGAAATGGCCCGGCTGGTGGTGCTCAACTGGAACAGCGTCACCAACGGGTCGCTCGGCATCATCCTGCAGGACAAGCCCGCGCTCTGGCTGCCCGGCCAGGGCGCGGTCAGGCTGGAAGGCACGATGATGTGGTACTACGTCAGCCTGGCTGCGCTCGCGCTCGCCATCCTGGCGTGCTGGCGGCTGGTGAACTCGTGGATGGGCCGGTGCTTCGCCGCCATTCGGCTGAACGACGAGCTCGGAGACACGCTGGGGATCAACGTGTTCCGCTACAAGCTCGCGGCATTCGCCGCCGGCAACGTGATCGCGGCGATCACCGGCAGCCTGTACTCGTTCTATCTCGGCTCGATCGAACCGGGCTTCCTCTCGATAGACCAGTCGCTGGCCATCGTGGCCATGGTATTGCTCGGCGGCCGCGGCGCCGTGGCGGCGCCCGTGATCGGCGCGGTCGTGCTGACCGCGCTGCCCCACCTGATCCATTTCAGCGCGGAGGTCCGCTCCATCGTCTACGGCTCGATCCTGATCCTCACCATCCTGATGATGCCGCAGGGCATCTACGGGAGCCTCGCCGGCTTCTTCGGCAGGCGCCGCCATGCTGTTTGAAGTCGCCGGCCTTACCAAACGCTTCGACGGCCTGACCGCCGTGTCGGACCTGTCGTTCGGCATAGGCAAGGGCGAGATCATCGGCGTGTTCGGGCCCAACGGCTCGGGCAAGACGACCCTGCTCAGCCTGATCGCCGGCATGCTCTCGCCTACCGCCGGAACCATCGAGTGGAAGGGAAAGCCCATCCAGGGCGCCAAACCGCACGACATCGCCGCGGCCGGCGTGGTCAAGACTTTCCAGAACCCCCAATTGTTCGCCGAGCTTTCGGTGTTCGAGCACCTGATGATCGCCGGGCACCTGATGCTGAAGCGGCGGCTGGGCTGGCGCCGCGTGGCCACGCTGCTCAATCCGGACAGCGGCCATGCGGGGGCGGACCTGGAACGGCGCACCGGCGAAGTGCTGCGCCTGTGCCGGCTCGATGCGGCGCGCGATCAGACGGCGGCGGAGTTGTCCTACGGCGAAGAGAAGATGCTCGGCGTCGCGATGGCGCTGATGTGCGAACCCGAGCTGCTGCTGCTGGACGAACCGGCGTCGGGCCTGGGCCAGGCCGAGACCGCCAACCTCGAGGCGGTGCTGCGCGACCTGCGCGAGCACGGCACCACCCTTTGCATCATCGACCACAAGGTCGGCTTCCTCGGCAAGCTCGCCGACCGCGCCATCAGCCTGCATCATGGCGCGAAAATCGCCGAAGGCACGCCCGATGAGGTGCTGCGCGACCCCCGCGTGATCGCCGCCTACCTTGGACACCACCATGCTCGGGCTTGAGCGCGTCAACGTCCGCTACGGCAAGAACCACGTCCTGAAAGACGTCACGATCAGCATCGCCGCCGGCGAAGTCGTCTCGCTGATCGGCGCCAATGCGGCCGGCAAGACCACGACGCTGCGCGCCGTCATGGGACTGAAGGAGGCCGCGGCCGGGTCCCTGCTTTTTGCGGGGGAGGACATTACCCGGCTGGCCACGTATGAAAGGGTGAACCGCGGACTGGTGCTGGTGCCGGAGGGCCGCCGGGTCTTCACCAAGTTCACAGTCGTGGAGAACCTGCTGATGGGCGCCTATCACCGCGCGGACC
>DATJYN010000166.1:0-13459 GCA_035499575.1 Burkholderiales bacterium | reverse complement strand
GATCCTGATCCTCGAGTCGATGAAGATGGAGATCCCGGTGGTCGCGCCCGCCGCGGGGACGCTCAAGGAGCTGCAGGTGAAGGAAGGCGACGCGGTGGCCGAGGGCCAGATTGTCGCGGTTCTAGGCTAGGGCGCGCCGGTTCGAATCGTGTAGGCTGGAATCTTCTCCCCGGGGAGGAGATGCCGCTTTGTCGTTCGGTAAAACAATGAAAGGCCTCGCAGCGGCCTGCGTCGCGCTCGGCTTCCATTGCGCCGCACAAGCGCAGAGCGACGCGCCTGCCTACAAGGCTGCCGATAGTGCCGGCAGCACGGAAGATACGGTCACGGTCACCGGCACCCGCGTGGAGCGGCCGAGCATGGAGGTGCCCGCCTCCGTGGACAAGGTGGATGCGGACGACATCCACTTCACGCACCCGATGGTCAACCTGTCCGAGTCGCTCAACCGCGTGCCGGGCATCTCGGTGCAGAACCGCCAGAACTACGCGCAGGACCTGCAGATCTCCTCGCGCGGCTTCGGCGGGCGTTCCACCTTCGGCGTGCGCGGCCTGCGCCTGGTCAGCGACGGCATCCCGTCCAGCTTCCCCGACGGCCAGGGCCAGGTGTCGCACTGGGACCTGAGTTCTGCGCAGAGCGTCGAGGTCCTGCGCGGGCCGTTCGCGCTGATGTACGGCAACGCCTCGGGCGGCGTCATCAACCTGACCACCGCGCGCGGCGAGCCATCCGTCACGACCGATTTTTCCCTCGGCAGCTTCCGCAGCTCGCGCTATGGCCTGCAGGCGGGCGCCAGGATCGGCGACGGCGGCGACGGCGTGGTCAGCGGCTCGCGCTTCCACACCGACGGCTACCGGCAGCACAGCGCCGCCGACCGCGACATCCTGAACGGCAAGGTCTTCCTGCCGATGGAATCAGGCGGCACGCTCACGCTGGTCGCCAATTCCATGGACAACCCGAACGCGCAGGACCCGCTCGGTCTGACGCGCGCGCAGATGAACGCCGACCCGAAGCAGGTCGTCGCCGCGGCGCTGCAGTTCAACACGCGCAAGACCGTGACCCAGAACCAGGTCGGCGCCGCCTACGCGCAGCGCCTGTCGTCGGACTGGACGCTGAACACCACGTTTTACGGCGGCCACCGCGACGTGCGCCAGTACCTTGCGATCCCGCTGGCCACGCAGGCCGTGGCGACGAACTCGGGCGGCGTGGTGGACCTCGACCGCGACTACGGCGGCCTCGGGCTGCGCCTGACGCGCGACGGCAAGCTGCTCGGCGCGCCGTTCACCGTCAACGTCGGCGGCGACTACGAAACCATGGCCGAGCGCCGCAAGGGCTTCATCAACGACAACGGCGACACCGCCGGCCTGAAGCGCGACGAAATGGACCGCGTCACCTCCACCGGAATCTACGCGCAGGGCGAATGGCGCTTCACCGAGCGCTGGATCGCCACCGCCGGCGTGCGCGCCAGCCTGATCGCCTTCTCGAGCGACGACTTCTTCATCGTGCCCGGCAACGGCAACGACAGCGGCTCGAAGGACTACAGCGCGATCACGCCGGTCGCCGGCATCCTCTACCGCCTGGCGCCCACCACCAGCCTCTACGCCACCGCCGGGCGCGGCTTCGAGACGCCGACCTTCGCCGAACTCGCCTACAGCCCGATCGGCCCGGGCCTGAACTTCGGGCTGAGCGCCTCGAAAAGCTACCACCTGGAAACCGGCGTGAAGACCCTCATCGCCGACCGCGTGCGCATGAACCTCGCGGTGTTCGACATCCTCACGCACGACGAAATCGCCATCGCCACAAACTCCGGCGGGCGCGCCACCTACCAGAACGTCGGCGATACGCGCCGCAAGGGAGTCGAGCTGGGCGGCAGCGCAATGCTGCCCTGGGGCTTCGAGGCGGCGCTCGCCTGGACGCGCCTGCAGGCGACGTTCCTCGACACTTTCAACTCCGTCGCCAATACGCCGGCGGTGCCGGTCGTGGTGCGCGCCGGCAACTACCTGCCCGGCGTGCCGCGCTCCTCGTTCTACGGCGAACTGCGCTGGCGCTACGCCCCGGCCGGCTTCACCGCCGCGCTCGAGTACCAGGCCAAGTCGCGCCTCTGGGCGGACGACGCCAATACGGCCGCCGCGGACGGCTACCGCCTGACCAACGCCGCCGCCAACTTCGTGCAGAACTTCGGCCGCTGGCGCTTCACCGAATATGCCCGCGTCGACAACATCACCAACCGCCGCTACGCCGGCTCGGTGATCGTCAACGACGCCAACCTGCGGTTTTTCGAGCCCTCGCCGGGCCGCAACGGGGTGATCGGACTACAGGCTAAACTCGGCTTCTAGCCATGGACGACGAGATCCTGAAGGGCAAGACCGTCCTGGTGGTGGACGATACCGCGGTCAGCCGCATGCTCGGCACCGATATCCTCACCACCAGCGAGTGCATCGTGGTCGAGGCGGAGACCGGCGAGCAGGCGCTCAAGCTCGCGCGCGAGCACCCGGTCGACGCCTTCCTGCTCGACATCCGGCTGCCCGACATGAACGGCATCGAGCTGTGCCGCAGCCTGCGGTCCATGGCCCCCTACCGCGACGCACCCATCATCTTCGTCACCGCCATCGACCAGCGCGAAGTGCTGCAATGGGCCGTCGAGGCCGGCGCCGACGACTTCATCCAGAAGCCGCTGCACGCCATGGTGCTGCGCAAGCGGCTCGGCAACCTGATGGCCAAGACCGACTACCTCAGGCAGGTCGAATCGATGACGCTTTCGCTGCGGCGTCACGTCTCGCCACGCACCGAGGAAATCGCCCAGGTCTTCGCCAACACCGGCAAGCTGCCCGCGCCGCGCCAGCAGGAAGTCTGCGTGCTGTTCTCCGACGTGCGCGGCCTGCTCGAAATGGGCCAGGACCTCGCGCCCGAACTGCTGTTCGAATTCCTCAGCAAGCGCCTCGCTTCGCAGGCCGAGCTCGTCTACAAGCACGGCGGCTACATCGACAAGTACGCGGGCGACGGCATCATGGCCGTGTTCGACAAGGGCGACATGGCGCTCAAGTCCTGCAAATGCGCGCTCGACATCCTCGACCGCGCCGCCGACAGCCCCGGCGCGATCGGGCTCGGCATCCACATGGGGCCGGCGATGATCGGCAACCTCGGCACCAGCCGCCATCTCGACTATGCCGTGGTCGGCACCACCGTGAACCTCGCCGCGCGCCTCTGCGGCCTCGCCAAGCGCTCCGTCGTCGTCTCGAAAGCCGTGCGCGACGCAGCCGGCGACGATGCCGGCTTCGAATTCGCCACGCAGCGCTCCGCCAAGATCCGCGGCTTCAGCGACCCCGTTACCGTCTACGACCTGCAGCGATCGGCAAAATAGATAGGCGGCGCAAGACGCGAACGGCCATGGCAACCGAATCGATTCAGTGCGAATTATGTTCGCGGTCCGAAGTGCTCCTTGAGAACGAGCTGGCCTACGTGCGTTACGACAGCAACTCGCTTAGCCGTGGGCACGTACTCGTGATACCCAAACGGCATGTGGCAAGCTTCTTCGACATGACCGCCAAAGAACAATCTGCCGTTCTTGCATTGCTGGCGGGAATTGAAAAATCCATCCGGAAGCAGCATTCGCCAGACGGCTACAACATTGGGGTCAACGTCGGGAAAGCGGCAGGCCAATCCCGCATGCACGTTCACTTGCACTTGATACCTCGCTACGCGGGTGACGTGCCTGATCCGCGGGGCGGCATCAGGTGCGTACTGTCACATTAGGCGGCGGGACGTCTGTGCCAAAAACCCGTCTTCACAAGGTAACTGTTCGCCAAGCCGCGGCGCGAGACGAGAAACGCTGGCGCGAGTTGTTCGACGGCTACTGCCTCTTCTACAAGCGAACCCCGTCGAAACCGCTTACCCGCTATACCTGGAAGCGGATCCTGGACGATGCCTCGCCGATCCACGCGATCGTTGCGGAGGATCGCAAGAACGGCGTCATCGGTATCGCCAACTACGTCGTGCACGAGCACACGCTGGGGCTCACGCCGGTCTGCTACCTGGGGGATTTGTTCGTTGATCCAGCGCAGCGCGCGTCGCGGGTGGGCGAGCAGTTGATCGACTGGCTGGTGGCTGAAATGAAGCGCGAAGGCTGGTCCAGGCTCTATTGGCACACCAGGCTGAACAACTACCGCGCGCGCGGCCTGTACGATAAGTTCACGCCGCACAGCGACTTCGTCCGCTACACCGTATATCGGGAATAACAACGGATGCGGATGACCAGCCGCATCGCCGCTTGCGCTCTCGTACTGCTGGCCGCGCTCCCGCCCGCGGCGCATGGACTCGACCTGCGGCCGCAGATCGATCCACTGGCCCGCCCGCTGCTGGAAGACGGCCTCGTGGTGGGGCTCGTCGTCGGCATCGTCCAGGACGGACAGACACAGGTGATCGCATACGGCGAAACCGCCAAGGGCTCCGGCATCGCGCCCCGCGGCGACACCGTGTACGAGATCGGCTCGATCAGCAAGGTGTTCACCAGCGTGCTGCTGGCGAGCATGGTGCTGGAGGGCCGCATGAAGCTGGACGATCCGGTGCAGAAGTACCTGCCGGCTTCGGTGCGGGTGCCCGTCGCCAACGGCACTCCGATTACGCTCGAGCACCTGGCCACGCAGAGCTCGGGCCTGCCGCGCATGCCGGACAACTTCGCGCCGGCGGATGCATCCAACCCGTACGCCGACTACTCCGTCGCCGAGATGTACGCGTTCCTCAACGGGCACGCGCTGCGCCGGCCGCCGGGGCGATACGAATATTCCAACTACGCCATGGGGCTGCTCGGCCACGTGCTGGCGCTCCAGGCGGGCGAGACGTACGAGGAACTGCTGATCGAGCGCATCGCCGCGCCGCTGGGCATGCGCGATACGCGCGTCACGCTGGATGTGGGCCAGCGCCGTCGGCTCGCGCCGCCCTATGACGCATCCCTGCGGCCGGAGAGAAACTGGGACTTCCAGGCGCTGGTCGGCGCCGGCGGCATCCGGTCCACGTGCGATGACCTGCTCAGGTTCGTCGAGGCGAACCTGGCGGCGGACGGGCAGCCGCTCGCCCAGGCGCTGCAGCTTGCGCAACGCAAGCGCGATGCGGTGAAAGGCGGGCCGGCGATGGGACTGGGCTGGCACATTGCCGAAGATGGCGTGTCCCTGTGGCACAACGGCATGACTGGCGGATACCACGGCTGGATCGCGGTCGCGCCCGGCCGCGGCGTCGGCGTCGTCGTGCTAGCCAACACCGCCACGATGCGCGTCAGCGAGCTCGGCAACCAGGTCGCGCGCGTCGCGCTCGGACTCGACGCCGCGCCCCTGCGGCGGCACCGGGCAATCGACGTCGACCCGGCTGTACTGGCGCCCTTCGCCGGATCCTACGCGGTCACGCCGAAATTCATCCTCACGGTCACGGTCGAGGACGGCAAGCTGATGGTGCAGGCGACGGGCCAGGAAAAATTCCAGGTGTTCGCCGAATCGAAGACGGAGTACTTCTACAAGGTCGTGGATGCCCAGATCAGCTTCGTGCCGGGCAGCGACGGCAAGACCGATAAACTCATCCTTCACCAGGGCGGGCGCGACCTCGAAGCCGTCCGCCAGGAATGACCTCTGCCAAGGAGACGCGAATGCCTGAGCCAAACATTACGCACCTGGAGCGCCGCAAGATCGAAGGCGGGGTGATGATCCCGCTGGTGCAGGCGTTCCAGCGCGCCATCGGCAAGGAGCGCGCGAACGACATCGCGCGCGAGGTCATCCTGGAGCTCGCCCGCAAGGACGGCGAGAGATGGGCGGAGCAGTATGGCAAGGATCTCGCGGCGCTGGACAAGGTGTCGGGCGTCTGGTCGGGCGGCGGCAGCCTGAAGATCGAATCGCTCGGCAAGTCGCCGGAGAAGCTCGACTTCAACGTCACGCGCTGCCAGTACGCGGAGTTCTACAAGGAGCTCGGGCTGCCGGAACTCGGCTACCTGTTCCACTGCAACCGCGATTTCGCGATGGTGCAGGGCTTCAACCCGGAGCTCGCGCTGAAGCGCTCGCAGACCATCATGCAGGGCGCGACGCACTGCGATTTCCGATTCGCGGCCAAGGGCAAGAGCCCCTAGCCGGCGCTACATCCGCTTCGCCACCTCTTCGAGCATGACTTCGGTGGCGCCGCCGCCGATGGTCTGCACCCGGGCGTCGCGGTACATGCGCTCGATGGCGGACTCCTTGATGTATCCGAAGCCGCCGTGGAACTGCAGGCAGTCGTAGACTACCTCGTTCAGCAGTTCCGCGCAGTAGGCCTTGGCCATCGAGACTTCCTTCACGCAGTCGCGCTTCGCGGCGTCGAGCGAGGCGGCGTGCAGCACGAGCTGCCGCCCGGCCTCGACCCTGGCCGCGAGCATCGACAGCCGCTGGCGGATCGCCTGCTTGTCCCACAGCGGCGCGCCGAAGGCTTTCCGGGTTTTGACGTATTCCAGCGTCAGCTCGATCGCCTTCGATGCCTCGCCCATCGCCATGGCGGCGATGGCGATGCGCTCGTTCTGGAAGTTCTTCATGATGGCGTAGAAGCCGCGGTTCTCCTCGCCGAGCACGTTCGCCGCCGGCACGCGGCAGCCGTCGAACACCAGCTCCGCGGTGTCGGAGCTGCGCCAGCCCATCTTGTCGAGCCGGCGCCCGACCGTGAAGCCCGGCATGCCCTTCTCGACGATGAAAATGGAGATGCCCTTCGAGCCCGCGGCGGGATCGGTCTTGGCGGCGACGAAGTAGAGGTCCGCGAGCGCGCCGTTGGTGATGAACATCTTGGAGCCCTTCAGCAGCCAGTCCGCGCCGTCGCGCACCGCGCGCGTCTTTATGCCTTTCACGTCCGAGCCGGCGTCGGGCTCGGTGACGGCGACCGCGGTGATCAGCTCGCCCGAGACGATCTTCGGCAGGTACTTCCGGATCTGCGCGGGCGAGCCGGCATTGACCAGGTGCGGCGAGGCCATGTCGGTGTGCACCAGCACCGTGATGGCGAAGCCGCTGTAGGTCGAGCGGCCGAGCTCCTCGGCGAGCAGCGCCGTGGCGCGCGCATCCAGCGCCCCACCGCCGAACTCCTCCGCGTAGCGCAGGCCGAGGAAACCGAGCCGGCCCATGTCGCGCAGGACTTCGCGCGGCACGAAGCCCTGCTCTTCCCACTTGTGGCCGTGCGGCACGACTTCCTTCTCGACGAACTTGCGGACGCTTTCCTGGATCAGCCTCAGGGTGTCGTCGATCATACGGGCTCGTTCTCCAGCGCCTCGCCAAGGTCGATCGGATGGGCCATGGCCTCGTGCAGCTTCGCCGTGTCGAGTTCGCCTTCCCAGCGGCTGACGACGATGGTCGCGACGCCGTTGCCGACCAGGTTGGTGAGCGCCCGGCACTCGCTCATGAACTTGTCGATGCCGACCAGGATCGCGAGCGACTGCACCGGAATGTCCGGGATGATGGTGAGCGTCGCCGCCAGCGTGACGAAGCCCGCGCCGGTGACGCCGGAAGCGCCTTTCGAAGTCAGCATCGCGATCAGCAGGATGGTCATCTCCTGGCCGAACGTGAGGTGGATGTTCGTCGCCTGCGCGAGGAACAGCGTCGCGAGCGTCATGTAGATGTTGGTGCCGTCCAGGTTGAAGCTGTAGCCGAGCGGGATCACCAGCCCGACCACCGAGTCCGAGGCGCCGAGCCGCTTCATCTTCTGGATCATGTGCGGCAGCACGGTCTCCGAGGAGCTGGTGCCGAGCACGATCAGCAGCTCGTCCTTGATGTAGCCGACGAAGCGCAGGATCGAGAACCCGGCGAGGCGCGCGATGGCGCCGAGGACGATCACCACGAACAGGATGCTGGTGGCGTAGAACACGAGGATCAGCTCGCCCAGGTTGACGAGCGAGCGCAGGCCGTAGGCGCCGATCGTGAAGGCCATCGCGCCGAAGGCGCCGACCGGCGCCGCGCGCACGATGATGCCGATGATGCGGAAGAACACCTTGCCGGCGGCGTCGATCACGCCGTTGATCCTCTTGCCGAAGCCGCCCATGCCCGACACCGCGAAGCCGGTGAGGATCGCCACCAGCAGCACCTGCAGCAGGTCGCCCTTGGCGAAGGCGTCGATGAAGGTATTCGGGATGATCGCCAGCAGGTGCGAGACCACGTTGTCTTCCTTCGCCCGCGTGACGAAGCCCGACACCGCCCTGGGATCGAGCGCCGCCGGGTCGATGTTGAAGCCTTCGCCCGGGCGCACCAGCTCGCCGACGGCGAGGCCGATGGCGAGCGCAACGGTCGATACCAGCTCGAAATAGACCAGCGCCTTGATGCCGACGCGGCCGACCTTGGCGAGGTCGGTCATCGAGGCGATGCCGTGCACCACGGTGCAGAAGATGACCGGCGCGATCATCATCTTGATCAGCTGGATGAAGCCGTCGCCGAGCGGCTTCAGCGACGCGCCGGTATGCGGGAAGAAGTGCCCGACCGCGATGCCCAGGGCGATCGCGAGCAGGACCTGCACGTACAGGATCGTGTACCAGGGCCGCCCGGCGCGCATGCCGGCAAGCTACTCCCAGAACCGCCCGCCGACAACAGCCGGCAGCGAACCGCTAGGCGAAGTGGCAGGCGGCGAGCACGCCGGGACTGGTCTCGCGCAGCAGCGGCGCCTCGGTGCGGCAGCGGTCGCGCTGCTGCGGGCAGCGGCCGTAGAACCGGCAGACGTTCGGGTCCGGGTTGACCGGGCTGCGCGGCTCGCCGGAGAGCACCTCGCGCGCATTTATCCCCTCGCCGGGGCGGCCGCCGATGGAGGGAATCGCCTGCACCAGCGCGCGCGTGTAGGGATGCGCCGGCCGCTGGAAGAGGTCCTGCGCCGGCCCCTGCTCCACCACCTTGCCCAGGTACATGACGATCACGCGGTCGCAGAGCATGCGCACCACGTTCAGGTCGTGGGAGACGAACAGGTAGCTCATGCCGAGGTCGCGCTTCAGGTCCGCGAGCAGGCGCAGGATGGTCGCCTGCACGGAAACGTCGAGCGCCGCGGTCGGCTCGTCCAGCACCAGCAGGTCCGGCGTCATGGCGATGGCGCGCGCGATGCCGACGCGCGCCTTCTGCCCGCCGGACAGCTGGTGCGGGTAGCGCGGCAGCAGTTCCTCGGGCAGGCCGACCTTGCGCGCCGCTTCGGAGACTTCGAAGGGCACGTCCTTGCCCGGGCCGAGGCGCCGCAGCGGTTCCGCGATCGCATCGAAGGCGCTGTGGCGCGGGTTCAGGCTGTCGGTCGGGTCCTGGAACACCATCTGGATCTTCGGGCGGAACTGCGTCGAGGCGAATTTGCGCGCCGGGATGAAGCCGATGTTGCGGCCGCGGTAGATGATGTCGCCGCCGGTCGGGTCGAGCATGCGCGTGATCAGCCGCACCAGCGTCGACTTGCCGCAGCCCGACTCGCCCACCAGGCCGACGCTTTCCCCCTGGCCGATGGAAAAGCCGACGTCGTCCACGGCGTGCAGCAGCGCGCCGCGCCCCACCGGGAAGTGCTTCTTCAACTCGACGCAGTCCAGGACGTTCACAGGGGATGGAGGCAACGAACTGCCGCGTTCGGCAGGGGTTTCGAAATGCAGTCTTCCTGCGCTCTTTCGCATCGCGCATGGAAGCGGCAACTCGGCAGGTCGTCGCGGCGCAGGTCCGGCAGGCTGCCCGGGATCGAGGCGAGCGTGGCGATGCTCTGCTCCGGCGCGGGCGTCGAGGCGATCAGGCGCGCGGTATAGGGATGGCGCGGCCTGCGGAAGATCTCCGCGACGGGCGCCGTCTCGACCACGTGCCCCGCGTGCATGACCACGATCCGGTCGCAGTATTCCGAGGCGAGCGCCAGGTCGTGGGTAATGAGGATGGTCGCCATCTTGCGCTCTTTCGCCAGTTCCGAGATCAGCGACAGGATCGCCGCCTGCGTCGTCACGTCCAGGCCGGTGGTCGGCTCGTCGGCGATCAGCAGCTGCGGATTGCAGGCGAGCGCCAGCGCGATCATCACGCGCTGGCACTGCCCGCCCGAGAGCTCGAACGGATAGGCGTCGTAGCGCCGCTCCGGGTCCGGGATGCGCACCCTGGCGAGCGCCTCGATCGCCTTTTTCTTCATGTCCTCGCGCAAGGTAGAGGTGTGCGTGGCAAGCACATCCTCGATCTGCCGGCCGATGCGGCGGATCGGGTTGAGCGCGGTGCGCGGATTCTGGAAAATCATCGAGATCTCGCGGCCGCGCACCTCCTCGAGGCTGCGCTCGCTCGCGCCCAGCATGTCCATGCCGGCAAACTGGATCGACCCGGAACGGATGCGCGCCGCCGCGTCCAGGATGCGCAGGATGGCGAAGGACAGCACCGACTTGCCGGAGCCGGACTCGCCGACGATGCCGACGGTCTCGCCTTTGCCGATTTCCATGTTGATGTCCTGCAGCGCGTGGACGGTCCCGGAGCGCGTCTTGAACTCGAGGGAAAGGTCCCTTACTTCGAGGAGATTCAAGTCCGCATCCTCGGGTCCATGATGTCTCGCAGGCCGTCGCCCAGAAGATTGAAGGTGAATACCGCCAGCATCAGCACCGCGCCGGGAAACAACGCGACCCACCATTCACCGGAGATGATGTAGGTCGCGCCCTCGGCGACCATGATCCCCCACTCCGCCTGCGGCGCGCGCACGCCCAGGCCGATGAACGACAGGCCGGCCGCGTTCAGGATCGCCCAGCCCATGTTGAGCGAGATCTGCACCATCATCGGCGGCAGGGTGTTGGGAAACACGTGCAGCGCGAGCACCCGCAGGTCGGAATTGCCCGCCAGCCGCGCCGCCTCGACGTAGCCGGCATTGCGCCGCACGTTCACTTCGGCGCGCGCGACGCGGATGTAGAACGGCAGGTTGATGATCGCGGTGGCGATGACGATGTTGGCCACCGTGTTGCCCAGCGCCGCGACGATGCCCATCGCCAGCACGAACAGCGGGAACGCCATGATGGTGTCGGCGATCCGGCCGATGATGCGGTCGGCCCAGCCGCCGAAGAAGCCGGCGATCGCGCCCAGCGCCGAGCCGGCCGCGAACGAGGCGGCCACCGCGGAGACGGCGATGCCGAAATCCAGGCGCGCTGCGACGACGATGCGCGACAGGATGTCGCGGCCGAGCGAGTCCGTGCCGAACCAGTGCGCCGCCGAGGGCGGCTTCAGGGCCGCCAGCGTGTCGCTCGCGAGCGGGTCATAGGGCGCGATCCAGGGACCAAACAGCGCCAGGAGCACGAACCCCGAGAAGAGGATGAATGCGCCCAGCGTGACGAGGTTTTCCGTCGCCACATACTTCACGTGCCTCAGGGTGGCGTTCATCACTCGATCCCGACTCTCGGATCGATGAATCCGTACATCACGTCGATGGCCAGGTTCAGCGCCACGTAGAGAAGCGCCATGGTCAGCACGAAGCCCTGCACCGGCGCGTAATCGGAAGACACCAGCGCCTCGATGACGTAGGAGCCGATGCCCGGCCAGGCGAACACCTTCTCCACCAGCACGTTGGAGCCGAGCAGGAACGAGAACACCATGCCGAGCGTGGTCACCACCGGCAAGAGCGCGTTGCGGAAAGCGTAGGCGTAGAGCACCTTGCTGCGCGGCAGGCCGCTCGCGCGCGCGGTGCGGATGAACTCGGAGGACAGCACGCCGAGCATCGAGGCGCGCGTCATGCGCATCAGCGGCGCCATCACGAAGAGGCCCAGCGTCGTCGCCGGCAGCACCAGCTGCTTGGCGGCCGCCCGGAACAACTCCCCATCGCGCGCGATCAGGCTGTCGACGAGGAACAGGCCGGTGACCGTGGGCGGAGGCGAGAACGACACGTCGATGCGGCCGAGCGGCGAAGGCGCGATGCCGAGCAGGAAATAGAACACGTAGGCCAGCAGCAGCCCGGTGAAGAAGGTCGGCAGCGACACGCCGGCGGTGGCAAGCAGGCGGCACAGGTGGTCCACCCAGGAGCCCGGCCGCGTCGCAGCCAGCACGCCGAGCGGCACCGCGACCGCCACCGCCAGCAGCAGACCGCACAACGTCAACTCGATCGAGGCCGGCAGCCTCTGGCGGATCTCCGTCGCCACCGGCTGGCCGGTGCTGAGCGAATTGCCGAGGTCGCCCTTGGCGAGGTCGCGCACGTACAGCAGGAACTGGTGCGCGAGCGGCTTGTTCAGGCCGAGGCTGGCGCGCACCTGCTCGATCGCCTCCTTGGTCGCAGCCGGTCCCGCGAAGTAGGCCGCCGGATCACCCGGCAGCGCGCGCGTCAGCAGGAAGGTGACGATGATGACGCCGAGGATGTTCGGGATCGCGCCGAGCAGGCGCTTCAGGACCATGCGGATCATGCGCGGATCAGGCGGCCAGCAAACTCACGTGGGCCGCGACCACCCGCCAGCCTTCGGGGAAACGCATCCAGGTCTGCATCTGCCGGCCGCGCCGGCCGGTTTCCAGCCGGCGGTATTCGCAACTCGCGGTGGCGGCGTCGCGGCCGTAGGTGGTGATCACGACTTTGAGCAGTTCGCGGCGCAGGTCGATCGCCGGCCGCCCCGTGCGGAATCCGTGGATCGCCTCGTAGCCGTAGAGTTGCTCGGCGACGCCGTAGCGGATGGTATGCGGCGAGTTCCAGAACAGCTCGTCCAGGATCGCCACGTCGTTCTCGTTCAGGGCCTTTTCGTAGATCTCGAAGGCCGCCCTCACTTCGGAGGCCACTTCGGGGATGTTCACTTCCACGCCGGCAGTGCTCGCGCTCACGCGAGGGCCCTCGCCACCCTGAAGCAGTGGTCTTCGCGCCAGGGCGCGGCGACGATCTGCATGCCCACCGGCAGGCCGTCCACCTTGCCCACCGGCGCGCAGATCACCGGCAGGCCGATGCAGCTGATCGGCTGGGTCAGCAGCCCGGTGTTCGGGCGCGCGAGCATCTCCCGGCCGCGGATGGTGAAGGTCTCCTGGCCGATCTTCTGCGCCGGGCGCGGCGTCGCGGGCGCGAGGATCACGTCCACCGTCTCGAACAGCTTCATCACCAGCCGGTAGTACCAGCGCCGCACGCGCTGCGCCTGCAGGTACCAGGCCGCCGGGATCATGGCGCCCGCCATCAGGCGCTCGACGATCATCGGCTCGAAATCCCGCGGCCGCTTGCGGAGATTGGGCAAATGAAGCTGTCCCGATTCCGAGGCGGTAATGACGAAAGCTGCCGCCCTGCCCTGCCCCGCCGCCGGGATGTCGACCGTTTGTTTCGCACCCAGCTTCTCGGCAGCCCTCTTTACCAGTTCATAGACTTCCGGCTCCGCGTTCTCTTCGAAATACCCCGTCGCGCGGGCAATCCTCAGTCCTTCTATCCCCTTCAGGCCGCTCACGGCCATGCCTTCCTGCATCACGTCGTAGGAAGCGGCGAGCAAGTCGACGCTGTCGGCGAACGGTCCCAGGTGGTCGAGCGAATTCACGAACGGGAAGGAGCCGTCGCGCGTCAGGCGCCCGAACGTGGG
>DATJYN010000165.1:0-4376 GCA_035499575.1 Burkholderiales bacterium | reverse complement strand
GACAGCAGCACCGCCTCGCCGCCGATGCCGGCGCCGCGCGAAGCCCAGGTGCCGCCGCCATAGGGCGTCGTGCCGGTGTCGCCGGTGATGACGCGGACCTTTTCCAGGGTAACGCCGACAGCACTCGCGGCGACCTGCGCGAAGATGCCTTCAGTGCCCTGCCCCTGCTCCGTGACGCTACACATCACCGTCACCATCCCGGTCGGCTCCAGGCGCAACGTGGCGCCGTCCTGCGCCGAGATGCGCGCGCCGCCGACGCCGTAGAAGGCCGGCGACGGGTTCGTGACTTCGATCATCGCGGCCAGTCCGATGCCGCGAAAAATGTTTTTCCTGCGCAGCTGAATTTGCTCTTCTCTCAGCTCGCGGTAACGCATTGTTTGCAACAGCAAATCCAGGCTCTTGTGGTGGGAGAGCTTTTCGAAAATCACCCCTGACGGGAAGGTGTACGGATAAGCGTCGTCCGCAATGAGGTTCTTCCTGCGGAATTCTGCGGGATCCATGTTCAGCTTCTGCGCCGCGAGGTCGACGATGCCCTCGGTCAGCGCCACCGCGATCGGGTGGCCGACCGCGCGGTACTGGCAGGTGACGTTCTTGTTGGTGAATACGACGTCCAGCTTCGCGCGGTATTTCTGGTGCTTGTACGGACCGCCGGTCAGGTTCACCACCTGGTTGCCCTCGATGCCGCTGGTGCGCGGATAGACCGAATACGGGCCGATGCCGGTCAGGTCGTTCATGTCGAAGCCGAGGATTTCACCCGCCTTCGTGCAGGCGAGGCGCACCTTCACTTTGTGCTCCCGGGCATGGATGTCGGTAGCGAAGGATTCCAGGCGGTCGGCGACGAATTTCACGGGCCGGCGCAGCATCACCGACAGCGCGGCGGTGGCCATCTCGTCCGGATAGACGTGCACCTTGATGCCGAACGAGCCACCGACGTCCTTGGCAATCACCCGCACGCTGGCCTCGGGGATGCCGAGGTGGCGCGAGAAGATGTCCTGCATCATGTGTGGCGCCTGGGTGGAGTGGTACACCGTCAGCGCATGCTCGGCCGCGTTGTAGTCGGCAAGGATCGAGCGCCCCTCCAGGCACACGCCAGTGTGCCGCCCGAAGTCGAAAGTCTCCTCCACCACAAGGCCGGCTTTCGAAAAAATCTCGTCCACGCCGCCAGTGTCGTGCGAACGGCTGAAGCAGATGTTGTCGCCGAACTGAGGATGAATGACGCGCTTTCCGGCCAGCGATTCCTCCATGTCGATCACGGCGGGAAGTTCCTCCCACTCCGCTTCGATCAGCGCCGCCGCATCCTCGGCCTGCGCGCGCGTCTCCGCCACCACCGCCGCCACCGCTTCGCCCTGCCAGCACGCGCGCTCGATGGCGATGGCATGCTGCGGCGGCGACTTGATGCCCTTCAGGTGCCCAAGCACCGCCACCCAAGGGGTGCAGTACTGGGCGACTGCTTTGCCGTCGAGCACCGTAATCACCCCCGCCGATTTGAGGGCAGTTTCAAATCCTAATTTTTTTATTCTTGCGTGGGCGTAAGGGCTCCTGAAGAACACGACATGGGCGAGCCGCGGAAAGCGCAAGTCGTCCACATAGGCGCCCCGCCCCTGCAGCAAACGCTTGGCATTCGGGCGCGGCACCGACTGGCCGATGTAACCGCGGTCGGTCTTGGTGCCTGGCGCATGCAGCGGCAGTTCAGCCCGGCCCATTGACCACTTCCTCGATGGCATCGACGATGGCCTGGTAGCCGGTGCAGCGGCAGTAATTTCCCGAGATGTGAATTCTTATTTCTTCCCGGGTCAATTTTTTATTCGAGGAAACCAATTCCTGGGCCGCCATCAGCATTCCCGGCGTGCAGAAACCGCACTGCAGAGCGTTCTTTTCATGAAATGCCCTTTGCAGGCGCGCGATCTCCTTCGAGTCCGACAGGCCCTCGATGGTGTCCACGCGGCAGCCGTTCGCCTGCGCCGCCAGCATCAGGCAGCCGCGCACGATGTCGCCATCAACGCGGACCGTGCAGGCTCCGCAGACGCCGTGCTCGCAACCCACGTGCGAACCCGTCAATTCGAGTTCTTCCCGCAGGAAATCGATCAAATGCATGCGCGCCGGAACGCAGCGGCTTACCGCCGCGCCGTTCACCGTGAGGCTTATGTCGACAGCGAGGTCCATGCGCGTTCCAGCAGCACGCCGGCCAGGTGCAGCTTGGCGGCGGAAGAACTGTAGAGATCGGCCGTGGGCTTGAGCGTCTTCGAAAGATTTTCCTTCGCCTTCTGCATCGAGCCACCCTCGACGACAACCGGCTTCGACCCTGCCGAAAAAAAGACGAATTTCGAATTGTGCGCCGCAAGGCCGATGATGGCGTAGTCGCCGTGGCGCCGCGCCAGCTCGAGGAATACGGACTTGTCCGAGGGCTTGGCGATGGGGAACTCGACGGCAACGAGCAACTCGCCCGGCTTCAGGTCCGTTTCGAAGAGTCCCTTGAAGAATGCCGTTGCCTTTGCTTTTCTCTTGCCCTTCTTTCCCTCAATCAGAATCTCGGCCTCGAGAGCAACGGCAACCGCCGGATACTCCGCCGCCGGGTCGGCGAGCGCCATGCTGCCGCCGATGGTCCCCCGGTTGCGGATCGCGGCATGCGCGACGTGCGGAATGGCCTGTGCGAGCAGGGGAAGGTGCTTTTGTATCTCGGGGGAACGTTCCATCTGTGCGTGCGTGACGAGCGCGCCGATGCGGATCGAATTCCCCTGGACGGAAATGCCCTTGAGTTCCTTCAATCCCGTGATGTCCACGAGCAGCCCGGGCGAGGAAAGCCGCATGTTGAGCGAGGGAATCAGGCTCTGGCCGCCGGCCAGCACCTTGGCGTTCAGGACTTGCAGCAGCGCGAAGGCCTCCCCGAGAGTGGCCGGTTTCGCGTAGGCGAAAGCAGGCGCCTTCAACGCCGGGCCTTCCTTTTCTTCTCGGGCCAGATGCCTTTCCTCTCCAGCTCGTCCATGGATTCGCTGGTGAACTCCGCGCTGGGCGCATTGCCGCCGATGACGAACATCAGCACGCCGCGCTTGCCGCCGGGCCCCTTCTGCAGGTTCATGAAGCGCCGGGAGGCGCCGGGCGGAAACGAAATCACGTCCAGCGGCTTGAGGTCGACGTGCTCCAATTTGCCCTTTTCGTTCTGCCAGCTCGCGCGCCAGACGCCGGTCATGCAGATGAAGGTCTCGTTGGTGTCGTGGTTGTGCAGCATCGGGCCCTTGCCGGGCAGCGCGCGGCAGTAGCCGAGGTTGAAGCCCTCGGAAATCTTGATCGCCGCCATGCGTGCCGCCCGTTCGCCGACCGGCGATTGCTTCCCCGCGCGCTCGACCTTCGGCGGCTGGAAGCCGATCACGTTGTAGAGCGTGCGGCGGCAGTCGGGATGGCCGCTGTCGGGCAACCCGCCGTCGAAGCCCTTCAGTTTCGAGAAGCGCGCCACGCGCTTCATCATTTGCCGGCGCGGCACGCCGCGGCGCGGTAGCGTTTCACGATAGCCCATCGCTGCCTCCTCGCCCGGAATGGTAGCTTACGGCCATGGCAAAACCACGGGTCGGGATGGTCGGGTTGGGCATCATGGGTTCGGCGATGGCGGCCAACCTCCTGCGGGCCGGATTCGTCGTGACCGGCTATGACCCGGTGGCGGCATGCCGGCGGCGCCACCGCCGGGCGGGCGGCATCGTCGCCGCCGGCGTGGAAGAAGTCGCCCGCTCGGCATCGATCCTGATTTCCTCGCTGCCATCGGCGAAAGCTCTTGAATCGGTATCAAAAAGCATCCGCGGGAAAAAGATCGTCGTCGAAACCAGTACCCTGCCGATCGCAGTCAAGGAGCGGGCCCGGAAGACTCTCGCGGCCGCAGGCGCCACGCTGCTCGACTGCCCTTTAAGCGGCACCGGCGCGCAGGCAAGGGTCGGCGATCTCGTGGTTTTTGGAAGTGGAATTTATTCCAAATACGGGAAAATCATCCCGGTGCTGCGGGGATTCTCCAGGTCCCAGTACTACCTTGGCCGGTTCGGCAACGGCTCGAAGATGAAATTCGCCGCCAACCTGCTGGTGGCGATCCACAACGTGTCGAGCGCCGAGGCGGTGATCCTGGCGCGCAAGTCCGGCCTCGACCCAGCGCTCGCGGTGAGGGTGCTCGGCGACGGCGCCGGTTCCTCGCGCATGCTGCAGGTGCGCGGGCCGCTGATGGTCCGGCGCTCCTATACGCCCGCCACGGTGACCCAGGAAACCTGGCGCAAGGACATGAAGATCATCGGCGAATTCGCGCGCCGGCTGAAGAGCCCGACGCCGCTCTTCTCCGCCACCAGGGCTATCTACAACGCAGCGATGGCGCAGGGCCGCGCGCTTCAGGACACGGCTTCGGT
>DATJYN010000164.1:0-2717 GCA_035499575.1 Burkholderiales bacterium | reverse complement strand
GGCTTCTACGAGTACGTGGCGCGCGAGCGCATCAACCGCAAGCTCGGCAGCGCCGACCGCTATGCCGAGGCGCACTTCGACGGCCCGAGCCTCTACCAGGCCGAGATCGACGCGAACATGCGCTACCTGCGCGAGGCCATCGAGAAGGCGGATCTGGACCGCCTGCGCCGGACCTGCTACTCCCTCTCACAGGGCGGCCGCCGCGCCGCCTGAAATCTGTGGGGTTTGTCACACCCCGCTGAAAATTTCCGCATTCCGCGCTTTTTGCCCCTTGCCCGCGGGCTCGCCCGCGTGGCAAAAGCGTGGACATGACACTCTCTGACAAGCTCCAGAACGGCCGAACTCCGCCGGCGGCCCCGGCACTTGCGCGGCTTCTCTCGGACAGCGCGCTAAGTCGCGCGGCGCTGGCCGCCTGCGGCTTTCCGGTGGCGCTCGCGGACGCGGCCGCCAAGGGCCGGCCGCTCACCTATGTCAACCCGGCCTTCGAGTCCTTCTTCGGCTACCGTGCCGACGAGGCGCTCGGCCGTCCCGCGATCACGCTGCTGTTCCCCGAGGACGAGTCGGCGGCGAGCATGTTCAACGAGGCGCCCTCGCGCGTGCTCATGCGTGCGCGCCGCAAGGACGGCGTCAGCGCGGAAGTCGAGCTGTCCATCGGCATGGTGCACGGCGTGGAGGGCCTGCTCACCCACTGGGTGCTCGCCTTTGCCGATCGCAGCGAGATCGAGCGCATGCGCGAGGAACTGCGCGTGCTCAAGGCCATCGCCGCAGCGCCCTAGCTGCTGCGGCGATCCTCCACTACGCAGCGCCCTCTTCCCGGCTAGCCGCCTCCGCCGTAGAGGTAGTTCGGCAGCCACAGCGTCATGCCGGGCCAGATGTACATGAACACCATGCAGACGATCACGATGATCATGTACGGCATCATGCCGGCGAAGATCTGGTTCAGCGTCACGTGCCTGGGCGCGACGCCCTTCAGGTAGAAGGCCGACATCGCCACCGGCGGCGAGAGGAACGCCGCCTGCAGATTGACGAACACCAACGTGCCCCAGAGGATCGGGTCGATGTTGAAGTGCTTCAGCAGCGGCAGGAAGATCGGCACGAAGATCACGATGATTTCGGTCCATTCCAGCGGCCAGCCGAGCACGAAGATGATCGCCTGCGACAGGATCATGAACTGGATCGGCGTCATGTTCAGCGACAGCACCCAGTGCTCGACCAGCTGCTGGCCGCCCAGGATCGCGAATACTCCGGAGAACAGCGCCGAGCCAACGAACAGCCAGCACACCATGGCCGTGGTCTTCGCGGTGAGGAACACCGATTGCTTCATGCGTTCCCAACTGAACGTGCCCGCCTGAAGCGCCAGGATGAAGGCGCCCGCGGAGCCGATCGCCGCCGATTCGGTGGCGGTGGTGATCCCGAACAGGATGACGGCAAGCACGACAATGGTGAGGATGCCGAGCGGCATCACCGACGAGATCAGCAGCTTCAGCAGTTCGAAGGACTCGGCGTCCAATTTCCAGTAATACCAGAGGAGCACCAGGGCGGTTACCGCCACGGTCAGCCAGAAATAGGTGTAGAACCCCTGCGGCGGGCCGTTTTCGGCCGGCGCGGCAGCGCCCTCTTTCAGCAGCTCCGGCGTACCGACCTGCTCGACGCCCTCCACTTCCGGCTCCTTCGGCTCGATCTGGCTCTCGGCGCTCCCCAGCTCCTGCGGCTTCTCCTGATCCGCCTGCGGCGCGGCGGGGGCCGCTTGCTGCCGGATCACCATGCCGGCCGTCACCTGCGTATCGGCCTGCTGGTGGATCACCACGTACCACCAGATGCCCCACAGGGTAACCGCCGAGAGAATCAGCGGGAACAGCGCGTTCAGAAAATTTTTCCAGAGCGCGCCGTAAGTCAGCCGGTGGCTGCCGGCCTCGATGGCAAGCGCCTTTGCGGGCACGATCAGGGACTTGAGCAGACCGACCAGCATGTTGCTCGAATAGGCCTGCTGGAATTTCGTCATCCAGCCGGGTACCGGCACCTTCTGCTCCGATTCGGGCAACGGCGGCGCAATTTTCGGATTGATCAGCGCCCAGCCGATGATGTAGACGAGGTAGAGGAACGACAGGAAGAAGCCTGGAAACATCGCCGACGCATAGAGCTTGACCACCGACTGGCCCGCCACGGCGGCGTAGACGATGATCATCACCGAAGGCGGGATGAGGATGCCCAGCGTGCCGCCCGCCGTGATCACCCCCGAAGCGAGCTTGACGTCATAGCCGGCTTTCAGCATTGGATTGAACGCAATCACGCCCATCAGCACCACCACGGCGCCCACCAGGCCGCTGGCGATGCCCCAGAACGTGCACACGATCAGGGTGGCGACCGCAAGCGACGCGGGTACTCGGCGGAACGCAAGCTGGATGCTGTAGAACATCTTGTCGACCAATGCCCCGCGTTCCATGACGTATCCCATCAGTACGAACAGCGGGATCGAGATCAGGGTGTCGTTGTTCATCGCCCCGTAGGTGCGCTCGACCATCAGGTCGAAGACCCGGTTCTGCAGCCAGGGGTGCGACGGGTCGTAGAGCGCGATGTAGCCGAAGACCATCCCCAGGCCCATGAGCGTGAACGCCGTCGGGAAGCCCATCATGATCACGACCACGATGAGCGCGAGCATGGTCAGCCCGAGTGCCGGATCGCTCATTTGCCCTCTCCCTTCGGATGCCGTCCTGCCT
>DATJYN010000163.1:0-48008 GCA_035499575.1 Burkholderiales bacterium | reverse complement strand
CCCCCACTCCGGCGGATTCCTGCTGCAGCTGTCGAGCGACCTTGTGCCCACGGTCCTGAAACGCCTGTCGATGTTCGTATTGCGTTCGAAGGTGAAGATATCGGATGCGACCGGCCAGTGGGCTCAATTCGGCGTCTGGGGGCCGGATGCGGGAGAGCCGCTGGCGGTACGGGAGCAGGCAGGCAGGATCGCGGTCGGCGTCGAGCCCGGCAGGTCTCTCGTGCTTGCCGCAGAGTCCGCCAGCGCAGGTTTTTCGCCGAATACTCCGGCTGCCGACTGGGCGCTCGCGGAAGTTCGCGCCGGCCGCGCGCTCATCGAGTCGTCGACGCAGGACCAGTTCGTGCCGCAGATGGTGAACCTCGAGCTCGCCGGCGGCGTGGATTTCCGCAAGGGCTGCTATCCGGGCCAGGAAATCGTCGCGCGCGCCCAGTACCGCGGCGCGGTCAAGCGGCGCATGGTGCGCTTGCGCGGCGCAGTGCTGCATGCCGGGCAGGAGCTTTACAGCGACGACCTGCCGGGCCAGCCGAGCGGCACGGTGGTGAACGCGGCGGGCGAGGAGTCGCTCGCGGTGCTGCAGACCGCGACGGTGGAAGCGAAGTCCGCGGTGCGCGCTCAACCGGACGCCGCGCCGCTCGAGATCCTTGCCCTGCCCTACGGCCGGTGACCAACTACTACGTCTACTATCGCGTCGACGCGGCGCGAGCCGATGCGCTTCGAATTGAAATCCATGAACTCCTGGAAAAAATTCAGGAACAATCCGGCATACGCGGCCGCTGGATGCGCCGCCGCGACGATCCGCTGACCTTCATGGAGGTGTATGAAGGCGTAAAGGACGAAGCGGCGTTCGAAGCGCTTCTCGAACACGAGTCCGCGAAGCTCGGCCTGCAGCGCAAGACCGAACGGTTCGTATGTGCCTGATTCTCGTCGCGTGGCGGGCGCACGCCGGTTTGCCGCTGGTCGTCGCGGCAAACCGGGATGAACTGCACGCGAGGCCGGCTTCATCCGCGGCTTTCTGGCCCGACCAGCCCGCCATCCTCGCCGGCCGCGACCTGCAGGCGAAGGGAACCTGGCTTGGCGTGTCGCGTACCGGACGCTTCGCGTCGGTCACCAACTACCGCGGCGGGCACGATCCGAACGCCGTGGAATCCAGGGGGGCCTTGGTGACGGGATTTCTTTTGGATCCGGCTTCTCCGGAAACTTTCGTCCTGGAAATTTCCAGAAAGAAAAATAATTTCAGCGGCTTCAATCTCCTTGTATCCGACGGCGATGAGCTCTGGTGGCTGTCCAACCGGGCCGACGGTGCGCGCAGGCTGGCGCCGGGTTGCTACGCGCTCGGCAACGATCTCCTCGACACGCCCGAGGTGCAGGACATCAAGGCGCGCTTCGAAGACGCGCCGGTGGCCGTGGAGCCGCTGTTTTCGCTGCTGGCGAGCGCGAAGATCGTCGCGCCGGTCTACGGTACGCGCTGCTCGACGGTGCTGATCGCGCAAGCGGATGGGCGCGCGCAATTCGCGGAACGCCCTTTCGACGCCGCGGGCGGCGCCGGGACGACGCTACGCTACGAATTTGCCGGCGTGCGCTAGAGCTTCTTGCGCATCGCCTGGTGCAGGATGCCGGCGTCCTCGTAGACCTTGCCCTCCGCGACGAAGCCGAAGCCGCGGTAGAACTCGGCCGCCTGCAGTTGCCCGGAGAGCAAGACTTCGGTGTGGCCGCGTTTTTTCGCTTCCGCCATCAGCGACTCGATGATCGCCGCGCCGACGCCCATGCGGCGCCATTCCTTCACCACCGCCATGCGGCCGATGCGGCCCTCGGGCAGCAGGCGGCCGGTGCCGATCGCCTTGCCGTCCGCGTCGTAGGCGACGGCATGAACGCATTTGACGTCCAGGTCGTCGAGCTCGATGCCCGAGGGCACGTTCTGCTCGCCGACGAAAATCGCAAACCGCAGCGGGCCGGCGACCGGCTGCGCCTTTTCCCAATCCATGAGTTCAACTCTGACCATGGCCCGAAAGTATAATCCGCACGAATGAAAAGTCTGTGGAGCGATGCCGACGCGGCGGATTTTAGCGGACCGCTCGGCCCGCGTGTCTATACCTCGCGGTTGCTGGGACGCGACAAATCGCTCGTGCTGCACGGCGGCGGCAATACGTCGGTAAAGGTCCGGGAAAACGATCTCTTCGGCGAACGAACCGAGGTGCTCTACGTCAAAGGCAGCGGCTGGGACCTCGAAACCATCGAGGCGGCCGGCTTCGCGCCGGTGGATCTCGCGCATCTGCGGCGGCTGGCGACCCTGACATCGCTGTCAGACCCGCAGATGGTCAACGAGCTGGCGACGCATACCCTGCGCGCAAGCGCGCCGGCGCCTTCGGTGGAAAGCATCCTGCACGCCCTCCTCCCGCACAAGTACGTGGACCACACGCACGCCGACGCGGTGCTTTCGGTGTCGAACTCGCCTGACGGCGAGAAGCGGGTGCGCGACATCTACGGCGACAGGGTGGTGGTGATCCCGTACCTCATGCCCGGCTTCGACCTGGCGGCCTATTGCGCGCGCGAATTCCCGAAGCAGAAGACAAATGACACGGTCGGGATGGTGCTGCTCTCGCACGGCATACTCTCCTTCGCGAACGAGGCGCGCGAATCCTACGAGCGGATGATCGAGCTGGTGTCGATGGCCGAGAATTACCTGGCGGCAAGAAAGGCCTGGAGCGTCGGCCTGCCGCCCGCCGCCGCCGGCGCCTTCAAGCGCGAAGAGGCCGCGAAGCTGCGCAGCGATGTGTCGAAGGCGGCCGGTTTCCCGATGCTCTGCCGCTGCAACGATGCAGCGCATTTCCTCGGCTTCGCCCGGCATGCGGACGTTGCGCGCATTTCCCAGAGCGGGCCGGCGACGCCGGACCACGTGATCCGCACCAAGCCGCTGCCGATGCTCGGGCGGGATGTTGCAGATTTTTCCTTGAAATACAGACATTACTTTGAAACGAATTCAAAAAGGGCGAAAGAGCCGAAGACGATGCTCGACCCTGCCCCGCGCGTGGCTCTGGACCCGGAACTGGGCCTGGCCGCATTCGGGCGCACGGCCAGGGACGTCGGCATCGCTGAGGATATTTACGAGCACACCATCGGGGTCATCCTGCGCGCCGAGTCGCTCGGCGGCTGGAAAGCGCTCGACGACCGGCATACCTTCGACGTCGAATACTGGGACCTGGAGCAGGCCAAGCTGAAGAAGGCCGGCAGCCCGCCCGTTTTCGCCGGTGAAGTCGTGGTGGTGACCGGCGCGGCATCAGGCATCGGCAAGGCCTGCATGGAAGCATTCCTCGAGCGCGGCGCAGCGGTAGTCGGCCTGGACAGGAATCCCGCCGTTGAATCGCTCTGGAAGCGGGCGGATTTCCTGGGGTTGATCTGCGACCTCGCGGATGAAAAGGAAATCAATTCCGCCATCGACAAGGCCGTGAAGCATTTCGGCGGCGTGGACATGCTGGTGCTCGACGCCATCGCTGTGAACATCGAAGAAAACCAGCGCGTGATGCAAGCCTGCCATGCCCTGCTGAAGCTCGCGCCGCGCGGCGGCCGCATCGTGGCGATCGGCTCGAAGAATATGCCCGCGCCCGGACCCGGCATCCGCCTCAACACAGTCCAGCCAAGTGCCGTCAACGTGGTGGGTTCGAAGGACGTCGCCGAACTGGCGGCGGAAATGTGCGGCCCGTTGTTCGCCAGGACCACCGCGGCCCGGGTGCCGGTGGACGCTAGTTCAGCAAGCGACTGAAGGCCTCGTCCAGTTTGACGTCGGAGGCGTTCAGCTTCTGGCGGGTCGTTTGCATCCAGGATTTGTCGGCCGACAGGGTCGCCTGCGCCTCGGCCAGCATGCGCTGCACCTCGGCGGGCTGCGGCCCGCCGATCCCTACCCGCGTCTTGACCATGTACGCTGGCGACAAAACCTGGCGGAATTCGGCTTCCGCGATCGGCAACGGCGCGTTCGGCAACTGGAATCTGGCGATCGCCTGCGCATAGAGTTCAACGGCCTTGGCATAGGGGAAATCCTTCGGCCTGAGGCCATTGGCCCGGGCGTAAGTCACCATGGATGACGCGAAGCCATGGCCGATCCGGAAGGGAATCTGGTAGTCCTTCTGCAGAACCTCGGCAAGCTCCGTGGAGGTGGTCCAATCGTCCTCCAGCTCTTCGAGGGAACGCTTGGCGTTGACGGTCAGCGCATCCATGACGGCACTGAACCCTTCGATCATGCGGACCGCGTGCGCAAAGAAACCGATATCCGCCCAGGCCGCCTTGTAGTCCGTCATTCCCGTGGTGACGTTGTGAGCCCTCAGGGTCACGGTTTGCGCAAGGCCCACCACGTTGGAGGCCTCTTCCCGCGCGCGCATGATGAGTCCGGGGTTGCGTTTCTGCGGCATCGCGCTGCTCGTGTAGGTCGAACCTTCGCTTAGCAGCAGCCAGGGACGGGTCTGGTGGTACTGGGTATGGATGTCCTCCAGGATGGCGCCGAGGCGTATGGCGGTGGAGCTGGCTATGCCGACGGCTTCCAGCGAAGCATCGGACGGGCTGACCTGGCTTGAATCCAGCGAGTTCTCGATGATGCCGTCGAATCCCAGCAGGTCCGCCAGCCGCCCGCGGTTCAGGGGCCAGCTCGAATTCGCAAGCACCGCGGTACCCATGGCGCTGCGGTTCAGCCTCCGGTATGACTCGTGAATCCGCTGCGCGTCGCGCTGGAACGATGCCTCGTAGGCCAGCAGGTAGTGGGCGTAGCTGATCGGCATGGCCTGGACCCCATTGGTATAGGCGGGGACGATCGTGTCGACGTTCCTTGCGGCGACGGCCAGCATGCGATCGCGAAGACTGTCGAGCGCGTCCGAGTAGTCCAACAGCTGGTTGCGCAGTTTTGCCATCCTGAAGGTCGCGTACATGTCCTGCCGGCTGCGGCCGGCATGAATCAGGGAAGCGTCCGGCCCGACCTTGTCGGTGATAATTTTTTCGATCTGGAGAACGTCGCTGGGACGCTTGCCGCCCGGACTGCGTGCCTGTTCCAGCGTGTGATTCACGCCCAGGGCGATCTTCCGCCCCATGTCGCGGGAAATGAGTTTTTCCTCCGTCAGCATCACCACGGATGCCTTGTTGATCTTGTTCAGCCAATAGAACTGGTCTTCGGCCCGATCGATCTTGCTGGTGGCGTTGTCGGCCGCGTTCGAGGCTTCGACGGCGGCGCCTACTTTCTCGGCCTGCCGGTTGCATTCGGCGGTGGTCCCGCAGGGCAACTGGCCCGTATCCGCCGCGCGTGCCGGGTTCCAGCAGGCCATCAGCGCAATGGCCAGGAAGCAAATCCGCTCTTTCATGTGAAGCCCTCCGTGGAAAACCGTCAGCCGGGGACTGCCAGCTGCCTCGGCCGGTAGATGGCGGTGTGCTGCACGTGCGCTATCGGCCGGCCCGCGCCGAGGACCAGCGCCTCGAACTCCACGAACAGGTGGCCCTTGCGCTCGTAATTTCCCGTCACGCGCCCTTGGGCCACCAGAGTCTCGCCCATGCGGGCAACGCGGAAATTCCGGACCTTGCTGCCGACATGGATCCACGGCCCCAGCCTCACGCTCTGCAGCAGCGCAAGATTGCACATCCGCAGCACGGTGCCGGGGTGTACGAGGCCTTCGCGGGAGTACAGCGCGTCTGCCTCGCGCACGTCCGCGAGGTATTGGGTGGCGAGCTCCACGCTGGCTTGCAAAGGCAGCGAGCCCAGGATCGCGCCGACGGGCAGCGAGGCCGCGCTTGCGGCAGGCCGGTCTTCCGCCGGGGGCACGTTCGCCGGAGGGAATCCGTCGACGCCCGGCGCGACGGAGGCGTCCGCCGGCAGGCGAGCGAGCCCCGTTGCGCACGACGCATCACGACAGCGGATTTCGATGGCAATCGCGCCCGCCTCGTCGCGCCCCGTCGCTTCCGCGATCTCGCCGTCGTAGACCGGGTTGGTGAAACGGCACTCCGCGGTCCCGCGTTCGAGAAAGGCGCGGCCCCAGCGCGCCACCGGCAGGTGCATCATGTAGGCGTAGACATCGACCCCCGGCACCAGCGCGCCGGTAAACCCGAGACGTTGCGCTACCGCATCGTCATGGATCTTGTTCTCCGAACTATGGGCGGTGTTGTAGGCCCGGACGCGGTAGCTGGTCAATTGTCCCGCCTGCTCTAGAGAACTTCGTTCTTCCCCAGCACGCCTACCGACTTCAACCCCTCGGCCACCCACCCCTGCACCAGTTCGCCGCGGCCGATAGCCTGCATGCGCTCGGCTTCGCCGTCCACCTTCGCCTGCGCCGCGCCGACGATTTCGGCCGCCATCTCGCGTGGAATCACGACGACCCCGTCGGCGTCGCCTACCACCAGGTCGCCCGGATTGACGGTGGTGCCGCCCACCGAGACCGGCCAATTGATCCGGCCGCCGGAGTTCTTCAGCGGGCCGTTGGGGTTGGCGCCGGCGGCGAATACGGGGAAGCTGCCGCGCGCGCACTCGTCGGTGTCGCGCACCGCGCCGTCGATGATGAAGCCGGCGATACCCGCTTTCTGCGCGTGCGCCGCCATCAGCGCGCCGGTGAGCGCGCAGCTCAAATCGCCCTTGCCGTCCACCACGATCACGTCGCCCGGCTTCGCCAGCACCAGCGCGGCATGGATCATCAGGTTGTCGCCCGGCCTGACCTCGACCGTGAAGGCGGGCCCCGCGACCTTCATCGAGCGCGCGAGCGCCTGGATGTGCCCGCCCAGCGTGCCGCGCCGGCCGCCTACGTCGGCGAGGATCGAGGCCTGGAACTGCTTCGCCTTCGCCACCAGCGTGGCGGGAACGCGGTCAATGGTCCTGCGGATCGGGGCATTGTCGGTCATGGCTTGATTTCCACTGGGATATAGGGCGGAACGAGGTCGAACAGTTCGGCGACATCTTCGTTCCTCATGCGGATGCAGCCGTGCGAGCCGGGGCGGCCCATGTCGGCGAATTCGTGGGTGCCGTGGATATAGACCATGCGCCGCATGGTATCCACGTCGCCGAGGCGGTTGAAGCCAGGTTCGCAGCCGGACAGCCAGAGGATGCGCGTCAGCATCCAGTCGCGCCCCGGATAGCGCGCATGCAGTTCGGGCGTCCAGATCTCCCCGGTCGGGCGGCGGCGCACGAAAACCGAGTGCATCGGCAGGCCGGCGCCGATTTTCGCGCGCACGATGTGGCGACCGCGCGGCGTGCACATGCTGCCGTTCGTTTCGCCGACGCCGTTCTTCGCGCTGGATACGGAATAGGTCCGGCTGCCGAAAACCAGCTGCTGCTTTGCAATGTCGATGAGTATCTTCATCGTTTTCGGGCGAAGAATTCCTTGAGCAGGCTGCCGCTCTCATCGGCCAGCAAGCCGCCTTCCACCGCGGTCTGCGGCTTGAGAACCTTCTTTTTCGGGTCGGTCGCGCCAAACACCGCGCGCGCCACACGCGCATGGAACATCGCGCCCAGGCACATGTCGCAGGGCTCGAGCGTGACGTAGAGGGTCGCTCCGGTGAGCCGGTAGTTCTTCAGTGCCTGGGCGGCGGCGCGCATCGCCTGGATCTCGGCGTGCGCCGTGGGATCCGATGCGGCGACCGGGCGGTTCCACCCTTCCCCGACGATCCTGCCGTCCAGGACGACGACCGAGCCGACCGGCACCTCGCCCTCCGCCCCGGCGCGCATCGCGAGCTCGAGCGCGCGCCGCATGTAGTCTTCGTCGTTCATCTTCATTCAAGTCTGCCTGAACTGCAGCTTATACGAGCCCTGTCCTCCCTGGCCGAGCAGCTTCGCCAGCACCGGCATCACGTCGCCCAGAACCGCTTCCAGGTTCCACGGCGGGTTGAAAACGAACATGCCGCTGCCGAACAGGCCGTAGCCGGTATCCGGCGGCGCGACGACCTTGAGGGAAACGTGCAGCCAGTCGCCCTCGGCAAGTTTTTGCAGTTCGCCGGCCAGGCGGTGCGACTCGTTGCGCTGCACAAGCGGATACCAGATGACATAGACGCCGGTGGCAAAGCGCTTCAGGGCGTCGCGCATCGTGTCGAGGACTTTCTCGTAGTCATCCTTGTCCTCATAGGAGGGGTCGATGAGGACCAGGCCGCGGCGTGACGGCGGCGGCAGCGTCGATTTCAATCCGCCGAAGCCGTCGGCGGCGCGCACGGAAATGCGGCGATCGGACTTTCCGAAGTAGGCTTGCAGGACCTCCGATTCCGTCGTGTGCAGCTCGAAGAAATGCAGACGGTCCTGCGCGCGCGTCATTTGCAGCGCGATCTGCGGCGAGCCCGGGTAGAAATGCAGCTTGCCATCGCGGTTTAGCGCGCGCACCTGCTCCAGGTAGACGTCCAGCGCCCGCGGCAGCCTGGCGGCCTTCCACAGCTTGCCGATGCCGGTTTCGAATTCGGCGTTCTTCTGCGCGAAATCGCTGCCGAGCGAATAGCTGCCGGCGCCGGCATGCGTGTCCACGAACGCGAACGCCTTGCTCTTCGCTGTCATGTGCGTCAGCAACTGCGCCAGCACGAAGTGCTTCAGGACATCGGCGTGGTTGCCTGCATGGAATCCGTGGCGGTAGCTGAACAGACCTTATCTCCCCGCCGTTTTGATTTGTGTCCTAGAATTTGCTGGTGACGGACTGGGACACCATCATTGCCAGCCCGCATTATGCCGGGAAGCGGCTGTTTCCGGTTTCGCTGGACGGCGCGCGCTATTGGGTAAAGCGTTCCCACGGCGGGCGCGCCTCCGCACTGCGCGATGAAGTACGCGCCATGGAGGCCGTCGCCCGGCGCGGCGCGCTGGTGCCGACCGTGGTCCACGCGACGAACGCCTGCATCGTCATGACCGATCTCGGCGAAACACTGCAGCGCCATCTCGAGCGGGTCGATGCGCCGGAACGCCTGCGCTGCACCCTGCTCGCCGCCGATGCCCTGCGGGAGTTGCACGCGCACGCCGGCTGGCACGGCAACGCGGCGCTGCGCAACCTCATGTTCAGCAACGGGCGCATCGGCATGATCGATTTCGAGAGTGCGGCGCACCGCTGGCTGACGCTGAACGGCCGCCAGGCGTTCGACGCCTGGCAGGCGATTCACTCGCTTGCGCAATTCGACGAGCGGGACGCGCTGATACGCGAGTTTCTCGAGCGCTACCGCCCTTCCCCGCCCGTCATAAGGCTGCTTCGACTGATGGCATGGGCCCTCAGCCCGGCCTATGTGCTGCTCGTTCCATTCGCCGGCCGCCTGAAGCGCGATTTCCGCCAGGGCGTGTACGGCGTGCGGGCGCTGCTGGCCCTTTGATAAATGTGCGGTCGATACAACATCATCCCTGACGCGCGGGCGTTTGTTGATGCTTACCAGATTATTTTCGAGATCCTGAATGGGGAGCCGAGATACAACATTTCGCCCGGCACCGAGCAAGTGGTGATGCGGGTGGGACGCAATGGGCGCACAGCTCAATTCATGCATTGGGGCCTGGTCCCCTACTGGGCCAAAGACCGCGCCATCGGAGCCAAGCTGTCCAATGCCAGGAGCGACACAATCTCCGTGAAACCGGCCTTTCGCTCCGCATTCCGGGAGCGGCGCTGCCTGATTCCGGCCAGCGGCTATTACGAGTGGAAATCAGCAGCGGGGAAGAAATATCCCTACCTGTTCAGGATGCGAAACGAGGAGCCTTTCGCCATGGCGGGCATATGGGAACATTGGGAAGGCCCGCCGGGCGTGATTCACTCGTTTGCCGTCATCACTACGGAACCGAACGCCCTGGCGGCAACGATCCATGACCGGATGCCGGTCATCATTCCGAAAGAGCGTCACGAGGAATGGCTGAATCCGGACCTGCAAGATCCGGCCAGGATTCAGCCGATGCTTGCGAGTTACCCGGCAGAGGCGATGACGGTGCGGGCGGTCAGCCCAAAGCTGAATAGCGCCCGGAACCAGGGCCCGGAAGTGATAGATCCTGCCTAGCGCCCGCCTCACTCCCACTCTATGGTCGCGGGCGGCTTCGAAGAAATGTCGTAGGCCACGCGGTTGATGCCGCGCACTTCGTTGATGATGCGGCTGGAGACCTTCGCCAGCAGTTCGTGCGGCAGCGGCGCCCATCCGGCGGTCATGAAATCCGAGGTCTCCACCGCGCGCAGCGCGACGACGTGTTCGTACGTGCGGCCGTCGCCCATCACGCCGACCGATTTCACCGGCAGGAAGACTGCAAAGGCCTGCGAGGTCTTGTCGTACCAGCCTGAATTGCGCAGTTCCTGGATGAAGATGTCGTCGGCGCGCTGGAGAAGTCCGACGTATTCCCTCTTCACCTCGCCCAGGATCCGCACGCCCAATCCAGGTCCGGGGAATGGATGGCGGAACACCATCTCCCGCGGCAGGCCGAGCGCCAGGCCGAGCTCGCGCACTTCGTCCTTGAAAAGCTCACGCAGCGGTTCCAGCAGTTTTAGCTTGAGCGACTTGGGCAGGCCGCCGACGTTGTGGTGCGATTTGATGGTGACGGCTTTCTTCGTCTTCGCGCCGGCCGACTCGATCACGTCGGGGTAGATGGTGCCCTGCGCGAGCCATTTGGCGCCGCGCATTGATTTTGTTTTTGATTGAAATACGTCGACAAACAGTTTTCCGATGATCTTCCGCTTCTTTTCAGGATCCTTGACGCCCTTCAGCGCCGACAGGAACTTTGCGCTCGCATCCACATGGATGACCTTGAGCTTCATGTGCTTCGCGAAGGTATCCATCACCTGCCTGGCTTCGTTCAGGCGCAGCAGGCCGTGGTCCACGAAGACGCAGGTCAGCCGCTTGCCGATCGCCTTGTGGATCAGCGCCGCGGCCACCGAAGAATCCACGCCGCCCGACAGGCCGAGGATGACCTCCTCCTGGCCCACTTGCGCTTTTATCTTGCGCACGGCCTCGGAGACGTAGTCCGGCATGTTCCAGTCGCCGCGGCAGCCGCTGATCTCGCGCACGAAACGGCGCAGCAGCTGGGAGCCCTGCAGCGTATGCGTGACTTCCGGGTGGAACTGCACCGCGTAGTAGCGGCGCGCCTCGTCCGCCATGCCGGCGATCGGGCAGGAATCCGTCGAGGCCATCAGCTTGAAGCCCGCCGGCATCTGCACCACCTTGTCGCCGTGGCTCATCCACACCTTCAGCAGGCCTTCGCCGTTCGGGCCCCTGGAATCCTGGAGCCCAGCGAGCAGCCTGGTATGCCCGCGCGCGCGCACTTCCGCGTAGCCGAACTCGCGCACTTTGCCTGCCTCGACCTTGCCGCCCAGCTGCTCGGCCATGGTCTGCATGCCGTAGCAGATGCCGAGCACCGGGATGCCGAGCTCGAAGACGGCCTGCGGAGCCTTGAGCGTCGAGTCTTCGTACGCCGACGCATGGCTGCCGGAAAGGATGATGGCCTTCGGGGCGAATTCGCGGACGAAGGCGTCGCCGACGTCGCAGGGATGGATTTCGCAGTAGACCTTGGCTTCGCGCACCCGACGAGCGATCAACTGCGTGTACTGCGCGCCGAAGTCGAGGATGAGGATCTTGTCGTGCAATCCCGCTTCTTCCCGCCTATTCGACCCGGTAATTCGGGGCCTCCTTGACGATCTGCACGTCGTGCACGTGCGACTCGCGCATGCCCGCCGAAGTGATCTGCACGAAGCGCGCTTTCTTGCGCAGTTCGTCGACGGTCTGGCAGCCTGTATATCCCATGCTGGCGCGCACGCCGCCGAGCAGCTGCTCGATCATCGACAGCGCGCTGCCCTTGAACGGCACCCGGCCCTCGACGCCTTCGGGCACCAGCTTGTCCACGTTCATTTCGGAATCCTGAAAATAGCGGTCGGCGGAACCCTTCTGCATCGCGCCGAGCGAGCCCATGCCGCGGTACGACTTGTAGGAGCGGCCCTGGTAGAGCTCGATCTCGCCGGGAGCTTCCTCGGTGCCGGCGAACAGCGAGCCGAGCATGACCACGTAGGCGCCCGCGCCGAGTGCCTTGGCAATATCGCCCGAATAGCGCACGCCGCCGTCGGCGATCAGCGGCACGCCGGATTTCTCGAGTGCCTCGGCCACGTTCAGGATCGCCGATATCTGCGGCACGCCGACCCCGGCGACCACGCGCGTGGTGCAGATCGAACCCGGCCCGATGCCTACCTTCACCGCGTCGGCGCCGTGATCGACCAGCGCGCGCGCGCCGTCGCCCGTGCCGACATTGCCGCCGATCACCTGCAGGTCCGGGTACTTCTTCTTGATCCATTTCACGCGGTCGAGGACGCCCTTGGCGTGCCCATGCGCGGTGTCCACCACCAGCACGTCGGCGCCGGCGTCGACCAGCAATTCGACGCGCTCGTCGGTCCCCTCGCCCACGCCGACCGCAGCGCCGACGCGCAGCTTGCCCTGCGCGTCCTTGCAGGCGTTCGGATGCTCGGTTTCCTTGATGATGTCCTTGACCGTGACCAGGCCCTTCAGGCGCCACTGCTTGTCGACGACCAGCACGCGCTCCAGGCGGTACCTGTGCAGCAGTGCGAGCGCGTCGGCCCGGCTGGCGCCTTCGTTCACCGTCACCAGCCGCTTCTGCGGCGTCATGATGTTGCGCACCGGCTGGTCGAGCTTCTTCTCGAAGCGCAGGTCCCGGTTGGTGACGATGCCGACGACCTTTCCCGCCGAAACGACGGGAAAGCCCGAAATCCGGTGCTTTTTCTGCAGCGCGATGACCTGCCGCACGCGCATGTCCGGCGCGATGGTCATCGGGTCGCGCAGCACGCCGGACTCGAAGCGCTTGACCTTGGCCACCTCGGCGGCGTGCTCCCTGGGGGAGAAATTCTTGTGGATGATGCCGATGCCGCCCTCCTGGGCGATAGCGATCGCCAGGCGCGCTTCGGTCACGGTATCCATGGCGGCCGACACCAGCGGCATGTTCAGCTGGAGCTTGCGGGTAAGGCGGGTTTTCAGGGAAACGTCGCGCGGCAGGACGCGCGAGTGGGCGGGAAGGAGGAGGACATCGTCGAAGGTCAGCGCCTTCTCTATCACCCGCATGATTTTCCTTGCGCCAAATTCAACATTATACGCGACTAAGGGTTTGACGGAAACGGCGAAAGCCGCTAGCGTCTCTGCCCTGTCCACCGGGGAACGCTCCGCGCGTTGAAAGGGGCAACATGCGAAAAATTCTTCTGCTTCTCGCCCTGGCCGCCGCCGCAGGTGCGGCCCAGGCCCAGATCAAGTGCTGGAACGACGCCGACGGCAAGCGCGCCTGCGGAGATGCGCCGCCGCCAGGCGCCAAGGTCACGAACATGCGCGGATCCACCGCTTCCGACACGGCGCCTGATGCGGCTGCCAAGGATGCGAAGAAAGGGCCGCTCACCCCCGCGGAGCAGGATCAGCAGTTCCGCAAGAGGCAGCTCGACTCCCAGAAGGCCGCCGACAAGTCGGCCGCAGCGGAGAAGGTCGCCGCTGAGAAGAAGGCGAGTTGCGCCCAGGCGCAAGATGCCCTGCGCATGTTTGAGAGCGGCCAGCGCGTCACGCGCACCGACGCCAACGGGGAGCGCTACTTTCTCGACGAAAACCAGATCGCAGGGGAGATCGCCCGGGCGCGCGATGTCGCCCAGAAAACCTGCAACTAGCGTTTGCGCGCACGCAGGCGCCTGGCCTCCTTCGGATCCAGCGCCAGCGGCCTGAGGATTTCCACGCGGTCTCCGTCGTGCAGCAACCGGCCGGCGCCCACTTCCCGCCCGCCTATTCCCAGACTCAGCCCGTCCGCAGCCAGGCCGCTCGCAGCCACTGCATCCCCGGCGCTCGCGCCGGCCGGCAGCTGCAAGACCACGACCTTCTGCTCGGCCGCGAGCGCGTAAACGACTTCGACCCGCAGCTTAGCGGTCGCCATGTTTTGCGACGCGGCGCACGAAGGCTTCGACCGTGCTGTCGGCCAGCCGGCTGAAAATCGGATCCAGCAGGCGAGCGCCGATGCGGCTGGAAAACTCGTACTCGAGCGTGAACTCGACCTTGGTGGCCTTCGCCTGCAGCGGCGTGAAGCGCCAATGGGCCGCAAAACGCCGGAACGGGCCTTCCAGCAGCTTCATGTCTATGGCCTGCCCCGGTTTGTTCGTGTTCTCCGTGGTGAAGGACTGGCGCAGGCCCTTGGCGGCGAGCGTCAGCATGGCGACCGTGCGGCCGGGCGCGCGCTCGCGCACCTGCGCCGCCGCGCACCAGGGCAGGAACGCCGGGTAGGCCTCGATGTCCTCGACCATCGCGTAGAAGGCGTCGGCGCTGCATTCGACGATCGCCGAGCGGACGATGCGCTTCATGGGAAAATCACGCCGCCATGTCCATCGTCGAGAACCGCAAGGCCTTCCATGACTACTTCGTCGAGGAGCGCTATGAAGCCGGGCTGGTCCTCGAGGGCTGGGAGGTCAAGGCGATCCGCGCCGGCCGCGCCCAGATCAGCGATGCCTACGTGATCGTCGACGAGAACGCGCTCTGGCTGATCGGCGCCCACATCAGCCCGCTGCTGGCCGCCTCGACGCACGTCAAGGCTGATCCCACGCGCACGCGCAAGCTGCTGATGCGCGCCGACGAGATCCGGCGCCTGATCGGCAAGGTGGAGCAACGCGGCTACACGCTGATCCCGCTCGACCTGCACTATCTGAGGGGCCGCATCAAACTGCAAATTGCGCTTGCCAAGGGCAAGCTCAAGCACGATAAGCGGGCGTCGGAGCGCGAGAAGGAGTGGCAGCGGGAGAAGACCCGCCTGCTGCGGCATCGCTAAGCGATAACCAGGTCGATACGACCGTATCGGGATTGAGGGACAGGCTCTCGATGCCCTGCTCCATCAGCCAGCGCGCGAAGTCCGGATAGTCCGACGGCCCCTGGCCGCAGATGCCGACGTACTTGCCGTGCTTGCGGCAGGCGCGGATTGCCATCGTCAGCATCGCCTTCACTGCGCCATCGCGCTCGTCGAACCCGCCGGCCACCAGGCCCGAATCGCGGTCCAGCCCGAGCGTGAGCTGGGTCAGGTCGTTCGAGCCGATCGAGAAGCCGTCGAAGAACTCGAGGAATTCCTCGGCCAGTACCGCGTTCGACGGCAGTTCGCACATCATCACCACCTTGAGCCCGTCCTTGCCGCGCTGCAAGCCTTTCTCCGCCAGCAGCTTTACGACCTTGCCCGCCTCGCCGAGCGTGCGCACGAACGGCACCATCAGTTCGACGTTGGTCAGGCCGAGCTCGTTGCGCACCCTGCGCATCGCCGTGCATTCCATCTCGAAGCAGGCTGCGAAATCCGGCGCCACATAGCGCGAGGCACCGCGGAAACCGAGCATCGGATTCTCTTCTTCCGGCTCGTAGCGGTCGCCGCCGAGCAGCTTGCGGTACTCGTTCGACTTGAAGTCCGACAGGCGCACGATCACCGGCTTCGGCCAGAAGGCGGCGGCGATCGTCGCCACGCCCTCTACCAGCTTCTCCTGGAAGAACGCGCGCGGGTTGGCATAGCCGCGCGCCGCGTGCTCGACTTGCGCCTTCAGTTCGGCGGGCAGGTTCGGCCAGTCGATGCAGGCCTTGGGGTGCACGCCGATCTCGTTGTTGATGATGAATTCCAGCCGCGCCAGGCCGACGCCCGCATTCGGCAGCTGCGCAAACCCGAACGCGAGCGCCGGGTTGCCGATGTTCATGGCGATCTTCACCGGGATCTTCGGCATTTCGCCGTGCTCGCTGGAGGTGATTTCGAACGGCAGGCTGCCTTCGTAGACGTTGCCGGTATCGCCCTCGGCGCAGGAGACGGTCACCGTGCCGGCCGCAGCGAGCGCGGCCGTCGCATCGCCGCAACCGACCACCGCGGGAATGCCGAGTTCGCGCGCGATGATCGCCGCATGACAGGTTCGCCCGCCGCGGTTGGTGACGATGGCCGAGGCGAGCTTCATCACCGGCTCCCAGTTGGGATCGGTCATGTCGGTCACCAGCACGTCGCCCTTCCTGACGCTGGCCATGAACGAAGCGTTTTTCACGATCCTGACCGCGCCCGCGCCGATCTTCTGGCCGATGGCGCGCCCGCTCGCCAGCACGGTGCCCTTGGCGCCCAGGCGGTAGCGCTCCTCGGCGCCCGGCTTCTTGCGAGATCGCACCGTTTCCGGCCGGGCCTGCAGGACGTGGATGCTGCCGTCCAGCCCGTCCTTGCCCCACTCGATATCCATCGGCCGCCCGTAGTGCTTTTCGATCATGCACGCGACGCGCGCAAGTTCGAGCACGTCGGCATCGGAAAGCGAGAAACGGTCGCGCTCGGCCCGCGGCACATCTTCCGTGCGCACCGACTTGCCCGCGGAGGCGTCGCTGGAGAACACCATTTTTTGCAGCTTGGCGCCCAGGCGCCGACGCAGGATGGCGGGCTTGCCCGCCGCCAGCATCGGCTTGTGGACGTAGAACTCATCCGGATTGACTGCGCCCTGCACCACCATCTCGCCCAATCCCCAGGACGAGGTGATGAACACCACGTCGCGAAAGCCCGATTCGGTGTCGAGCGTGAACATCACGCCGCTCGCGCCCCGGTCGCTGCGCACCATGCGCTGCACCGCCGCCGATATGGCGACCGCCCCGTGCTCGAAACCTTGGTGGGCGCGGTAAGAGATGGCGCGGTCGTTGTAGAGCGAGGCGTAGACGTGCCGGATCGCCGCCACGACCTGGTCCGCGCCGCGGATGTTCAGGAAGGTTTCCTGCTGGCCCGCGAAGGAGGCGTCCGGCAAGTCCTCGGCGGTCGCGGAGGAACGCACCGCGAACGATATTTCACCTGAAATAGAAGATGTAAGCTCATGATAATATGACCTTATTACATTATCAATCGAAGCCGGAAGCGGGGCCTGCTCGATCCAGCCGCGGATCTCCGCTCCGCAGCGGGCGAGCGCCTCCACGTCCTTTGGGTCCAGCTGCTTGATCCTGTTCGCTATGCGGCGGTCCAACCCGCCGGCCGAGAGGAACGCCTGAAAGGCGGCCGCCGTGGTGGCGAACCCGCCCGGCACTCGAACGCCGGCGCTTGCAAGGCCGCCGATCATCTCTCCCAGCGAGGCGTTTTTGCCCCCGACCTTCGGCAGGTCGGCCATGCGGAGATCCTTGAGCCACGCGACGTACATTTCCCTGCTATTTTAGCTGCCATGCCGCAGCGCCGCACCGTGTTCTTCGTTTCCGACGGCACCGGCATCACCGCGCAGATGCTCGGGCACAGCCTGCTGACGCAGTTCGAGGGCGTGGAATTCAATCAGGTCACCCTGCCCTTCATCGATAGCACCGACAGGGCGCAGGAATGCCTGGAGCGCATCGAGCGCGAATCTCTGCGCGGCGACGGCCAGCCGATCGTCTTCTCGACCCTGGTGAACGGCGACGTACGCGAGGTAGTGCGCCGCGCCAACGCCCTGTTCGTCGATTTCTTCGAGACCTTCATCGGCCCGCTCGAGAGCGGGCTGAACGTGAAATCCAGCCACACCATCGGGCGCTCGCACAGCGCGACCGACAAGCAGGAGTACAAGCAACGCATCGAGGCCATCAACTTCACGATGGCGCACGACGACGGCGCATCGCACCGGGAATTGAGCCAGGCGGACGTGATCCTGGTCGGCGTCTCGCGTAGCGGCAAGACTCCGACCAGCCTGTACCTGGCGATGCAGTTCGGCGTCAAAGCGGCGAACTACCCGCTGATTCCCGAGGACTTCGAGCGCAAGGCCTTGCCTGAGGCCTTGCAGGTCTACCGCAGGAAACTCTACGGCCTGACTATTTCACCCGAACGCCTGCGCGAGATCCGCCAGGAGCGCCGCCCGGACAGCCAGTACGCCGACGCCGGCAACTGCCGCCGCGAAGTCGCCGAGGCCGAGGCGATGATGACGCGCGAAGGCATCCGCTGGATCAATTCGACGTCCAAGTCGATCGAGGAAATCGCCACCACGATCCTGCGCGAGCTCAGCCTGGAGCGGCACGTCTACTGAGTTCGTAGAAGCAAACTGCGGCCGCGGCCGCCACGTTCAACGACTGCGCACCGCCCGGCATCGGGATGGTCACTTTCAATTGCGCGCGGGCGGCAAGCGCATCGCTCACGCCCTGCCCCTCGGCGCCGAATATCCAACCCATGCGGCCGGCGAGATCCGCGTCCTTCAGCGCTTGCCCGCCGCGTACCACGGTGCAGGCGACCTTGCCGCCGAATTGCGCTATAGCGTCAACCAGGTTGGCCTGCTCCAGAATCTCCATCCCGAAATGCGCTCCCATCCCCGCTCGCAGCACTTTCGGCGACCAGGCATCCGCGCAGCCAGTGCCAAGCACTGCGTGATCAACGCCGAACGCCGCCGCGCTGCGCAGGATCGCGCCGACATTGCCGGCGTCCTGGATGCCCTCGAGGAACACGCAACTCTGCGAGGATTCCAAACCGGCGCCCGAACCCGGCAAGGCAATTTCCGCGGCGACCCCGGCAGGCGTCTCGGTATCCGAAAGCGATTTGAATACCGCGTCGCCGAGCACCACGGGAGTTCTGGCGGACCGCCTTGCCAAGGTGCCGAATTTCGCCGCTCCGGTCTTGCTGAGCACCAGTTCTTCGACCATTCGTCCTGAATCCAGCAGCGCCTGGATCAAGTGCTCGCCCTCGATAAGCGCCCTCTTCTCCCTGCGGCGCTGGCGCGCGTCGCGCGTCAGCTCGCGCCAGCGGCGCACGCGCGGATTGTCCCGGGAGGTGATGATCGTCATTCCGGCAGCAGGATACGCCGCACCGGCGCGAAGCTGCGACGGTGGATTTCGCTGGCGCCGTGGCGCTCGAGGAGCCCGAGGTGCTCGGGCGTCGGATAACCCTTGTGCCGGTCGAAGCGGTATTGCGGGTACTGCTCGTGCAAGCGGAGCATCTCCGCGTCCCGCGCGGTCTTGGCGAGGATCGAGGCGGCCGAGATCACCGGGTGCAGGCGGTCGCCCTGCACGAATGCGCGGGCGCGGCAGGCCAGCTCCGGGCAGCGGTTGCCGTCGATCCAGGCTTCGTCGGGCGCGACCCGCAGCGCCAGCACCGCGCGGCGCATCGCCAGCATGGTCGCCTGCAGGATGTTCAAGCGATCGATTTCTTCCACCGAAGCCTGCGCGATTGCATAGGCGACGGCGTTTTCCCGGATCAGCAGGAAAAGAGTCTCGCGCCGCATGGCGCTCAGCAGCTTCGAATCCTTGAGTCCCTGGATCGGCCGCGCCGGATCGAGGATGACGGCCGCGGCGAACACCGCTCCGGCCAGCGGGCCGCGGCCCGCTTCATCTACCCCACAGACGTTAACGGCCGCCCGCATCGATGACGGCAAGCACTGCCTCGGCTGCCTTCTGCGCCGTGTTCTGGCGCAGCAGGACATGGATTTCATGGAATTTCTCGACCTGGCGCCGCTGCGCGCCGGCGTCGTGCAGCAGCTCGAGCAGCGCATTGGCGAGCGCTTCCGGGGTTGCTTTCTCCTGAACGAACTCCGGCACCAGCGCCTCTCCCGCAAGGATGTTCGGCAAACCGATGTACGGCAGGTAGGCCATGCGGCGCATCAGCGCCGAGGTCAGGGGCGATTGCCGGTAGGCGATGACCATCGGTGTCTTGATGAGCGCAGTCTCCAGCGTCGCAGTGCCGCTCGCCACCAGGGCGATATCCGCGGCGCTCAGCGCCTCGTGCGAATGGCCGAACAGCAGCGTGAGCGGCAGGCCCGCGAATTGCTCGCGGCGCCTTGCCGCTTCGAACAGTTCTCGCGTCTCGCGCGATGCCGTCGGCACCACGAAGTGCGCCTGGGGCACCTCCTGCAGCAGGCGGCGCGCCGTCTTGAGGAACAGTTCCGCCATGTAGTGCAGTTCGGAACGGCGGCTGCCGGGCAGCAACGCCACCACGCGGCAGCCTGGCGGCATGCGCAGTTCGGCGCGCGCGCCGGACTTGTCGGGTTCCATCGGGATCAGGTCGGCGAGCGGGTGGCCGACATAGGTCACCGGCAAGCCCTGCTTCTCGTACAGCGCCGGCTCGAACGGAAAGATCGCCAGGATATGGTTGACGGAGCGCAGGATGCGCCGCGTGCGCCAGCCGCGCCAGGCCCAGATCGAAGGGCTGACGTACTGGATCGTCGGGATGCCCGCGTCCTTCAGCCTGCGCTCCAGGCCGAGGTTGAAGTCGGACGAATCGACGCCGATGAAGGCCGCCGGCCGCTCGCGAAGGAAGCGTTCTGCGATTTCGCGCCGGATGCCGGAAATCTCACGATAGCGTCGCAGCACCTCCGCGTAACCGCGAACACCCAGCTTGTCCATCGGCACCTGCGATTCGAAACCCTGCGCGATCATGCGCGGACCGCCGATGCCGGAAAATCGCAGTGACGGACGGCGCTCCCGCAGCGCTTCGATCAGGTGCGCCGCGAGCAGGTCGCCCGAGGCCTCCGCGGCCACCATGCCGACGTGGACGCTAGCCTGCTCCGGCACTAGCGTATGTAGCCGCGCTTCGACGCGTTCAGGAAATCGAGCATTGCCCGCACTTCCGGGCAGCCTCGCGCCTGCGTCTCCAGCTCGCGCCGCATTTCGTCCTGCCCGAGGCCGTGCCGGTAGATCGCCTTGTAGGCCTGTTTTAGCGCGTCGATCGTGCCGGAAGACATGCCGCGCCTGCGCAGGCCGACGGTGTTGATGCCGTAGGGCTGCGCCCGGTTGCCGGCCGCGCGCACGTACGGCGGCAGGTCCCGGTCCAGGGCCGTGCCCATGCCGGTGAAACTGTGCGCGCCGACGCGTACGAACTGGTGCACCAGCGTGTAGCCGCTGAGGATCGCCCAGTCGCCGATGTGCACGTGGCCCGCGAGCGCGCAGGCGTTGGCGAAGATCGCATGGCTGCCGATCTGCGAGTCATGCGCAAAATGCACGTAAGCCATCACCCAGTTGTCATTGCCGATGCGCGTTATCTTGGCGTCGCCGATGGTGCCGCGGTTGATCGTGACGTACTCCCGGAAGGTGTTGCGGTCGCCGATTTCCACCGCGGTGTCCTCGCCGGCATACTTGGTGTCCTGCGGCGGGCCGCCGATTGACGCGAATTGCGAGATGCGGTTGTCGCGGCCGATGCGCGTGCGGCCCTCGATCACCACGTGCGGCCCGATCACCGTCCCCTCGCCGACCTCCACCTGCGCGCCGATCAGCGTATAGGCGCCGACGCTGACGTTGGCGGCGAGCCGCGCGCCAGGTTCGACGATGGCGGTCGAATGGATCATTGGCCCGCGGCAGGCGTGCTGCGGTAGGCGCAGAGGATGTCGGCTTCGCTGACCAGCACACCGTCGACCTTGACGGTGCAGCCGAACTTCCAGATGCCGCGCTTCGAGCCCTGAATGACGATTTCGATCATCAGCTGGTCGCCGGGCTCGACCGGCCGCTTGAAGCGCGCATTGTCGATGCCGGCGTAGTAATAGGTCGTATTCGGGTCGGGCCGGGTGACCAGCGTGCGCAGGCCAAGGATCGCTGCGGCCTGCGCCATGGCCTCCAGGATCAGCACGCCGGGCATCACCGGCCGTCCCGGGAAATGACCCTGGAAGTACGGCTCGTTCGACGAGACGTTCTTCAGCGCGAGAATGCGCTTGCCCGGTTCGCACTCCAGCACCCGGTCGATCATCAGCACCGGGTAGCGCTGCGGCAGGTACGCAAGCACCTCGTGGATATCCATCTCAGCCATCGCCCGTCTCCTTGCCTTTTTGCAGCCTTTCGAGAGCCCGCACGCGCCCCATGAGTTCATCGAGATGACGCACGACCGCGGTGTTGCGCAGCCACGATTCGTGCTCGTCGGCCGGGAATACGCCGCTGTAGGTTCCCGGTTTGTGGATCGAGCGTGAAATCAGGGTAAAGGCCGAAACGGTCACGTGGTCGCAAATCGTCAGGTGGCCGAGGATGCCGGCGCTGCCGCCGATCGCGCAGTGCTCGCCGATCGAGGTGCTGCCGGCGACCGCCGCGCAGCCCGCCATCGCCGTATGCGCGCCGATGCGGCAGTTGTGGCCGATCTGGACCTGGTTGTCCAGCTTTACGCCCGCCCCGATCACCGTGTCGTCCAGCGTGCCGCGATCGATAGTGGTGTTGGCGCCGATTTCGACGTCGTCGCCGATGACCACGCCGCCTATCTGCGGGATTTTCACCCAACGGCCGGCATCGGGCGCCATGCCAAAACCGTCGGCGCCGATCACGGCGCCTGAATGCACGATTGCGCGCGCGCCGATGCGGCAGCCGGCGTATACCGTCACGCGTGAGTAGAGGCAGCTGTCGTCGCCGATCGATGCCCCTTCCCCGATTACGCAGCCTGCGCCGATAGAAACGCGCGCGCCGAGTTTTACCCCGTGCGCCACCACCGCGGCCGGATGGACACCGGACGCCTGGCTGGTTAGCGGATTGAACAGCTGCGACACCCGGGCGAAGTAGGCATAGGGGTTGTCGCAAACGATCCGCGGCAGCGCGGTAAGCGATTCCGAGTCGGCGCCGAGCACCACGGCCGAAGCGCGCGTGCCGGCGAGTTTCGAAACGTGCTTCGGATTGGAGAGGAAGCCGATCTGGCCGGGGCCGGCGCGCTCCAGCGACCCGACCTGCCGGATCAGGATTTCCGGATCGCCGGCGATCCTGCCGCCAAGGCGCGACGCGATCTGCGCGAGCGTGAGCGGCACGGCCATGTCATTTGGCGGCGGGCGCGGGCGGTTTGGTTTCCATCGCCTTGATCACCTTGTCGGTAATGTCGATGCGCGGGTTCGCGTACGCGGCTTCCTGGAAGATGATGTCGTACTTTTCCTGCTCTGCGATCTGCCGGATGATGCGGTTCGCCTGGTCGATGACCTGCGACAGCTCCTCGTTGCGGCGCTGGTTGACGTCCTCGCGGTAATCGCGCTGCCGCTTCTGGAAGTCGCGCGTAAGTTCGTTCAAATCGCGCTCCTTGGCGCGGCGCTGCGCCTCCGACATGGTCACGCCTTCCTTCTCCAGCTCGTCCTGCATGCGCTTGAGCTGGTCGGCAGCCTTGGTCAGCTCGGCTTCGCGCTTGGAGAATTCTGCTTCGAGCTTCTTCTGCGCGCGCAGCGCGGGCGCCGAGTCGCGCACGATGCGCTCGATCTGGACGACGCCGATCTTGCCCTGGGCATAGGCGGCACCTGCCGGGACGGCCAGACAGAGCCCGGCGGCGGCGAGGGTCAGGAGTGAGCGGCGCATGGGCGGCTTGTCGGCAGAATGCTAGAAAGTGGTTCCAAAGGTGAATTGTATATGTTCAGTCCGGTCAAAGTCTTTCTTCGCGTTCAAGGCCTGCGCGAGGGAGATGCGCAGCGGCCCGAAGGGCGAAGTCCAGTTGAGGCCGAGACCGGCCGAATAGCGCAATTCGCCGAGGTCGAATTTTTCGCTGGCGCCATAGACCTGCCCCGTATCAACGAATGCGGAGAGCCGCAGCGACTTGTCCTGCTGGGCGCCGGGGACGGGAAACAGGAACTCGGCGCTGCCGATCAGCTTGCGCGTCCCGCCCAATGAGTTGCCTTGTATGTCCTGGGGCCCAAGCGAATACGCCTTGTAGCCGCGCACCGAGTCGGGTCCGCCGGCATAGAAATTCTTGAAGAACGGCACCGCCTTGTTGTCCAGGCCGTCGACGTAGCCGAATTCGCCTCTGAGGGAAAATGTGTACGTGCGGCTGATGGGGTAGAACCACTGCTGGCTGAGGTTGGCCCGGTAATACGCCAAGTCGCCGCCGGCAACCTCGATCCCGGCGCGCGTGATCGACCCCGAAGTCGGCAGCAGCGCGCTGTCGCGGCGGTCGCGGGTCCAGCCGAGGTTCCCGGAGCCGTACCGGTACGCGTCGCCAAATGCGGACTGGAACGCAATGTACTGCAGCGGGCTATTGCTGAACAGGGTGAGCCTGACGTCCTCGGCGACGACGCCGTAGTTGATCGTATCCGTTTCGTTGAGCGGATAGCCGAACTTGAGACCCGCGCCAGTGGTGTCGGTCTTGTAGGCGCCGACCACGAGGCTGGATGCGTCAATGTGCCGGTTATAGAGGTCGAAACCCTGGCTGACCCCGTCCACGGTGAAGTACGGGTTCAGGTAGGAAAGCGAATAGACCCGGTTTACCTTGCCGGTGCTGACTTGGGCGGAAAGAAACTTGCCGCTGCCGAATACATTCGCCTGCGAGATGGATCCGGACACCAGGAGCTTGTCCACCGTCGAAAAGCCCGCGCCCAGCAGGATCGAGCCGGTGGGCTTTTCCTCGACCGTGAAATTCACGTCGATCTGGTCGGCGCTGTCCGCAACCGGGGCTGTTTCCACCGTCACGTCCTTGAAGTACTGCGTCTTGTCGATGCGCCGCTTGGAGAGCTCGATCTTCGACGCATCGTAGTAGGCACCTTCCAACTGGCGCATCTCGCGGCGCACCACCTCGTCCCGGGTCCGGGTGTTGCCGGCCACGCTGATGCGGCGCACGTACACCCGCCGGCCGGGGTCGACCACGATCGTCAGGCCCACCGTGCGCTTTTGCTTGTCGACCTGAGGGATCGCCGTGGCGTTGGCGAAGGCATAGCCGTCGTTGCCCAGCCGGTCGGAGATCGCCTTGGTGGTCTCGGTGATGCGCTGGCGCGAGAACACGTCGCCGGCCTTGACGCGCACCAGCTTCTGCAGTTCCTCCCTCGGAACCAGCATCTGCCCGTCCAGCTTGACGTCGGAGATCGAGTACTTCTCGCCCTCGATCACGTTGATCGTGATGTAGATGTCCTGCTTGTCGGGCGTGATCGACACCTGCGTCGACTCGACCGTGAAATCGACATAGCCGCGGTCCTGGTAGTACGAACGCAGGGTCTCCAGGTCGGCGGCAAGCTTCTGTTTCGAATACTGGTCCGCCTTGGTGTACCAGGTGAGCCAGCCGGGCGTGCGCAGCGCGAACTGTTCGAGCAGCAGCGATTCGCTGAACGCCTGGCTGCCGACGATGTTGATCCCGCGGATCTTCGCCACCGCGCCTTCCGTCACCGCTATGCTGATGCCCACGCGGTTGCGTTCCAGCGGCGTCACCGTCGACTGCACTTCGGCGGCGTAGCGGCCGCGCGAGAGGTACTGGCGTTTCAGTTCCTGTTCCGCGTTGTCGAGCACCGCGCGGTCGAAGGTGCGTCCCTCTGCGAGGCCGGCGTCGCGCAGGATGCGCTTCACGGCATCCGGTTCGAATTCCTTGATGCCGACCAGGTCGATCTGCGCGACCGCGGGCCGCTCCTCGACCAGAACCACCAGCACGTTGTTTTCGACTTCCAGACGCACGTCGCGGAAAAATCCGGTGGCGAAAAGCGCGCGCAGCGCCTGCTGTCCCTTTTCCTCGTTCATGGTCTCGCCGACCTTGACCGGCAGGTAGCTGAAAACGGTGCCGGGTTCGGTGCGCTGCAGGCCTTCGACCCGGATGTCCTTGACCACGAAGGGTTTGAACGATTGCGCCAGGACGCCGGTCGCCGCGGCCAGCAGCGCGCAAGCGAGGACCGCGAGTAAACGCTTGCGCATGACTATCCGGAAAACAGGCGATTCAGGTCGTTGTAGAAAGCGAATGCCATGACGACGAGGAGCAGCGCAAGACCAACGCGCTGTCCGAGTTCCATGGCTCGCTCGGACACCGGACTCCCCTTGATTATTTCCACCGAATAATACATCAAGTGCCCGCCGTCCAGCAGCGGAATCGGCAGCAGATTCAGCACGCCGAGGCTGATGCTGATCAGCGCCAGGAACGTCGCGTAGGCAAGCCAGCCCATCTGCGCGGACTGGCCGGCATAATCCGCGATGGTCACGGGACCGGACAGGTGCTTCCAGGATACTTCGCCGGTCAACATCTTGCCGAGCATTTTGAGGCTGAAGACCGAGATGTCCCAGGTTTTCGCAACGGCCTTGGCAAGGCTGTCGAGCGGGCCGTAACTCACCCGCACCACGATGCGTTCGGATTCCGCCGGCGGAATGCGCGGCGCGGCGCCGATCCGGCCGATTTTCGTGCCGTTCTCGTTCACCGCCTCCGGCAGGACGTCGATCTTCAGCTGCGCGCCGTCGCGTTCGATGGTCAGCCTCAGCACCTCGCCGGGGTGGCTGCGGATCGCCTGCACCAGCGCCTCCCAGTTCGCCACCGGCTTGCCGTCCGCCTGGGTCACCCGATCATCGGCTGCCAGCCCCGCGCGCTCTGCGGCTGCGCCCGGCACCACGCGCCCGATCACGGGATCGAGCGGCGGGCGGTGCAACCGCAGGCCGATGCGTTCGAGCGCGTCGCTCTCGACGTCCTCGGAGGGATAGCCGCGCAGGTCGAGCACGTGCATCGAGATATCGCCATGCGCCCCGGTGACTTCGAAGCGCAGTGCTTCGCGTTGCAGCGCGCCTTGCAGCACGCGCCAGCGCAGGTCCTGCCAGGTCTTCATCGGCTCGCCGTCGATCGAGCGCACGGTGTCGCCGGCCTCGAAGCCGGCGCTTTGCGCGAGCGTGCCGGCGGCGGGCTGCGCGAGCACCGGCCGCGCCTCCGGCAGCCCGTACATGAACAGGCCGGCGTAGACCAGGATCGCGAACACGAAGTTGAAGACCGGACCGGCGAGCACGATCAGGAAGCGCCGGCCGACGCCCTGGCGGTTGAAGGCCCGGTGCAGCTCGCTTTCCTGCACGGGGGCTTCGCGCTCGTCGAGCATCTTGACGTAGCCGCCGAACGGAATCGCCGCGACGCTCCACTCGGTAGCATCGCGGCCGAGCCGCCAGGTCGCCAGCGGGCGTCCGAAGCCGACCGAAAAGCGCAGCACTTTTACATTGCAAAGCCGCGCTACCAGGTAGTGGCCGTATTCGTGCACGACGATCAGCACTCCGAGCGCGACGACAAACGAAACGACCGTGTGCAGGATGTTCATGCCGCCCTGCCCATCAGCGCGGCGACGCCGTCGGTAGCCGCGCGGCGCGCGCGCCGATCGGCATCCAGAACCGTATCAAGGGAATCCGCAGCGGCGGCCGGCGTCATCCGCAGGACATGCTCGATGACCTGCGGGATCGCCGTATAGCGCAGCCTGCCGTCGAGGAAGGCGGCGACCGCGACTTCGTTGGCGGCGTTCAGCACCGCCGGCGCCGTGCCGCCTTCGCGGAGAGCCGCGTAGGCCAGGCCGAGGCAGGGGAAGCGCTGCGCGTCAGGACGCTCGAAGGAAAGCTGCCCCAGGGCTGCGAGGTCGAGTTGCGCCGCGCCGGACTCGATGCGTTCCGGAAATCCCAGCGCATGCGCGATCGGCACGCGCATGTCCGGGTTGGACATCTGCGCGATGACGGACCCGTCGACGAATTCGACCATCGAATGGATGATGCTCTGCGAATGGATCAGCACCTCAATGCATTCGGGCGCAACGCCGAACAGCCAGCGCGCCTCGATGACTTCGAGTCCTTTGTTCATCATGGTCGCAGAATCCACCGAAATCTTGCGCCCCATCACCCAGTTCGGGTGCGCGCAGGCTTCATCGGGTGTCACGCGGGTCAGGCGTTCCAGCGGCGCCGAACGGAACGGTCCGCCCGAGGCGGTGAGAAGGATGCGCCGAACCGAATTCACATCGGTCCGGCCGGACAACTGCGCCGCTTCCTGCGGCAGGCACTGGAACACCGCATTGTGTTCGCTGTCTATCGGCAGCAGCACGGCGCCGCGCTCGCGCACCGCGCGCATGAAGAACGGGCCGGCCATCACCAGCGCTTCCTTGTTGGCGAGCAGAACGCGCTTGCCTGCGCGCGCTCCCGCGAGCGTCGGCGCAAGGCCGGCGGCACCGACGATCGCGGCCATCAGCACGTCGCATTCCGCGTCCGCAGCCACCTGCTCCAGCGCTTGCGCACCGAACAGCAGTTCAGTCCTGCAGCCGGCGTCGGCATAGCGCCGGCGCAGGCCGGCGTCTTCCTGGAGCCCCGACAGCACGGCATAGCGCGGCGCGTGTCGCAGGCAGAGCGCGAGCAAAGCGTCGGCGGAGCGGTGCGCGGTGAGCGCGAAAACCCGGAATCGGCCGGAGTGGCGAGCGACGACGTCCAGCGTGCTCGCGCCGATCGATCCGGTCGCTCCCAGCAGCGTGAGGCCTTGGGTCATGCCGTGCCTGTCGCCTGCATCAGCAGCATTGCCACCGGCAGAATTGCTGTCGCGCTGTCGACGCGGTCCAGGACCCCGCCGTGACCGGGCAGCAGGCTGCCGCTGTCCTTCACGCCCGCGCGCCGTTTGGCGGCGGACTCGAACAGGTCGCCGATGATGCTCACGCCGCCCAGAAGGACGGCGGCGGCGAGAAACATGGGCCAGCCCGAACCCTCCACGCGAGCCTGAAAATCCGGGATCGACATTGCGCAAATGGTAGCGTAGATAAGGCAGCCCATGCTGCCGCCGATCGCCCCTTCCCAGGTCTTGCCCGGGCTTATCGTGGGCGCCAGTTTGCGGCGTCCGAATGCCCTGCCGCAGAAGTAGGCCGCGGTATCCGCCACCACCACCAATCCAAGCACCGCCAGAAGCTGGCCGTGCGGCATCCATGCCATGGCCGCGCCGGCGGGGACGATGACAACGATGCCGGCGAGAGACAGCACGCTCTTGGGACCAGGCAGGAATCCGCGCGAAAGCCACCATGGCGCGATGAGCAGCCAAAACGCCGCCGCCGCCCACGTCGCGCCGCCGATCAGCCCGGGCAGCAGGACAAGCGAGAAATACAGGAGGATGCAGACCGCTGCATAGGCTGCGGCCGCGGCTTTGCCGCTGCCGCATAACGCCGCCCATTCGTAGGCGGCGAGCCCCATGATCAGCGCGACCAGCAGCCGGAACTGCTGCCGATCGAGGAAGAAAAACGCCGCAAGCAGCGCGGCCACCAGCACTGCCGCCGTCAGTACCCTTTTTGAGAGCAAGCGCTCAGGCGTCGGTGGCGGCGGGCAGCGGCGTGCGCCCGGTAGCGGGTTGCGGCTTCTCCGCGAGCTGCTCGCTGGTGCGTCCGAAGCGACGCTCGCGCTTGCGGTACCAGACGAACGCGGCTTCGAGCGCCGCGGCGTCGAAATCAGGCCAGAGCGTGTCGGTGAAGTGCAATTCGGTATACGCAAGCTGCCAGAGCAGGAAGTTGCTCACGCGCTGCTCGCCGCCGGTGCGGATGAACAGGTCGGGCTCCGGCGCGTAGCTCATCGCCAGGTAGGGCGCCAGGTCTTCCTCGCGCACGCCCTGCGCGGCCGCTCCGGGCCGCTCGCCTTCCAGGCGGGACAGCGCCTGGAGGATGTCCCAGCGGCCGCCGTAGTTGGCTGCGATGGTCAGCGTCAGGCCGGCGTTGGCGGCGGTAAGGCGTTCTCCCTCGGTGCTCAACGCCTGGATCTTAGGGTCGAAGCGGCTCTGGTCGCCGACCACTTTCAGGCGGATGCCGTTGCTGTGCAGCTTCTGCACTTCGTTCTCGAGCGCCCAGGCGAACAGCTGCATGAGCAGCGCCACTTCGTCCGCCGGTCGACGCCAGTTCTCGGAACTGAACGCGAACAGGGTGAGGTACCCGACGCCGTTCTCGGCGCAGGCCTTGACGGTCGCGCGCACCGCCTCGACTCCGCGCTTGTGGCCGGCGATGCGCGGCAGGCGGCGCTGCTTCGCCCAGCGGCCGTTGCCGTCCATGATGACGGCGACATGGTGCGGCACGTCGCCATACGGGGGGATCTCGACGGTGGAGCTGGCGTGCGCGGCTTTGGCTCGCATGCGGCGCCCTCACACCGCCATCAGTTCGGCTTCTTTTTGCGCCAGCAGCTTGTCGATCTCCGCGACGTGCCGGTCGGTGAGTTTCTGCACTTCGTCGGCGGAACGGCGCTCGTCGTTCTCGGAGATTTCCTTCTTCTTCAGGGCTTCCTTGACAGCCTGGATGGCATCGCGGCGCAAGTTGCGGATCGCAATGCGCGCGGTTTCCGCCTCCTTGTGCACGACTTTCGCGAGTTCCTTGCGGCGTTCCTCGGTCAGCGAGGGCATCGGCACGCGGATCATGTCGCCGGCGGATGCCGGGTTGAGGCCCAGGTTGGAGTCGCGGATCGCCTTCTCGATGGCCTGCGCGAGCTTCTTCTCGAACGGCGCGACGCCGATGGTGCGGCCATCGATCAGCGAGATCTTGGCGACCTGGTTGAGCGGCGTCGCCGCGCCGTAATAGTCGACGCTCACGTGGTCGAGGATGCCGGGGTGCGCGCGCCCGGTGCGCACCTTGGCGAGGTCCGCCTTGAAGGCTTCGATGCTCTTGTGCATCCTGGCCTCGGTGGTTTTCTTTAGATCCGCGATCATGGCTGCCTCCGTCCGCCGCTAGACATGCACCAGGGTGCCTTCGTCTTCCCCAGCGACCACGCGCCCGAGCGCGCCGCTGCGGAAGATGCTGAACACGTTGACCGGCAGCCGCTGGTCCCTGCAGAGCGCCAGCGCCGTCGCGTCCATGACCTTCAGGTCGCGCTGGATGGCCTCGTCGAAACTGATGCGGCTGTAGCGCTTCGCACCGGCGTCTTTTTTCGGATCGCTAGTGTACACGCCGTCCACCTTGGTGGCCTTCAGCACGATCTCCGCGCCGACCTCGCTGGCGCGCAGCGCCGCGGCCGTGTCGGTGGTGAAAAACGGGTTGCCGGTGCCGGCGGCGAAAATCACCACCTTGCCCTCTTCCAGGTAGCGGATCGCCTTGCCGCGGATGTAAGGTTCGATCACCTGCTCGATGTTGAGCGCCGACTGCACGCGGCTGGCCACGCCTGCGTGGCGCATTGCATCCTGCAGCGCAAGCGCGTTCATGACCGTCGCCAGCATGCCCATGTAATCCGCGGTCGCCCGGTCCATGCCGGACGCGCCAAGCGCCACGCCGCGGAAAATGTTGCCGCCGCCGATGACCACGCCGATCTCCACGCCCTGTCGCGCGACGCCGGCGATCTCCGCGACGATCGCCTCGATAGTCGGGCGGCTGATGCCGTAGCTGCCTTCCCCCATCAGCGCTTCGCCGGAAAGCTTCAGGAGGATGCGCTTGTATTTCGGCTTCATGCAGTTCTAGTTCTTCACCATCGACATGACTTCTGCGGCGAAGTCATTGGCCTTTTTCTCGATGCCTTCGCCGACGACGAGGAACCGATATCCCAGCAGCCTGGTTTTCCTGGCGGCGAGCATCTTCTCGACAGTCTGCTTGTCGTCCTTGACGAACGGCTGGCCGAGCAGCGTGCTTTCGGCGAGAAACTTGTTCAGGCCGCCCTCGACCATCTTGGCGACGATTTCGGCTGGCTTGCCGGAGTCCTTGGCGCGCGCGGCAAGGATATCGCGCTCGCGGCCGACGATATCCGCCGGAACTTCGGCTTTCGTCATGTAAGCCGGCTTGGAGAACGAGATGTGCATCGCGACGTCCTTGCCCGTCTCGTCCGCGCCGTCATAGTCCACCAGCACGCCGATACGCCCGCCGTGGACGTATTGCGCCAGCTTCCCCTTGGCCTGCATCCGCGAGAAACGGCGGATAGTGATGTTCTCGCCGATCTTCTGCACCAGCGCCTGGCGCTGTGCCTCGATCCCCGGGTAGGCGGTCAGCACGGCGATATCGGCCGGATTCTTGGCGGCGACGAGCTCGGCGAGCGCTTGCGCGAAGGCGAGAAAATCGTCGTTCTTGGCGACGAAGTCGGTCTCGCAATTCAGCTCGATGAGCGCGCCCAGCTTCGCGTCGGCGGAGAGATAGGCGCCGATCACGCCTTCGGCCGCGACGCGGCCGGCGGCCTTGCTCGCTTTCGCGCCGCTCTTGATGCGCAGCAGTTCCTCGGCCTTCTTCAGGTCTCCGCCGGCCTCGGCCAGCGCCTTTTTGCATTCCATCATTCCAAGCCCGGTCTGCTCGCGCAGTTCCTTCACCAGGCCCGCGGTAATCTCTGCCATACGTTCCTTCGTTTCCTTTGAATCTCTGATTGAAAAAAAGGGGCCGGTCAGGGCCCCTTTTCATGGATATCGGGGCTGCCCGGTCAGTTGCCGCCCTCTTCCGCCACTTCGACGAACTCGTCGCGCGACGCTGCCACCACCTCTTCGACTGCCTGCGAGCGGCCTTCCAGCACTGCATCGGCCATGCCGCGCGCATACAACCGGATCGCGCGGCTCGAATCGTCGTTGCCGGGGATCACGTAGGCGATCTTGTCCGGCGAATGGTTTGTGTCGATCACAGCCACGACGGGAATGCCGAGCTTCACAGCTTCGGTAACTGCGCCCTTGTGGTAGCCGACATCGATGATGAACAGTGCGTCGGGCAGGCTGGTCAGGTCCTTGATGCCGCCGAGCGAGCGCTGCAGCTTGGCCAGCTCGCGCTGGATGCCGAGGGCTTCTTTCTTGGACAGCCGCTCGAGCGAACCGTCCTCGACCATGCCTTCCATTTCCTTCAGGCGCTTGATCGACTGCTTTACGGTCTTGAAGTTGGTCAGCATGCCGCCGAGCCAGCGGTGGTCGACGTAGGGCATGCCGCAACGGACCGCTTCCTCGTGCAGGATTTCGCGCGCCTGGCGCTTAGTGCCGACGAACAGGATGTTGCCCTTGTTGGCCGCCAGCTGGCGCACGAACTTGACCGCCTCCTGGTACAGCGCCAGGGTCTTTTCCAGGTTGATGATGTGGATCTTGTTGCGGTGCCCGAAGATGTACTGCGCCATCTTCGGGTTCCAATAGCGGGTTTGGTGGCCGAAATGGACCCCCGCCTCCAGCATTTGACGCATTGTTACCGACATGTCGTGCTCCACGGTTTAGGGTTAAGTGTCTGCCGCACCGGTTGACGCACCCCCAAGGGGGCACCCTAAATACCGGGCGGGAAATTTGGCTCGGGCAAATGCCCAGACCAGCCCGAAATTCTAGCATAATCAGCGCTTTTTCCGGGTAGCGGATGCCGGTCGTCGCCAAGAATCAGGAAGAGGTTGCGAGGATGCGCGTGGCGGGCAGGCTCGCCTCGGAGGTGCTCGACTACATCACCGCCTACGTAAAGCCCGGCGTGACCACCGGGAAGCTGAACGACCTCTGCCATGCCTACATGGTCGGGGTACAGGGAACCGTGCCGGCACCCCTGAACTACGCGCCACCGGGCTACAAACCCTTCCCCAAGTCGATCTGTACCTCGGTGAACCATCAGGTCTGCCACGGCATCCCGGGCGATCGCGTGCTCAAGGTGGGCGACGCCCTGAATATCGACGTGACGGTGATCAAGGACGGCTTCCACGGCGACTCGAGCCGAATGTATTACGTCGGCGAGCCGGGCATCCAGGCACGCCGCCTGGTGGACGTGACCTACGACTGCATGTGGCTCGGCATCGCGAAGGTGCGTCCGGGCGCGCAACTGGGCGACATCGGCGCGGCGATCCAGGCGCACGCCGAGCAGCATGGTTTCTCGATCGTGCGCGAATTCTGCGGCCATGGCATCGGCCGGAAGTTCCATGAGGAACCCCAGGTGCTCCACTACGGCAAGGCCGGCACCGGACTGCGCCTGGAGCCCGGGATGACCTTCACCATCGAGCCGATGATCAATGCCGGCAAGCCTGGCATCCGCGAGCTCGCCGACGGCTGGACGATCGTGACCAAGGACCACAGCCTGTCGGCGCAATGGGAGCATACGGTGCTGGTGACCGACGCCGGCTACGAGGTGCTTACGGTATCGGCTGGCACGCCCCCGCCCCCGCCGGGAATCGTCAGCTGACCCGCGCATGAACGCCTCGGCGCCGATCGAAGTCCTGCGCGGCGGCCTGCAGCAATCCCGCGACGCGCTGCGCGAGGCCTACCAGAAAGGCCGCAAGCCCGCCTGGCTGCTGCGGGAGCATGCGCGCTTGATCGACCAGACGCTGCAGGACCTGTGGCGTGAATACGGGCCTGTGGGCAGTCCGGGAAATTCGATGGCGCTGGTGGCCACGGGCGGCTACGGCCGCGGCGAACTGTTTCCCTACTCCGACGTCGACGTGCTGATCCTGCTCGCCGCCGAACCCTCGGCCGGGGACCGAGAGCGCATCGAGCGGCTGGTCGGCATGTTCTGGGATATCGGCCTGGAAATCGGCCACAGCGTGCGCACGGTGGAGGCCTGCGTAGAAACGGCGCAGGCGGACATCACCATCCAGACCGCGCTGCAGGAAGCGCGCCCGCTCGCGGGCAGCGCCGCGCTGTTCCGCCGCCTGGCCAAGGCGATCGAGCGGATCGCCGACCCGGCGGCCTTCCTCAAGGCGAAGAAACTCGAGCAGGAACAGCGCCACGCCAAGCACCGCGACACGCCATTCGCGCTCGAGCCCAACCTCAAGGAGGCGCCCGGCGGCCAGCGCGACCTGCAGGTGATCCGCTGGATTGCGAAGGCCTGCGGCATCGGCGGCCACTGGCGCGACCTGGTGAAGCCCGGCCTGCTGCAGAAGGGCGAAGCGCTGCGCCTTGCGCGCCACGAGGCTTTCCTGCAGGACCTGCGCATCCGCCTGCACTACCTTGCCGGCCGCCGCGAGGACCGCATCGCCTTTGACTACCAGGACGCGCTCGCCACGCAGTACGGCTACATCGCGAAGCCCTCGCGGCGCGCCAGCGAGCAGCTGATGCAGGCCTATTACCGCAACGCCAAGGCGATCACCCAGCTCAACACCATCCTGCTGCAGAATCTGCAGGCGCGCTTCGCCCCGGAGCCGGAAAGCCCGCCGCGCGCGCTAAACGAGCGTTTCCAGGCGCGCGGCACGCTGCTCGAGGCGCGGCGCGAAGACCTGTTCGAACGCGAGCCGCGCGCAATCCTCGAGAGCTTCCTGCTGATGCAGCAGCACAGTGACCTGCGCGGCATGGCCGCCGGCACGTTGCGCGCGCTGTGGCGCGCGCGCGGCCGGCTGGACGCGCGCCTGCGGCGCGATCCGTTGGCACGCCTGCTGTTCGTGCACATCCTGCAGCAGCCGCGCGGCATCGTGCACGAGTTCCGCCGCATGAACCAGTACGATGTGCTCGGAGCCTACATGCCCGAATTCGGCCGCATCGTCGGCCAGATGCAGCACGACCTGTACCACGTGTATACGGTCGACCAGCACATCCTGACGGTGCTGAGGAACCTGCGCCGCTTTACGATGCCCGAGTTTGCGCATGAGTTCCCGCTCTGCAGCCAGCTGATGAGCGGTTTCGAACGCCACTGGCTGCTGTACGTCGCTGCGCTGTTCCACGACATCGCCAAGGGGCGCGGCGGCGACCACTCGACGCTCGGCAAGGTGGACGCGCGCCGCTTCTGCCGGCGGCACGGCTTTTCGCGCGAGGACACCGAACTGGTCGCCTTCCTGGTGGAGCACCACCTGACCATGTCCTCGGTGGCGCAGAAGCAGGACGTGGACGACCCCGAGGTGGCGCGTGCCTTCGCCGCCACGGTCGGCGATGAGCGCCGCCTGGTGGCGCTTTACCTGCTCACGGTCGCGGACATCCGCGGCACCAGCCCCAAGGTCTGGAACGGCTGGAAAGCGAAGCTGCTGGAGGACCTGTTCCGCATGGCGCGGCGCGTGCTCGCCGGCGAGGCGCCGGCGCTCGACACCGCGGTGGCAGAGAAGCAGGCAGAGGCGATGCGCCTGCTGCGCCTGTACGCGATGTCGGACACCGTCAAGGACAAGTTCTGGGAAAGCCTGGACACCACCTACTTCCTGCGGCACGACGCGCAGGAGATCGCCTGGCAGACGCGCAACTTGCACTACCGAGTCGACACCAAGGTGCCGGTGGTGCGCGCGCGCCTTTCGCGCTTCGGCGAAGGACTGCAGGTGATGATTTACGCCCCCGACCGCGAAGTGCTGTTCGCGCGCATCTGCAGCTACTTCGAGCGCGCCGGCTTCAACATCGTCGAAGCCAAGATCCACACCACTCGCAACGGCTACGCGCTCGACACCTTCATGGTCATGGGCAAGGGACCCGGCGCTCACTACCGGGACATGATGGCGCTCATCGAAACCGAGCTCGCTACGGAACTGCAGTCCGAAGCACCGCTGCCGCCGCCCGGCAGCGGGCGCGTGTCGCGGCGCGTGCGCCATTTTCCGATCCCACCCGCGGTCGACATCCGGCCTGACGAGCGCGGCGCCTACCACTCGCTCAACATCGTTGCCAGCGACCGGCCCGGCCTGCTCTACCGCGTGGCGCGCCAGCTCGCCGACTACCGCCTCAACCTCTATTCCGCGAAGGTCAACACGCTGGGGGACCGCGCCGAGGACGTATTCCTCGTGTCGGGCGCTGCGCTATCCGACGCCAAGGCGGTGCTGAAGCTCGAGCAGGAACTGCTGACCGAACTGCAGATTTAAGCAGGCGCAATTCCTTCATCCGCGTTTTCCTTGCATGAGCGAAAGAGCGCTCACGGCGAGAGCTGCAGCTGCGACGATCAGGGCCTGGGCGTAACCGCCCTTCGGGCCGGCAAGAAGACCCACGCTCAGCGGGCCCGCGATCTGGCCGAACGCAAACGCCGAAGTCATCGCCGCCATGAGCGCGCGCGCCTGCGGCCCCGCGACCCTGCGGGCTTCTTCCATGCCCGCCATCGTGACCACCATGAAGGTGCCGCCGACGCAAACTGCGGCCGCCATGATGCCGGCCAGTCCGGGCACGATCATCGGAACCACCACCCCCAGCGCCATCACCAGGCAGCCGCAAATCCACACGGCGCGGACGGTCATGAAGCGCTTCAAGCGCGGCACGAACAGCGTCGAGGCAAGCGCCGCCGCCCCAAAAACCGGCCAGGCCCAGCCGAACAAGCTGGGATCCAGGACTACGCTCTTCGCCATTGCCGGCAGGAAAGTCGCGGGAATGATGTAGCCGAAGCCAAAGCCACCGTAGCAGAGCACCAGACGCCAGAACTCCCTCCCCCGGCCTGCTGGCGGTGCGGCCTCGGTAGCCTGCCGTGGAGAACTCTCCCTGAGAAACGGCCAAATCGCGGCCGTGACAACCAGGGAGGCAAGCCCGAGGTAAATCCACGCGTCGTTCGATGTCGAGTGCACGTTCATGAGCAGGAGGCATCCTGCCCCGGCGGCGGCGATTCCAGCGCCCACGCCGGCGTACACGGCCCCGCTCATGTCGGAACGCCCGAGTTGCGCCAGGCGCTCGAGTGCCCAGGTTGATACGAAGACCAGCACCCAGGCGCTCGCGATTCCCGCGACGGTCCGAAGGGCGATCCAGAGCGCGAGGTGGCGCTGCAAGCCCATCGCGAGCGTCGCCAGGCCGATCGCGAGAAGACTGGCGCGAATGACGATGACGGGTCGCGCGCGCATGCTGATGGCCGTCAGCGCGCCCAGCAGGTAGCCGGCGTAGTTGGCCGAGGCCAGCCAGCCGCCGTCAGCCACCGACAAGCCGGCGTCCTCCTGCATCATCGGCATGATCGGGGTGAACGCGAACCGGCCGATGCCCATGGCGACGGCGAGCGCGGCAAGAGCGGTGAAAGCGGTTGAAAGAGCCGGCATCACTGCAATGTACGCTGGCTTGAAATGGCCGCCTTAACCGGCCGCTACTCGTCCGGCAGTTCCTGCCCCGGAAACAGTTCCTCGTTGAAGCCGAAATTGCGCAGGTCGCGGATGCGCATCGGGTAGAGGATGCCGTCGAGGTGGTCGCACTCGTGCTGGACCACGCGCGCGTGGAAATTTTCGGCGACGCGCTCGAAACGGTTGCCGAGTTCGTCGAAGCCCGTATAGCGCAGCCGCGTCCAGCGCGGCACCACGCCGCGCATGCCCGGCACGGACAGGCATCCCTCCCAGCCCTCTTCCAGTTCGTCGGAAAGAGGTTGCAGCTCAGGATTGATCAGTACGGTATCCGGCACCTCCTCCGCGTCCGGATAGCGCGCATTGGCGTGCACGCCGAAAATCACCACCCGCAGGCCGACGCCGATTTGCGGCGCGGCGAGTCCGGCCCCGTTCAAGTGCGCCATGGTGTCGCGCATGTCGGCAAGCAGCGCCTGCAGCATTGCCGTCGTCTCCGGCGTCCCCAGCCGCTCGACTTCGGTCGAACGCTGCAGCAGGCGCGGATCGCCCATGCGGAGGACATCGCGGATCATGAGGCGGCCAGCTTTTCGAGGATGCGCCGCACCCGCTTCATCGCCTGCTCGACGACGGCCTCGATGGCGGAAAGAGAAATCGCGTGCGCGCTGTCGCCCTTGCCCGCGGCATGGTTGGCGACCACGGCGATCGCGGCGTATTCCAGCCCGGCTTCGCGCGCGAGCGCGGCCTCCGGCATCGCCGTCATGCCGACCAGGTCCGCGCCGTCGCGTTCCATGCGTTGGATCTCGGCCGCCGTTTCCAGCCGTGGTCCCTGGGTTACGCCGTACACGCCGCCGTCCGACACCGCTTCGCCGCAAGACTTCGCAGCGGCAAGCAGCTTCGCCCGCATGCCGGCGGAATACGGCTCGGTGAAATCGATGTGTGTGACTTTTGCCCCCGGCCCCTCGTAGAACGTCGAGGCGCGTCCCCAGCTGTAGTCGATGATCTGGTGCGGCACGACGAGCATGCCCGGGCCGAATTCGCGCCGGATGCCGCCCACCGTTGCCACAGAGGCGATCTGCGTGGCTCCCGCATCCTTGAGCGCCTGGATGTTGGCACGATAGTTCACCTGGTGCGGCGGGATGCTGTGCGCGTCCCCATGGCGTGCGAGGAACAGTACTTCGCGCCCGCCGATGTGTCCCAGCGTCAGCGGCCCGGCAGGCTCACCGAACGCGGTGCGCGCGGCGATGCGGCGCGTCTCGCTGAGCGAGGACAGCTGCGTCAGGCCGCTGCCGCCGAGGATCGCCAGCATCAATTGCCCCGCATGGCGCGGATCTCAGGCAGGTTGCGCCAGTAGCCCTTGGCGTCCATGCCGCAGCCGAATACGAAGCGGTCGGGAATGGTCAGGCCGACGAAATCGGCCGCGATCGGTTTCTTCTTCGTGAGGATTTTTTCCACCAGGACGGCACAGTGAAAACTTTCTGCACCGAGCGCGAGCAGCCGGTCGCGGATCGCGGCCATGGTCTGCCCGCCGTCGAGGATGTCGTCCAGCACCAGTACGGCCCGCCCGCGTACGTCAGCCGGCGGTCCGACGCGCCACTCGATGCTGCCGCCCTGCGTGGCTGCTCCGTAGCGCGTCGCGTGGATGTAGTCCAGGTCGAGCGGCATGCGCAACCGCGGCAGCAGCTGGCCCGCGAACACCACTGCGCCGCCCATCACCACCAGCACCAGCGGGTAGCTGTCCTTCAACTGCTTCTCGATCTGCGCGGCGACTTTGGCGATGCCTGCCTCCACCTGCGCCGCACCAACGACAAGGTCCGAATCCTCGAGGAAGGCCCAGGACTGCTTGGGGTCCGGCATCTCAGCGTCCGCGACGCTTCAGGAATTCGCCGAAGGCTCCGCCGATTTCGGGATGGCGCAGTCCCAGCTCCACGGTCGCCTTCATGTAGCCAAGCTTGCTGCCGCAGTCGTAGCGCGTGCCGCCGATATCCATCGCCAGCACGCGTTCGCGCCCGAGCAGCGCTGCAATCGCGTCGGTGAGCTGTATCTCCCCGCCCCGGCCCGGCTTGGCGGCGGCCAGCAAACCAAATATCGCCGGCGTGAGCACGTAGCGGCCGACGACGGCCAGCGTGGACGGCGCCTCCCTGGGCGCAGGCTTCTCGACAATTGCCCGGATAGGCGTCACGTCTGCCTTCAAATCTTCCGGGCTGACGATGCCGTAGCTGCCGGTCTGCTCGGGCGGTACTTCCTCCACGCCGAGCAGGGAGCAGCCTTCCACTTCGAAGCGCTTCGTCATGCGCGCCATGGTCGGCGGTTGGGCGTCGATCAGGTCGTCGGCAAGCAGTACCGCGAAAGCTTCGTTGCCGACCACCGGGCGCGCGCACAGCACCGCATGGCCCAGGCCGAGCGGTTCCGCCTGGCGGATATAGATGCAGTTGCTTCCCGCTGGCAGCACGCCGCGGGCAATCGCCAGCAACTCGCGCTTCTGTTCCAGCGCCGCCTCGAGTTCCGGATTGAGGTCGAAGTGGTCTTCAATGGCCCGCTTGTTGCGTCCGGTGACGAAGATCATGTCGGTGATGCCGGCAGCCGCAGCCTCCTCGACGGCGTACTGGATCAGCGGTTTGTCGACGATCGGCAGCATCTCCTTGGGGCTCGCCTTGGTCGCCGGCAGGAAGCGGCTGCCGAGTCCTGCGACCGGAAACACCGCCTTGGTGATTTTTCTCTGCATGAGTCAGCGCTTTCCGAGGAGCTTGAGCAATCCGGCTTCGTCCAGGACGGTGATGCCGAGCGTCCGGGCCTGCTCCAGTTTGCTGCCCGCCTCGGCTCCTGCGACCACGTAGTCCGTCTTCTTCGATACCGAACCCGAGACTTTGTACCCTTTGGCCTCGATCAGCCCGCGCGCTTCATCCCGGCTCATACCCGGAAGAGTACCAGTGAGCACGAAGGTCTTGCTGACGCCCGGCGCGGACTTGGCGGCGGCCGAACTTTCCACGCTCACGCCGCGGTCGGGATCGATCAGCCTGGCGATGACTTTCCGGTTGTGGGGTTCGTGCACGAATTTCCCGATGCTCTCCATGATTTCGGGTCCGATGCCTTCGAGCGGCACCGCGAGCGGGTCGTGCTTCTTGCGCTTGCGCTTGGCGTTTTCCTTGCGGATCGCCTCCTTTTCGGCCGCCAGCGCCGGCCAGTCGGCGTCCAGCAAGGCCGGTAGCGAGCCGAAGTGGCGCACGAGGATTTTCGCCACTTCTTCGCCGACGCCCGGGATCCCGAGTGCAAAGACGAACCGGGCGAGCGATATCCTGCGCGAGCGCTGGATGCTGTCGATCACGTTCTGCGCCGACTTGTCGGCCATCCGTTCCATGCCGGCGAGCGAATCCTTGTCCAGACGGTACAGATCGGCGGGGCTCTGCACCATGTCCCGGTCCACCAGCTGTTCAACCAATTTCTCGCCCACGCCTTCGATATCCATCGCGCGCCGGCCGACGAAATGCAGCAGCGCCTGCTTGCGCTGCGCGCTGCAGTACAGGCCCCCCGTGCAGCGGGAGGCCGCCTCGCCGGCCAGTCGCACCACCGGCGACTGGCAGACGGGGCACTTTTCCGGCATGACGAACCGGTCTTCCTCGCGCCTCGGCCCCTGGGCGTGGACGCGGACGACCTCCGGAATGACATCCCCCGCCCTGCGCACCACGACGACGTCGCCAGTCCATACGTCCTTGCGCCGCAGATCGTCCTCGTTGTGCAGCGTCGCGTTCGTTACCGTCACGCCGCCGACCACCACTGGCTGCAGGCGCGCCACGGGAGTCAGCACGCCGGTGCGCCCGACTTGCACTTCGATTTTCAGCACCCCGGTGGTCTGCTCTTCTGCCGGAAATTTATGCGCAAGGGCGAAGCGAGGCGCGCGCGATACGAAGCCGAGCTTCTCCTGCCAGTCCAGACGATTTACCTTGTAGACGACGCCATCGATGGCATAGGGCAGGTTTTCCCGCCTGCTGCCCATTTTTTTGTAAAACGCCAGCAGGCCATCGACCCCGGATACGACTTCGCGCTCTTCACAGACCGGAAAGCCGAGTTCCCTGAGCCGGTCGAGCATTTCGGAATGCAGGCGCCACTTCGCCCGGGTTGCGACGCCCGTCCCGTAGGCGAAGAAGCGCAGCGGACGCTGCGCCGTGATGCGCGAATCGAGCAGGCGCAGGCTGCCGGCGGCAGCATTGCGGGGATTCGCGAATTCCTTCTCGCCGGCTGCACGTTGCTGCACGTTCAGTTGCTCGAAGTCCTTCGTGTAGTACAGCACCTCGCCGCGCACTTCCAGATCCTCCGTGTCCGCGGCTTGTGGCAGCCTCAGCGGAATGACGCGCACCGTGCGCAAGTTCGGCGTCACATCCTCGCCAGTCGCCCCGTCGCCGCGCGTCGAACCCTGCGCAAATAGGCCCTTGCGGTAGGCCAAACTGATGGCGAGCCCGTCAAATTTCGGCTCGGCCGCGTATTCCACCGTATCCACGCCCAACTCCTCGCGCACGCGGCGGTCGAACGCCCGCACCTCCTCCTCCTCGAACGCGTTGCCAAGAGAAAGCATCGGCGTGCGATGGCGTACTTCCGCGAACTCGGGAACCGGCGGTGCACCGACGCGCTGCGTCGGCGAGTCGGGCAAGGCAAGGTCCGGGTTCGCCTGCTCCAGATCAAGCAATTCCCGGAACAGCCTGTCGTACTCCGCGTCGGCAATCTCCGGCGAGTCTTTCGCGTAGTAGAGATCGTTGTGCCTCCGGATCTCCTTGCGCAAATATTCAGCCCGCGAACTCTGCTGTTTACCTGCTGACACAATTTCCTCAGGAGAACAGGCGCAAGGCCGCCGGGCCGCCGGGCGGCACGCCGCGGGCTTCGAGTTGCGCGCGCACCGTGTCCAGCTGCTGCGCGATCGCCCCTATCGCCCGCTCATCGAGCGAATTGCCGTTATCGTCGACCATGCTGCCGCCCAGCACGGCCGCCAATTGGTGCGCCAGGCGCGTCATGGATTCGAAGGAACGGCGAGTATCCGGCGTGCGCGCGACATCCAGCGCGAGTGTCAGCGCGGCCGGCGCGGCTTCCTTCATGCCCGCAGCCGTAAACGCCGCGCCGTTCCGGGCGGCCAGCGTATAGAGCAGTTGCTGATCGTCGTTGCGCAGGGAGAATTTGCCGTCATTTTCAAGCGTGAGGCCGCCGGCTTCGGCGGTTGCGCGGATCTTGGTGCCTGCGAACGGGCCGCCCTGCACGTGCACGACGACCTGGATGTCGGCGTCGGCGCAAAAATCGTCCAGCGTGCGCGCCGCGTCCACGGCCGCGCGCATCTCGGGCGCCGCTACTGTCGCGCCAACGGAGGCCGCCAGCGTCTCGACCGCGGAGCGGAATTCGATCAGGTCGGCTTCTCCTACCGCACCATCGCGCGAAACGAGTTGCAGGCCTGCGCGCCAGGATTTGCCGTCGGGCGCCGCGCCCAGCAAGGCGCGCGGAGCGTGCCGGCGCGCTATGGCCGCCCACTGTTCGTGGATGGTTGCCTGCGCCGCGGCCTGGTCGGAACTGAATTCGACGATGTAGTCGATGGCCGCGTCCGGCTCCGGGACCCTCGTGGCGGGCAACCGGACCGGACGATGGCTGCCGCGCACAGATTCGCTTGCCGGCTCCATGGCCGGCGCATCCAACAGGACATCTGCATGGCTTGAGCGGAAGGCCCGTTCGGCGGACCGCTTCGCGCCGCGTTCCTGGATCCGGTTGTAGGCGAGAACGCCGACGACAACCAGGGCGCCGATGGCAAGAAGACCAATTTGGAGCTCACTCATCGTGGTGTCGTCTGCGAGGCAGCCGCACCCACCGGCCTCAGGCGGCGAGCTCCTCGCGGATTTTCAGCGCTTCCTCGATATCCACGGCGACCACGCGCGAGACGCCCGATTCCGGCATGGTCACGCCGATCAGCTGGCTCGCCATTTCCATGGTGATCTTGTTGTGGCTGATGAACAGGAATTGCGTCTGCCCGGACATCTTGCGCACCAGGTCGCAGAAGCGCGTGGTGTTACTGTCGTCGAGCGGCGCGTCCACCTCATCCAGCAGGCAGAACGGCGCCGGATTGAGCTGGAACATCGCGAACACCAGAGATATCGCGGTCAGCGCCTTTTCGCCGCCCGACAGCAGGTGGATGCTCGCGTTGCGCTTGCCGGGGGGGTGCGCCATCACCTGAACGCCCGCGTCGAGGATCTCCTCGCCAGTCATGATGAGCTTCGCTTCGCCGCCGCCGAACAGCACCGGAAACAGGGAGCCGAAATGGCGGTTTACGCTGTCGAAGGTTTCGCGCAGCAGTTCGCGAGTTTCGCGGTCGATGCGGCGGATCGCATCTTCCATCGTCGCCACGGCCTCTTCCAGGTCGGCGAACTGTGCATCGAGGAAACCCTTGCGCTCGCGGCCGGCGGCAAGTTCGTCCAGCGCGGCAAGATTAACCGCCCCGAGTTCGCTGACCGCCTGGCTCAGCCGCGTGATTTCGCCCTGCAGCGCCGATGGACGCGGGGCGCCCTCAGCTTCGCCTGCCAGGCGCGCTTCGTCGGCTGCGGCTTCCCGCAATTGGGCGTCGTACTGGTCGTGATTGATCTGCGCTGCCTGCTCCTTCAGCCGCAATTCGCCGATGCGCTCGCGCAGCGGTGCCAGCGCCGTGTCGATCCTGAGCTTTTCCTCCTCCATCGAGCGCAGCGCGCCCGCAGCCGCCTCCACCGCGTCACGCGCGCCGGCCAGCGTCTTCTCGCAGGACATCCGCAGCTCGACTGCGCCCGCCAATGCGGCGCGCACGGACGGAATCGGGTCGACGGCCAGTTCGGTGGTCAGCCGTCCCACCTCTTCGTCGGCGCGCGCGATCTGCTGGTCGATCATGCGCACGGAATTGTCGATCTCGGCGATCTTCGCTGACACTTCGCGCTCCCCAAAGATCGCGTCCTGCGCTTCGCGCTCGGCCTGCTGCGTCCGCACGCGCTGCTCGGCGAGCGCAGTCTCGGCGGCGACATGACCCGCGCGCACAGCTTCGAGTTGTTCCTTGGCGGCGCGAATCTCTTCCGCGATGCGCCCATGCGCAGCACGCGCTGCCGCCAGCCGCGCCGCGTTGGCCTCGGCTTCCTTGCCGAGCGCGGCCGCTTCCTCGCGGATCTGCCCGGTGCGCTCCCGGTACCGCTCCAGCGCCTGCCCGAGTTTGAGCGCCTCGATCTGGGCGTCGTGTTTCTGCTGCTGACTGGCGGCCAGCGTGTCCCGCGCTTGCTCCAGCGAACCGCTGCGTTCGGCAAGCTGCGCCTCGATGCGCGCGGCTTCTGCCGCCGCCGCTGCGGTGCGTTGTGCCAGCGTCTTGCAGCGCCCTTCCAGCTCCTCGATTTCCGCCTGGCGTGCGAGGATGCCCGCGTCGGCCGGATCGGGTGCGTGATAGCTCACCGTATGGCGGGTGAACTGGTCGCCCTCGCGATTGACGAACACCGCGCCCGCGGGAAGTGACGTTCGCTGCGCTGTACTCGGCACGCCTTCGATGGCGTAGACGCTCGAGAACCAGTCTGCCAGCGCACCCGAAAGCTTCTCTTCGATGGCATGTACTTTGGCCCGCAATGGTGCGAGGCCCGGCGCTGCCGCCGCGATATGCGCGCTTCCCGGCCCGAACAGGCTCGCTTTCACCGGCGGGCGGTCGTGGCCGAGCGCGCTGTTGTCGCCGACTTCGAGCGCATGCAGCCGTTCGCGCAGGACGGATTCCACGGCAGTCTCCCAGCCGTGGTCGATGCGGATTTTTTGCCAGAAACGCGGCAGCGCAGCCAGCTGGTGGCGTTCCAGCCACTCGTGGAGCGGTGCGTCTTCCTCGGCCGCTGCCTGCACCTGCTTCAGCGTCGCCAATTGGGCGTCGGCTGCCGTGTGCTCCCGGCCGATGGCAGCGCTGGAATCCGCCGCAGCGGCACTGGCCGCGGTCAGCGACTCCGTCTCCGCCTGCAGCGCATCGAGCGCCACCTGCGCTTCGCCGATCGAGCGATCCAGCTGCAGAACGCGTTCGTTGGCGGCGATCATGCCCGCCGCATCCGGCTCGGCGAGCGCCTTCAGCTCGGCCTCCAATCGCTCGCGGCGCTGTCCAAGCGATTGCAGGCTGCCTTCGAGGTGTGCCGCGTTCTGTTGCTCGAGCAGCAGCCGGCTTTCGGCTTGCAACAGCTTGCTGCGGGACTCGTTCAGTTGCTCTTGCACAGCGCGGTAGGCTTTCTCCGATTCGGGCAGGCGTTGGTTCTGCGTCGTCAGGCTGGCCTGCGCATCGCTGACGCGCTGCTTCGCGCCGCCCGAGCGCGCCGCCCACATGTGCAGCGCCTGCGTGAGCTGCGAACGCTGCTCGCGCCACGAGGTAAGCTGCACCCTGCGTTCGGTGTGCATGCTTTCCAGCCGATTGCGGCTCTCTTCGACATGCCGCAATTCCGACTCGAGCCGCGCGACTTCGGAATTTGCCGAATAGACCGCGGCCTGCGCGGCGTTGAGCGCATCGCCGGCCGTGAAATGCGCCACGCGCGCGGTCTCGGCCCTGCCCTCTACTTCCCGCAGTTGCGCCGTACCCGCCTCGACTTCATTGGAAACGCCGGCGATCTCGCGCGCATGCTTCTCGCGGTCGGCAGCCGCGTCCTTGCGGCGCAGAAACCAGAGCAGGTGCTGCTTGAGCTGAAGGTCCTGCTGCAGCTCCTTGTAGCGCGAGGCTACTTTGGCCTGGCCTTCGAGCTTGTCGATCTGCATGCCGAGTTCGGTGCGGATGTCATTCACCCGTGCGAGGTTTTCGCGCGTATCGGAAAGACGGTTCTCGGTCTCCCGGCGGCGTTCCTTGTAGCGTGAGATGCCCGCCGCTTCCTCCAGGAATACCCGCAGCTCATCCGGCTTCGCTTCGATGACTCGCGAAATCATGCCCTGCTCGATGATCGCGTAGGCGCGCGGACCGAGGCCGGTGCCAAGGAACATGTCGGTGATGTCGCGGCGTCGGACATGCGTACCGTTGATGTAGTAGGAGGACTCGCCATCGCGCTGCAGTACCCGCCGTACCGAAACTTCGGCGTATTGCGACCACTGCCCGGCCGCGCGGCCGAGCGAATTGTCGAACATCAATTCGACGCTGGCGCGCGCGAGCGGCTTGCGGTTGCCCGAGCCGTTGAAGATGACGTCTTGCATGGAATCGCCGCGCAGCGCCGAGGCGCGCGATTCGCCGAGCACCCAGCGTACGGCGTCGATGACATTGGACTTGCCGCAGCCATTCGGGCCGACGATGCCGACCAGCTGCCCGGGCACGTGAATCGAAGTGGGATCGACGAAGGATTTGAAACCGGAGAGCTTGACCTGGGTGAGACGCACTTATGATCGCTTCTAGTGGCGTTTTCGAATTTCGAAAATGATACCATTCGGGCGCTCAAATTCCGTGGTTTTGCAGAGCTTTTTGTTTCCGGATTTCCCATGTCCACGCGCCCAAGCAAACGTCTGCAGACCTTCGCCAATCCGTCGCCGCAACGCGACTACCGGATTTGCATGGAGATTCCGGAATTCACCTGCCTGTGCCCGATGACCGGCCAACCCGATTTCGCCGTGCTGTCGCTCGAGTACGTGCCCGACCGCCTGTGCGTGGAGTTGAAGGCCCTCAAGCTCTACATCTGGTCCTTCCGCGGCGAAGGCGCTTTCCACGAAGCGGTCACGAACCGGATCCTGGACGATCTGGTCAAGGCGACACGGCCGCGTTTCATGCGCTTGACGGCTAAATTCAACGTGCGTGGCGGCATCTACACCTCGGTGGTCGCCGAACACCGCAAGCGAGGCTGGAAAGCAAGCAGTTGAATCCCCGCCTCGGCAAGCTGCAGATCTACCCGTTCGAGCGGCTGCGCACGCTGCTTGCCGACGTCACCCCGAATCCGTCGTTGCGGCCCATCGACCTGTCGATCGGCGAACCGAAGCACGCCACGCCGGCACTGGTAAAGGACGCGCTGACGGCGTCACTGGACGGCCTGGCCGTCTATCCGCGCACCGCAGGAATCCCCGAACTGCGTGGCGCTATCGCTGCCTGGGCGCGACGGCGTTATGCGCTTGGGGCGCTAGATGCGGAAACCCAGGTGCTGCCCGTCAATGGCAGCCGCGAAGCCTTATTTTCCTTTGCTCAAACAATTATCAACCCCAGCGCAACGGCAAAAGTCGTCTGTCCCAATCCGTTCTACCAGATCTACGAGGGCGCGGCGCTCCTCGGTGGCGCGACGCCGTGGTGCGTCAACGCGGACCCCGCGAAGGGATTCGCGCACACCTGGGACGCGGTGCCGGAAGGCATCTGGCGGCGCACCCAGCTCCTCTACGTGTGCTCGCCGGACAATCCGACGGGCCGCGTGACGCCGCTCGCGACCTGGGAGCGCCTGTTCGCGCTCGCCGACGACTACGGCTTCGTCATCGCCTCCGACGAGTGCTATTCCGAGATCTACTTCGACGAGGCGCATCCCCCGCTCGGCGCGCTCGCGGCGGCGCGCGCCTGCGGCCGCGACGATTTCGCGCGCCTCGTGGTGTTCGGCTCGCTGTCGAAGCGCTCCAACGCGCCGGGGCTGCGCTCGGGATATGCGGCCGGCGACGCGCGGCTCGTGCGCGAGTTCCTGCGCTACCGCACGTATCACGGCTCGGCGATGTCGGGCATGGTCGCGCACGCGAGCATCGCCGCGTGGAACGACGAAGCGCACGTGCGCGACAAC
>DATJYN010000162.1:0-12505 GCA_035499575.1 Burkholderiales bacterium | reverse complement strand
ATCGCCTTCACCAAGGCGCTCGGCAAGGAGCTCGCGCAGACCGGCGTGCTCGTCAACTGCGTGACGCCGGCTGCGGCGCAGACCGCGATCCTGAATCAGGTCACGCCGGAATTCGCCAAATTCATGCTCTCGAAGATCCCGATGGGACGCTTCGTGAAGGTGGAGGAAATCGCGGCGCTCGCCTGCTGGCTGGCGTCCGAGGACTGCTCGTTCAGCACGGGCGGGGTGTTCGACATATCCGGAGGCAGGGCAACTTACTGAGGAGGAGTCATGAAACGCATTCTGGCAGCCGTCTTTTTTTGCATCGTTGCGTTACCCGGCGCGGTATCCGCGCAGCAGAAGTTGAAGTTCGCGCATGTCTACGAAACGTCGGAGCCGTACCACAAGTGGGCGGTCTGGGCCGCAGGGGAACTGCCCAAGCGCACCGGCAACCGCTACACCATGGACGTGTTCCCCGCGTCGACGCTCGGCAACGAGACGCAGATCAACCAGGCGCTGTCGCTCGGCACGGTCGACGTCATCTACACCGGCCAGGCGTTCGCCGCGCGCACCTATCCGCCGCTCGCCATCGGCGGCGCGCCCTACATGTTCCGCGACTTCGACCACTGGAAGAAGTACTCGCAGAGCGCGGTGCTCGCGGGGCTGGCTGACGAGTATTACAAGAAGGGCGGCAACCGGCCGATCGCCTACACCTACTACGGCGTGCGCCATACCACGGCCAACAAGGCCATCGTCAAGCCGGAGGACATGAAGGGCCTGAAGCTGCGCGTGCCCGATGCCCCGCTCTATGTGATGTACCCGAAGGTGGTCGGCGCGCAGGCGACGCCGATTGCCTTCGCCGAGGTGTACCTCGCGCTGCAGAACAAGACCGTGGACGCGCAGGAAAATCCGCTGCCGACCATCGAGGCGAAGAAGTTCTATGAGGTGCAGTCGCACATCAACCTGACCGGGCACATCACCGAAATGCTACTGACCATCGTCGGCGGCCAGGTCTGGAACAAGCTATCGGACGCGGACAAGAAGGCCTTCCAGGATATCTTCACCGAAGCTGCCGCCAAGGCCTCGGACGAGATCGTGGCTTCCGAGGCCAGGCTGGCCGAGGAATTCGTGACCAAGTACAAGAAGACGGTGGTCAAGTCCGATCGCGAGGCGTTCAAGAAGGTGTTCACGCCGTTCCACCTCGGACCGGATGCGACCTGGGACAAGGCGCTTTACGACAAGGTGCAGGCGCTCAAGTGAGCGGCAAAAAGGACTCGAAAAAAGCGCCCGAACTGCGCAGCGTCAAGTGGTTCGGGCGCGATGACATCTACGGCTTCATCTACAGGAGCTGGACGAAGAATCGCGGCATCCCGCAGGACCAGTTCGACGGCCGGCCGGTCATCGGCATCTGCAACACGTATTCGGAACTGGTGCCCTGCAACTCGCACTTCAGGACGCTGGCCGAGCACGTGAAGGCGGGCGTGCTGGAGGCGGGCGGATTCCCGCTGGAATTCCCGGTGATGTCGCTCGGCGAGACGCTGCTGCGGCCCACCGCGATGCTCTACCGCAACCTCGCCTCGATGGACGTCGAGGAATCGCTGCGCGCCAATCCGGTGGATGGCACGGTGCTGCTGGTCGGCTGCGACAAGACCACGCCCTCCTTGCTGATGGGCGCCTCGAGCGTCGACCTGCCGACGATCGCGGTGTCGGGCGGACCGATGCTCTCCGGCAAGTATCGCGGCACCGACATCGGGTCCGGCACCAACGTCTGGTCCATGTCGGAAGACCTGCGCGCAGGGAAGATCACGCTGGACGAATTCCACGAAGCCGAATCCTGCATGCACCGCTCGCACGGGCACTGCATGACCATGGGTACCGCGTCGACCATGGCCTCGATGGTGGAGGCGCTCGGCATCGGCATGCCCGGCAACGCCGCCTACCCGGCAGTGGACGCCAGGCGCAATCTCATCGCGCGCATGGCCGGCCGGCGCATCGTCGAACTGGTGAAGCAGAAGGTCACGATCTCGAAAATCCTGACCAAGAAAGCTTTCGAAAACGCGATCCGCGCCAATGCCGCCATCGGCGGCTCGACCAACGCGGTGATCCACCTGGTCGCGATCGCGCGCCGGCTGGGCGTGGACCTCACGCTGGACGACTGGGACCGGCTTGGGCGCGGCGTGCACACGCTCGTCAACCTGATGCCGAACGGCAAGTACCTGATGGAGGATTTCTGCTACGCGGGCGGGTTGCCGGCGGTCCTGCGGGAACTGGGCGGCGAAGGCCTGCTGCACAAGGACGCCATGACCGTGAACGGCAAGTCCATCTGGGAGAACAACAAGGACGCGCCCTGCCACAACCGCGACGTCATTACGCCCTTCAAGAGGCCGTTCAAGAAAAATACCGGCATCGCAGTGCTGCGCGGCAACCTCTGCCCTGGCGGTGCGATCATCAAACCCTCGGCGGCGACGCCGAAACTGATGAAGCACCGCGGCCGCGCCGTGGTGTTCGAGAACATCGAAGATTTCCACAAGCGCATCGACGATCCGAAGCTGGACATCGACGAGAAGTGCATCATGGTCCTCAAGAACTGCGGTCCCAAGGGCTATCCCGGCATGGCCGAGGTCGGCAACATGCCGCTGCCGCCGAAGCTGCTGAAGAAAGGCGTTACGGACATGGTCCGCATCTCGGATGCGCGCATGAGCGGCACCGCCTACGGCACGGTGATCCTGCACATGGTGCCCGAGGCGGCCGCCGGCGGCCTGCTCGCGCTGGTGCAGAACGGCGACATCATCGAGCTGGATGTCGCGAAGCGCAAGCTGGATTTGAAGGTGTCCGCGAAGCAAATCGCGAAAAGAAAGAAGGCCTGGAGAAAACCCAAGCCCCCCCTTTCACGCGGCTACTGGAAGCTCTATTTCGATCACGTGAATCAGGCGGACCAGGGCGCCGACCTGGATTTCCTTGCCGGCAAGTCCGGCGCCTTCGTGCCGAGGGACAACCACTGACATGGGCGACGCCAACGAACACGTGATCGGCGAGGGCGGTCAGTTCCACGTCACCGACGAAGCGGTCGACCTGTCGATCTACGGCTGGGAGGACTGGGCGACTTTCGTACTGTTCTGGATGCTCGCGGCGATCGTGTTCTACCAGGTGTTCACGCGCTACGTGATGGATGATCCGGCGGGCTGGACCGAGGAGATCGCGCGTTACTTCCTCGTCGCCGTGGTGTTCATCGGCGCGGCCATGTCGGTGCGCAAGAACAACCATATCCAGGTGGACTATTTCTACCGCCTGATCCCGGCCAAGCCCGCGCGCGTGATGAGCGTGTTGGTGGACATTTTCCGCTGCGTGTTCCTCGGCTACTCGAGCTGGCTGTGCTGGCTGCTGATCCTGCGCATCGGCTCCAGCCGCATGGCGATCGTCGACCTGCCGGTGGGCTGGGTGTTCGGCGCGATGCTGGTCGGCTTCGTGGTGATGTTCCTGCGCTCGCTGCAGGTGGCCTGGCGTCACTGGAAGCAGGGCTACAGCGTGCTGGAACGGCCGGATGTCGAAGGGAGCATGTGATGACCGGCGGCGGCATGATGGGCGCGTTCGTCGCGCTGATGGCGACCGGCCTGCCGGTGGCCATGGCGATGGCCGGCGCGGCGCTGATCTACGTGGTGGTGTCGGGAAACATCCCGGATTTCGTAGTCGTCCACCGCATGTACGGCGGCGTGGATTCGTTCCCGCTGCTCGCCGTGCCGTTCTTCATCTGGGCCGGCAACCTGATGAATTCGGCCGGCATCACCAACCGGATCTACAATTTCGCGCTCGCGCTGGTGGGCTGGCTGAAAGGCGGCCTCGGCCACGTCAACGTGGTGGGCTCGATGATCTTCGCCGGCATGTCCGGCACCGCCATCGCCGACGCCGCTGGCCTCGGCACCATCGAGATCAAGGCCATGACGGACCATGGCTACTCCAAGGAGTTTTCGGTCGGAGTCACCGCGGCTTCCGCGACCGTGGGGCCGATCATCCCGCCGTCGCTGCCGTTCGTGATCTACGGCATGATGGCCAGCGTCTCCATCGGCCAGCTGTTCCTCGCCGGCGTGATCCCCGGCATCATCATGGGCGTCACGATGATGCTGACGGTGGCGTACTTCGCGTACACGCGCAATTTCGGCCGCGACGTGCCCTTCTCGGCGCGCAAGCTGTTCAAGGCAAGCTTCGAAATCGTCATGGTGGCCTGCGTGCCCGGCACCATCTGGCTGCTCTGGACGATGGGCCTCCCCGGCGGCTGGGCGACGATCATCGCGCTGGGCCTGTTGCTGGTGCTGGACAAGCTCTTCAACTTCGCTGCGGTGATGGCGCTGCTGACGCCCGTGCTGCTGATCGGCGGCATGACCTTCGGCGTGTTCACGCCCACCGAGGGCGCGATCGCGGCTTCGATATGGGCGTTGTTCCTGGGCCTGTTCTGGTACCGGACGCTGGACTGGCGGCGGCTCATCAAGGTCACCATGGACACCATGGAGACCACCGCCACGGTGCTGTTCATCGTCGCCGCAGCCTCGATTTTTGGCTGGCTGCTGACGGTCACGCGCGTGACCGACGCGGTCGCGGAATGGGTGCTGGCGTTCTCCAGCAATCCGAACGTGTTCCTGCTGCTCGCCAACATGTTGCTGCTGTTTGTCGGCTGCTTCCTCGAGCCCACGGCCGCGATCACCCTGCTGGTGCCGATCCTCGCGCCGATTTGCGTCAGGCTGCACATCGATCTCGTGCACTTCGGTCTGGTGATGGTGCTGAACCTCATGATCGGCCTGCTGCATCCCCCCATGGGAACAGTGCTGTTCGTGCTGTCCCGCGTGGCGAAGCTCTCCTTCGAGCGCACCACCATTGCCATCCTGCCGTGGCTTATTCCGCTCTTCATCACGCTGGGCCTGTGCACCTATGTCCCGTCCATCGTGCTCTGGCTGCCGAGGCAGTTTTTCTAGTCCGCCTTTAGCCAACTGCCGCCCCGCGTTCTGATCCTCGCCGACGACCTGACCGGCGCTGCCGACTGCGCGGCGGCGTTCCTTGGCCGCGCGCGGGAGGTGTCGGTCCTGCTAAAGCCGCGCGCGCGCGCCAGAGCGGAAGTCGTGGCGCTCGATCTCGACACGCGCTCCAAGCCGGAGAAATCGGCGCAACGCATCGCGCGGCGGGCTTTTTCGGGCCGCACCGCGAAGCATGCCGCCATCCTGTTCAAGAAGATCGACTCGACCCTGCGCGGGCACGTCGCCGCCGAGCTCGCTGCCGCCAGCCACGCGCTGGGCGTCCGGCGGACCCTGCTTTTCTCACCTGCCTTTCCCGCCCAGGGACGGATCGTCAGGGATTCGAGGCTGGTGGTGAACGGAAAACCCTCTTCCGGCGACCTGCGTGCACTGCTCCCGGGAATCGGCGCGCGGGGTTTCGTCTGCGACGCAACGACCGACTCGGACTTGGACCGCATCGCGCGTGCCGGGCTGGCGATGCGCCCGCGCCCGCTCTTCGTGGGCTCCGCGGGACTGGCGCGGGCGCTCGCGAAAGCGCTTCCGGCGAAGCGCCCGGCAAAGCGGCCAGCCACGTCGCGGCGTCCGGTCGTGACGGTGGTCGGCAGCGCGTCGCCGGTTTCGATGCGGCAGGCGCGGCGGCTCTCCCGCGACCGCTCCGCGCTGCTGGTGCAAATGGCCTGGACGCGCGAGCCGCAGCCGGGCGACATCCGCGCCGTGCGCCGGCTCGGGAAGCTGGTCGCACAATCCGTGCCGCAAGCCCACTACGTCCTGACCGGCGGGGAGACCGCGCGCGCCGTGCTCGCTGCGCGCAAAATCCATGAGCTGCGCCTGCTGGGCGAGGTTGAGCCCGGCGTACCATTCGGCATTGCGCGTGACGGCACGCTCGTCTGCACCAAGGCGGGCGCCTTTGGCGGGCCGGACACCCTGGCGAAGTGCGTGGCGCGGCTGAAACGGGAAATGGCGAAATCATGAGTCTTCCAATCGTCGGCATCACGATGGGCGATCCCGCCGGGGTCGGCCCGGAAGTCATCGCGAAGGCGCTCGCACGCGCCGACGCCTATGCGCTCTGCCGGCCGCTGGTCATCGGCGACGCCGGGCAACTGGCGCGGGCCAATCTGCTCCTCGGCCTGAATCTGAAAATCGGATCCATCAAAAATCCCGGTGAGGCGAAATTCAAGCCCGGCACGGTGGAATGCATCGATGCCGGTCCGGTGGCGAAGGACATCCCCTACGGCAAGGTCTCCGCGGCGGCGGGCGAAGCGGCCTATCGCTACATCGAGCGCGCCGTACAGCTCGCACTCGAGCATTCCATCGACGCCATCTGCACCGCGCCCATCAACAAGGAAGCGATGAACGCGGCGGGCCACAAGTTTCCCGGACACACCGAATTGCTGGCGAAGCTGACCGGTACGAAGGAGGTGTCGCTCACGCTGCTGGCGCCGAAGCTGCGCGTGATCCACGTGACGGCGCATATCGGCCTGCTCGACGCGATCGAGAAGATCGACGCCGCGCTCGTCGGGCGCACGATCGCGCGCGGCCATGAATTGCTGGCGCGCGCCGGCTTCCCCGAGCCGCGCATCGGCGTCTGCGGCATCAACCCGCACGCGGGCGAAAACGGCCTCTTCGGACGCGGTGAAGAAGAAGAGAAAATCGCGCCCGCCGTGTCGGCCGCGAGGAAACGTGGCTGGAAAGTCGACGGCCCGCTACCGGCCGATAGCCTGTTCTACCTGGCGGCGCGTGGCGACTACGACCTGGTGGTCGCCATGTACCACGACCAGGGCCATGGCCCGGTGAAAGCCATGGGCCTGGAGCAAGGCGTCAACGTCACCGCCGGCCTGCCGATTGTGCGCACCTCAGTGGACCACGGCACGGCCTTCGACATCGCCGGCACCGGCAAAGCGGACGAGCGCAGCATGATCGAAGCGCTAAGGCAGGCCGCGGCGCTCGCGCCGCACCCTCACGCGCTCGCGCCGCGCTAACATTCGCTCGGGAGGAACCATGCTCCAGGCTGCCGATCTCACCATCCGACTCAACCCCGCCGACGACGTCGTCATCGCGCGCGTCGAGCTGCCGGCCGGCACCACCCTGGTCAAGGAAGGCAACGTCGCGGTCACCGCGCGCGTGCCCGCGGGCCACAAAGTCGCGGTGCGCGACGTGAAGGCCGGCCGGCCGGTGCGGCGCTACAACCAGATCATCGGCTTCGCGACGCGCGACATCCGCGCCGGCGAGCATGTGCATGTACAGAACCTGGCAATGGGGGATTTTGAGAGGGATTACGCTTTTTCCCAGGGCTGCACCAAAACGAATTTTGTTGAAAATCCGTCTACATTCCAGGGCATCGTGCGCGCCGACGGCCGCGTGGCGACGCGCAATTACATCGGCATCCTCACCAGCGTCAATTGCTCGGCGACCGTGGCGCGGGCGATTGCGCGGCATTTCGAGAACCGCCTGGACGCCTATCCGAACGTCGACGGCGTGGTGGCGCTCACCCACAAATCCGGCTGCGGCATGGCCTCCGACGGCGAGGCGATCGACGTGCTCCGCCGCACCATGGCGGGCTACGCGCGCCATCCGAACTTCTACGCGGTACAGGTGGTGGGCCTGGGCTGCGAAGCAAACCAGATCAACAGCCTCCTGTCGACGCAACAGCTCAAGCGCCACGACAAGCTGCATGCCTACACGATCCAGGAAAAGGGCGGCACCTCGAAGGCGATCCGCGAAGGCGTCGCGCGCATCGAGGCGGTGCTGCCGGAGGCGAACAGGGTGAAGCGCGAAACGGTGCCCGCAAGCCATCTCACGCTCGGCCTGCAGTGCGGCGGCTCGGATGGCTATTCGGGCATCAGCGCAAATCCCGCGCTTGGCGCCGCGGTCGACCTCCTCGTACGCCACGGCGGCACGGCGATCCTCTCGGAGACGCCCGAGATCTACGGCGCCGAGCATTTGCTGACCCGACGTGCGGTGAGCCGCGAGGTTGGCGAGAAACTGATTGCGCGCATCAGGTGGTGGGAGGACTACACGCGCCGCAACGGCAACGAGATGAACAACAACCCTTCGCCCGGCAACAAGGCGGGCGGGCTCACGACGATCCTGGAGAAATCGCTGGGCGCGGTCGCCAAGGGTGGCACCACCAACCTGGTCCAGGTCCTCGAGTACGCCGAACCGGTCGGCGCCAAGGGCTTCGTTTACATGGACACGCCGGGCTACGACCCGGTGTCGGCGACCGGCCAGGTCGCCGGCGGCGCCAACATGATTTGCTTTACTACCGGGCGCGGCTCGGCCTACGGCTGCAAGCCCGCGCCCTCGCTCAAGCTCGCGACCAACACCGCGCTCTGGGAGCACCAGGAAGAGGACATGGACATCAACTGCGGCACCATCATCGACGGCAAGGAATCCGTCGACGCGGTCGGCCGCAGGTTCTTCGACCTGGTCCTGGAAACCGCTTCCGGCAAGAAATCCAAATCCGAGTTGTTCGGCTACGGCGAAGACGAGTTTGCCCCATGGGTACTTGGCGCAACCATGTAATCCTGCCGGCGCTCGCGCTGCTCGCCGCGGATTCGGTCGACGCCGCGAAGCAGTCGGCGGTGCCGAATCGCTTCGGCGCCGTCGCCTATTACCGCCCGACCCAGTCCTGGGGCCTGAGCTACGACAAGGCGCGCGCCCGCGACGCGAGCGTCGAGGCGCTCCGGCAATGCGGCCGGCGCGAGTGCGAGGTGGTCCACAAGTTCAAGAACGGCTGCGCCGCGCTAGTCGACGGGCCGAAGGCTGCGTTCGCCGCCTCCGGCGCGACGAGCAACGAAGCGGAAACCAAGGCGCTCAAGCGCTGCGGCGAGGGCTGCAAACCGATCGCCTGGGCCTGCACGCGCTGAGCGCGCGCCAGAATCGGCCATGAGCGAACACCCGGCGCGGGTACACCGCCTGTTCGTTGACGCGGGGTTGGCTTCGCGTGCGAGCGTCGAACTGCCCGAGGCGGCGGCGCATCACGCGGCGCGCGTGCTGCGCCTGCGGGACGGCGACGCGGTAGTGCTGTTCGACGGCCGCGGCGGCGAGTATGCCGCGCGGCTCGCCATGCCCGGGCGCGGCCGCGTGCTTGCCGAGCTCGGCGAGCGGCGCGACCTGGAGCGCGAATCGCCGCTGGCGGTGACGCTGGTACAGGCGGTCTCCTCCAGCGACAAGATGGACCTCACGGTGCAGAAGGCGGTGGAACTGGGCGTGGCGGCGATCCACCCGGTGCTCACCGCGAAATCGCTGGTGCGGCTGAGCGGCGAGCGCGAGGCGAAGAAGCTCGCGCACTGGCGGCGCATCGCCATCGCCGCCTGCGAGCAATGCGGCAGGAACCGGATACCCGAAATCCGTGAGCCCGTAGCGCTGCAGCGCTACCGCTTCCCCGCCGGCGCGAAGATCCTGCTGTCCCCGTCCGGCTCGCAAAAGCTGGCCAACCTGGCGAAGAGTCCGGTGGTGCTTGCGGCCGGGCCCGAAGCCGGCTTCAGTTCCGAAGAAGAGGCATTCCTCCTGCGCGCCGGCTTCGCGCCGGTGCGCTTGGGGCCCCGGATCCTGCGCACCGAAACCGCGGCGCTGGCCGCGCTGGCCGCGCTCAACGCGCTCGCGGGGGATTTCTAGTAACGTAGCGACCCCATGAGCTCGCTGCCGCATCCGGAAGCTTTCGTCCGCTGGTTCCGCCAGGCCGCGCCCTACGTGCACGCCTTCCGCGGGCGCACCTTCGTGATCGGCTTCGGCGGCGAGCTGGTGGCCGAACGCGGGCGCTTCGTCAAGTTCCTGCACGACCTGAACCTGCTCGCGGCGCTCGGCATCCGGCTGGTGCTGGTGCACGGCGCGCGCCCGCAGATCGAGGCGGAGTTGCGCGCCAAGCACCAGCGTTCGCGCTACGCCAAGGGCCTGCGCATTACCGATGCGAATTCGCTGGTCGCGGTTAAGCATGCGGCCGGCTTCCTGCGCGTGGAAATCGAAGCGCTGCTGTCGCAGGGCCTGCCGAATTCGCCGATGGCCGGCGCGCAGATCCGCGTCGCCTCCGGCAACTACATCGCCGCCAAGCCGGTCGGCGTGGTCGACGGCGTGGATTTCCAGTTCACCGGCGCGGTGCGCAAAGTCGATGCGGCCGCGATCGCGCGCCGGCTGGAAGCCGGCGAGGTCGCGCTGGTGCCGCATATCGGCTACTCGCCCACCGGCGAAGTGTTCAACCTGGCCTGGGAAGACGTCGCGGAGAGCGTGGCGCGCGCGCTCAAGGCCGACAAGCTGCTGCTCTACGTGGACCAGTTGCCGACCGGCCGCCGCGGGCAGATCGTCTCCGAACTGAGCGCGCGCGAAGCGGAAGCGCTGCTGAAAAAGGACGGTCTGGCCGTGCCCACCAAGCGGGCGATCGAATACGCGCTGCGCGCGGTGCGCTCGGGCGTCGGCCGCGCGCACCTGGTGTCGCGCCGCGCCGAGGGCGCAACCCTGCTGGAACTCTTCACGCACTCGGGCGTGGGCACCATGATCACCGCCGACCCGGTGGAAAAGCTGCGGCCGGCGAAAATCGACGACGTCGGCGGCATCCTCGCGCTGATCGAACCGCTGGAGGCCGACGGCACGCTGGTTAAACGCAGCCGCGAGCGCCTCGAGCAGGAAATCGCCAACTTCGAGGTGATCGAGCACGACGGCAGCATCCTCGCCTGCGCCGCGCTCTATCCGTATGCGGAGGAGAAAAGCGCCGAGCTCGCCTGCCTGGCGGTGGCGCCGGATTACCGCGACGCCGGCTACGGCGAACGGCTGCTGCTCGCCTGCGAGCAGCGCGCGAAGGAGGCGAAGATCCGGCGCGTGTTCGCGCTCACCACGCGCGCGCAGCACTGGTTCATCGCGCAGGGCTTCAAGGAAACCGGCGTCTCGGTGCTGCCGGAGAAGCGCCAGGCGCTCTATAATTGGAAGCGCGGCTCGAAGGTTTTCCTCAAGCGCCTCTAGGGCATCCGACGATGGCAAGAATGGTGAAGTGCGTGAAACTCGGCCGCGAAGCCGAGGGCCTCGATCGCCCGACCTATCCGGGCGAGCTCGGCAAGCGCATCTACGAGAACGTCTCCAAGGAAGCCTGGGCGCAGTGGATCAAGCACCAGACCATGCTGGTCAACGAGAACCGGCTGAACCTCGCCGACCCGCGCGCGCGCAAGTACCTGGTCGAGCAGATGGAGAAGCATTTCTTCGGCGCCGGCGCGGACGTGGCGAGCGGCTACGTACCTCCTAAAGGGTAGAAGAAACACTTGCAATTCCTTTCGTGCTGCGCCCTCAAAAGCGAGTTTATTGAAAGTTGAAGTCCTCATGTTTGACCTTTGCCGATTGTTCTCACCCCTACTCGCGTGATTTCGATCGCTCCGTCGGCTAGGGTTTCGAGCCTCGCGGACATAGAGGACTCCGAGCGCGGCAGTCGTATCGTTATCGACGAGAACGTAACCATCGATTCGTTCGTGAAGATTAAGCCTGCAGGAGGGTTCGGCGACGTGTTCGTTGGCCCAAACAGCGTGATCAACTCAGGATGCGTTCTGTATACCGGCAACGGCATTCGCATCGGAGCGGGCGTGGCGATTGCCTCGAACTGCACGCTGGCGCCGACGAATCACGAATTCCGACGGCGGGCCGTACCGATCCGCGAACAGGGCTTCAAGCCATCACGAGGCGGCATAGAGATCGGTGATGACGTGTGGATCGGCGCGAATTGCATCATTCTCGATGGCGCAAGGGTTGGGACCGGTTGCGTGATCGGGGCCGGCTCCCTCGTGAGGGGCCGCCTGGAGGCCTACGGTGTTTACGCAGGAAACCCCCTCCGGAAGCTGGGAGCCCGTTCGTGATCCACACCATCCTTGGCGCGCGCGGTTTCATCGGCGGTCGTCTCGCACAGCGCCTGCACAGTGCCGGACTCGAATGCTTCGCGCCTGATCGCGGCGACGAACGCGTGTTCTCAGGCACACCGCTCGGAATCGTTTTTTATTGCGTCGGCATGACAGCGGACTATCTGAGCAATCCGGGTGCGACGGTCGAAGCGCATGTTGGATTGCTTAGCCGCCTCTTGAAGACAGGGGCTTTCAGCCGGTTGATCTACCTTTCCTCGACGCGACTGTACGATTCGAATCCCTCGACGGTCGCGAAGGAATCCGACCCTCTTGCGCTCGCTTCGTCGAATCCCCGACACCTCTATGACCTTACCAAGGCGCTCGGCGAAAATCTCAGCCTCACCGCCTCGGGCGGCCGCGGGAGCGTAGCTCGGTTGTCCTGCGTGTACGACGCCGCGCCGGGCGCGCCCGGATTCATGTCGGAGCTGATCACCCAGCTGCGCGCGAACCAAGATGTGCATATCGATTCCTCACCGGGGATCGTCCGTGACTACATCGCGCTCGACGATGTTGTAGAGGCGCTGCTTGCCATCGCAAACCACCGAGAAAGCGGTATCTTCAACGTGGCGAGCGGCGAGAACACCTCCAACGCGGACATCGCCGCATTCGTAAATCGATCAGGGCGGTCCCTGCGCTTTTCTGGTTCGGGCCCTC
>DATJYN010000161.1:0-11135 GCA_035499575.1 Burkholderiales bacterium | reverse complement strand
CTCCAGGCGATCGTTCGACTTGTGGCAGATCTGGTTCACCGCGTAGGGCGCGGCGTCCGGCTGGCCTGCGAGCGCGGTTTCGATTTCCGTCAGCCACCGGTCCAATGCTTCCTTCGGCCGCGCGTTCAGCGCCGGAAACGAGCCGACTACGCCGGCCTTGCACTGCTCGATGACCAGTTTCGGGTTCCCTGCGATGAACATCGGCGCGCAAATCACCGGGATGCGCAGCTTCTGAAGAACAACGGGTAGCGGCATGCGGTCTATCTTCTCACAGCGTCGCCGGCGCGCAGGTAGAAGCAGGCGCTATCGCCTTCGCCCCTCCGGTTAAGTTCCGCAGCGCGCGCCTGGAAACTGTCCCATTCCGATTCCGAAAAGGCATTTGCGCTGTTGCCCGGCCGATACTTGCCATGCTCGACGTAGGGCACGCCGCGGATGTAGAGCTCGCTGCTGGAGAACTGCTGCCCCGAGGAATCGCAGACCACGCCGCCGATGGCGAGGCCGGCGCCCTCGGCGAGCAAGGCCATGCTCTTGCGCGTGTGCAGGTAGAGGTGGCGCGGTGCATCCCAGGCCATCCAGTTGGTGCCGTAATGCTTGCGCGCCCAGCAATCGGAGACCGGAATCCTCAGCAGCAGGGTGCCGCCGGCTGCGAGCCTGCGCGCAAGCCAGGCGAGCGCCGCCGCCGGATCCGGCATGTGCTCGAAGGAATGATGCAGCATGATGAAATCGTACTGCCCGTCCAACTCGTCGACGCCCCGCTTGAGAATGCGCACCCCGTTGCCGTAGTCGATGTCGGCCTGGATGAACGGATCCGCGCCGAGCAGCGAGCGGAAGCCTTCGCGCTGGAGCTTGAGCAGCAGCCCGCCCGCGCCGCAGCCGACATCGAGGATGCGGGAATCGAGCCGAACGCCGCGCCCGCGGAACCAGTCGAAATGCTCCAGCGGCTTCGACAGCGAACCGATGAGCGCGCCCGCCATCGAGAACTCGCCAAGGAAATAACGCGTGCGTTCGTGCCGCAGCATCAGCATCCATGCGGGGTAATGCTTCTGCTTCGGCGTCCGGTAGGAGTAGTAGCCGTCGCTGGGGTAGTACTTGCCGAGGTCCGCCGGGATCTCGGCGATCTGCAGGCAGCCGCAGCGTGCGCACTCGAGATAATCGAATTCCTCGCGCCAGCCGAACATCATCTCCTTCGGGAAGAAGTGCGCGTTGCCCTCGGAATTCGCGCAGACGCGGCAGGCGGCGGCCAAGGGTCGGCCGCTCAGCGGAACTGCTCGCCCTTCGCGGCCTTGTCGCGCACGATCTGCGGCAGTTTGAAGCGCTCGCCGTGCAACTTCGCCAACGCATCGGCGCGCTCGGCGAATTTCGCGACGCCCACATAGTTGATGAACTGCAGCGCGCCGCCGGTCCAGGCGGGAAAACCGATGCCGTAGATGGAACCGATGTTCGCGTCGTGCGCCGTCGTGAGCACGCCTTCCTGCAGGCAGCGCGCCGCCTCGATTGCCTGCCGGTAGAGGATGCGGTCCTTGAGGTCCTGCAGTTCCCACTTGACGCCCGGCTTGCCGAATATCCGCGCGAGCTCGGGCCAGAGGGTCTTCCTGCCGTCCTTCGGATAATCGTAGAAGCCGCCGCCGGCCGCACGCCCCGGGCGCTTGAACTCGTTCACCATCCTCAGGATTACCTGCTGGCCCGGATGCTCCGGCGGCAGGGGCTTGCCTTCGGCTTTCAGGTCGGCGAGGGTCTGCTCCATCACCTGCACCGAAAGCGACATCGACGTCTGGTCGATCACCTCGAGCGGCCCGACCGGCATGCCCGCCTGGCGCGCCGCATTTTCGATCGCCGCCGCCGGGATGCCTTCGGCGAGCATCGCGCAGCCTTCCTGCACGAACGTGCCGAAGGTGCGGCTGGTGAAAAAGCCGCGCGAATCGTTGACCACGATCGGCGTCTTGCCGATCTGCAATACGTAGTCGTAGGCCTTGGCCAGCGTTTCCGGCGATGTCTTTTCGCCCTTGATGATCTCGACCAGCTCCATCCGGTCCACCGGCGAAAAGAAATGCAGGCCGATGAATTTTTCCGGGTGCGCCGAGGCCTTGGCGAGCCCGGAAATCGGCAGCGTCGAGGTGTTCGAGGCGAAGAAGCCGCCGGGCGCAAGTTGCGGCTCGGCCTCCTTGGTCACCTGCGCCTTCAGCTCGCGCTTCTCGAACACCGCTTCGATGATGAGGTCGCAGCCCGCGAGGTCCTTGACGTCGGCGGTCGGCTTGATGAGCACGAGCTGCGCGCCGTCCTTCTTCCGGCGCTCGAGGATTTTCGCGCTGTAGGCCTTGCCCGCTTCCGCCTTCTCCAGGAACACGTCCTTCAGCACGCAGGGCACGCCGCGGTTCATGTTGGCCCAGGCGATGCCGCCGCCCATCATGCCGGCGCCGAGGATGCCGACCTTGGTCGCCTTCCACTTCGGGAATTCCTTCGGCCGCGACGCGCCGGACTTGATGGCGCCGCGGTTGAAGAAGAGCGAAATCAGGTTCTTCGCCACCGGCCCGACCGCGAGGCGCGCCAGGTAGCGTGACTCCACGCGCAGCGCCGTGTCGAAGTCGACGTAGGCGCCTTCCACCATCGCCGCCATGATCGCCTTCGGCGCCGGGTAGAGCCCGCGCGTTTTCTCGACCACCATCGCGGGCGCCATCGACAGCATCTGCGACACTTTCGGGCTGGACGGGCCGCCGCCAGGCATTCGGTAATCCTTCTCGTCCCAGGGCTGCTTCGGCGAAGGATGGGCGGCGATCCACTCGCGCGCCATGCGGAAGAGGTCTTCCTTACTCGCGGCCAGGCCCTGCACGAGCCCGAGCTTGGCCGCTTCCTGGGGGCGCATGGTCCTGCCCTCGACCAGGTAGGGGAACGCCGCCTGCAGGCCGAGCAGGCGCGTCATCTTGGTGACGCCGCCGGCGCCGGGCAGCAGCCCCAGCGTCACCTCGGGCAGGCCGAGCTGGATGGACGCGTCATCGAGCACGATGCGGCAATGGGCGCAGAGCGCGATCTCCCAGCCGCCGCCGAGCGCCGCGCCCTCCAGCGCGGCGACCACCGGGATGCCGAGCGTTTCCAGCGCGCGCATCTGCTTCTTGGTGGCTTCGATCCAGCGGAACACCTTTGGACCGTCGTCCGGGCCGTACCTGAGCACGTCCTTCAATTCAGCACCGGCAAAGAAGGTCTTCTTCGCCGAGGCAAGGATCACGCCCTTGATCAGGGTCTTCTCGCTCGCAAGCCGCTGGACCGTTTCGGCGAACGCAGCGTCCCAGGCCTCGGTCATCGTGTTGACCGGGGAACCCGGAGCGTCAAAGGTGACCGTTACGACGTTTTCAGCGTCTTTGTTGAATTTGATTGGCATTCTTTTTTAAAGGCGCTCCACAATCGTTGCAATACCCATGCCGCCGCCGACGCATAGCGTAGCGAGGCCGTAGCGCAACTTGCGGCGCTCCAGCTCGTCGATCAGCGTGCCGAGGATCATCGCGCCGGTGGCGCCGAGCGGGTGGCCCATGGCGATGGAACCGCCGTTCACGTTGACGATCTCGTCCGGCACGTTCATTTCCTTCATGAACTTCATGGGCACCACGGCGAAAGCCTCGTTGACTTCGAACAGATCGATCTGCTCGATCTGCATCTTCGCCTTGGCCAGCGCCTTGCGCGCCGCCGGCATCGGGCCGGTCAGCATGATGGTCGGGTCGGCGCCCGACAGCGCGATGGACACGATGCGCGCGCGCGGCGTGAGGCCGAGCTGCTTGCCCTTTTCTTCCGTGCCGATCAGCACGGCGGCCGCGCCGTCGACGATGCCGGACGAATTTCCCGGCGTGTGCACGTGCTTGATGCGCTCGACCTGCGGGTAGCGCTGGATCGCGACCGCGTCGTAGCCCATCTCGCCCATCTTGTCGAAGGACGGCTTGAGCGCGGCCAGGCCATCCATGGTGGTTTGCGGGCGGATGAACTCGTCATGGTCAAGGATCACGTCGCCCATCGCGTCTTCCACCGGCACCACCGAGCGCTTGAAGCGTCCGGCCTCGCGCGCCGCCCCGGCGCGCTGCTGCGAGCGCATGGAATAGAAATCCACCTGCTCGCGGGTGAAGCCTTCCAGCGTAGCGATCAGGTCGGCGCTGATGCCCTGCGGGATGAATGCCGTGTCGAACGCGGTCTCCGGATCGCAGGCCCAGGGCCCGCGATCGGTGCCGAGCGGCACGCGCGACATGGACTCCACCCCGCCTGCGACTACCAGGTCTTCCCAGCCGGAGCGCACTTTCTGCGCAGCCATGTTCACGGCCTCCAGGCCGGAAGCGCAGAAGCGGTTGAGTTGCACGCCGGAGGCGCGGTAGTCCCAGCCGGCGGCCAGAGCCGCGGTCTTGGCGATGCAGCTGCCCTGCTCGCCCACCGGCGTCACGCAGCCCATGACCACGTCATCCACCTGCGAGGTATCGAGTTCGTGGCGCTGCTGCAATTCCTTCAGCACGCCCGTGAGCAGCGAAATCGGTTTCACCTCGTGCAGCGAACCACTCGATTTGCCCCTGCCTCGCGGCGTGCGGATCGCGTCGAACACCATAGCCTCAGTCGCGCTGCTAGCCATCTTTGCCTCCAAGCCCGAGTGAACGGGAAATGACTTCCTTCATGATTTCGTTGGTGCCGCCGTAGATGCGCGTGACGCGCGCGTCCACGTAGGCCTGCGAGATCGGAAATTCCCACATGAAACCGTAGCCGCCGTGCAGCTGCAGGCATTCGTCGAGCACCTTGCCTTCCATGTCCGAGGCCCAGTACTTGGCCATCGAGGCGGTGGCGGTATCCAGCTTCTTTTCCAGCAGCAGTTCCATGCAGCGGTCTACGAACACGCGCATCACCTGCACTTCGGTGGCGATTTCGGCGAGCTTGAAGCGCGTGTTCTGGAAACTTGCCACCGGCTTGCCGAAGGCTTTGCGGTCGTTCACGTAGGCGATGGTCCAGCCGAGCGCCGCTTCGCATTTCGCCGCCGCGCCGAGGGCGATCTGCATGCGCTCCCAGGGCAGCTCCTGCATGAGGTAGATGAAGCCGTTGTTCTCCTGCCCGAGCAGGTTCTCGGCCGGCACCTCGACGTTGTCGAAGAAGAGTTCGGCGGTGTCCTGGCCCTTCAGGCCCATTTTCTTCAGCCGCTTGCCCTTGGAGAAACCCTTCATCGAGGTGTCCACCACGACCAGGCTGGTGCCCTTCGCACCCTTGGCCGGGTCGGTCTTCGCCACCACGATGACGAGATCGGAATTCCAGCCGTTGGTGATGAAGGTCTTGGAACCGTTGACGATGTACCTGTCGCCTTTCCTGAGCGCGGTCGTCTTTACCGATTGCAGGTCCGAGCCCGCGCCGGGCTCGCTCATGGCGATGGCGCCAACCATGTCGCCAGCCGCCATCTTCGGCAGATACTTCTTCTTGAGTACGTCGCTGCCGTAGTTGAGCAGGTAGGGCGCGACGATCTCGGAATGCAGGCCCCAGCCGAGCGAGGAGTTGTTGATCCTGGACTGCTCCTCGATCAGCACCACGCTGAACAGCTTGTCCGCGCCCGAGCCGCCGTATTCCTCGGGCATGCTCATGCAGAGGAAGCCGTGCTCGCCGGCCTTCTTCCAGACCGACTTGTCGGCGTAGCCCTGTTCCTGCCATTTCTCGTCGTGCGGCCTGACCTCGGCCTCGAGGAAGCGCCGCACGCTGTCGCGGAAGGTCTCGTGCTCGGGGGTAAACAGCGTGCGGGGAATCATGTCGTGAAACTGGAGCTTCCTCGGGAGGGAAGGCGGATTTTAGTCCAAGCCTATAATCCCCGGCATGCGCGGGGGGAGCCTGGTTCGCAACGTGAGGCTGGTGTCGGGCCTGGTCTTGCTCACATTTGTAACCTGCCACCTGGCCAACCTCGCCATCGGCCTGCACTCGCTGGCGGAAATGGAGGCTTGGCGCGCCACGCTCACCGCGCCCTGGACGCGAGGGGCCGCGAAGTGGCTGCTCGTGGCGGCCGCGGCGATCCATCTCTCGCTCGGGCTGTACGCGGTTGCGGCGCGCCGCTCGCTCGTGCTAAGCGCCACCGACGTGGCGCAGTTGTCGCTTGGCCTGTTGACGCCGCCGCTGCTGATCGCCCACGTCATCGCGCTGGCCACCGCCATTGCCGTCGCGCCCGGCTTCGCCGACAACTACGGCCAGATCCAGGCGGTGTACTGGAGCTTCGCCCCGTTCTACGCTTTCCTGCAGCTGTTCGTCGTCGTCGTCGTATGGATGCACGGCGCGATCGGACTGTATTCCTGGCTGGTGTTGAAACCCGTCTGGCGCCGCATCGGCGGCCTGGTGCTGCCGGTGCTGTTCGCGGTGCCAATCCTGGCGCTGCTCGGTTTCGCGCAGTCCGGGCAGGAAGTGCTGGACAGGCTGTCGTCGGACCCGGCCTGGCGCGACATGATCCTCGAGAACGTCGGCCGCATCGCCCAGGCGACGCGCGAGCTGGGGGAGCTCCAGTCGCGGGCGATCTATGCCTACGCAGCAGCCGTGGCCGTCGCGTTCGCGATCCTTGCCGCGCGCATCCTGCGCCACCGCCTGAAGCCGGTGACGGTCGCCTACGATGGCGGCGCGCGGGCGCATGGACGCTATGGGTTGTCGATCCTGGAATTGAGCCGGTTGAACGACGTGCCGCACGCGCACGTCTGCTCCGGGCGCGGGCGCTGCGGCACTTGCCGCGTGCGCATCGATGCGGGCGCGGACCTGCTGTCGGCGCCTGAGGATCTCGAGCGCGACACACTCGCGCGCGTGCAGGCCGGCCCCGGCGAACGCCTCGCCTGCCAGGCGCAGGTACTGGGCGAGGGCGTCCAAGTCACGCGCCTGCTGCCCGCGTATGCCGATGCCTCCGCGGCGCGCGCGCCGCTGGAATGGGTCGCCGAGCCCACCGCCGCCGCGACGGAGTCCGCCACGTGAGCGACCAGAGCATGGCCGGCTGGTCGCTCGAGCTGCTCGCGACCGCCAAACTCCGCCTGGAAGCTTTGACGCTGGACCTCGCCCGCGCGCCGGAAGAAGCGCGCTCGTCCGCGGAAGCCGCGCACGCGACCCTGATGAGCGGCATGGGCGTGCGCGGTGCGACCTACCTCGTGATCCTGCTGTTCATCGGCGTCGCGGTGGAATGGCTGTACTGGACCTACGCCTATTCGCCACTGCGCGCGCTGCTGGCGACCCCCGCGCAAACGCCGTTGCAGGCGCTGCGCCTGGGCCTGAAGCATCTGCTGCTGCGTGTCTCCGGCCTGCTGCTGTTCACCGCCGCAGTACTGGGCACCTCCGCCGCCTTCAACTGGCCGCCGCGAGTGCATGAGCTGGTGGTCGTCGCAACGGTGATGCTGCTGGTGCTGCGCCTGTCCTGGATTTCAATATCCGTGGTCATCGCGCCGGGGCGGCCGCAGCGCAGGCTGGTACCGGTCGCACCGCGAAAAGCCCGCTGGCTCGCCGCGGCGCTGCTGGCGACGATGTTCCTGCTCGCAGCCGGCAGTTTCCTGCCCCCGATCATCGAATCCGGGCACGCCCACGCGCTCCATTTCGCCGGCGCGTTGCACCTCGCCGCCTATACCGGGGCAGCCGCTTTGCTGTTTGTCGGCGCGTTCGCCTTTTTTGGCGGGCCCGCCGCGCGCGCCGGCGCTCGTTCCGCGCACGCGCCGCTGTTTCCGCGCTCGTTTCCGCTGGCGCTGCTGGTCGCAGCGAGCTACGGCGTCTGGCTTCTGAACGAGCGCGCCGCCGCAGTCACGGCGATCTTCGCGATCGTCATCGCGCTGCAGATCGGCCTGCGCGAAATGGTTTACTTCTACTGGAGGAGCGACGATGCGCAGCCCGGCCAGGACGCGGACGGCGGGGCGCTGCCGGCGATCGTGCTGTCGCTGGCGCGCTTCGTGGTGGCGTTGGCCGGCATTGGCGCCGCGGCGCTCGCGCTCGACACGCCGCTGTCCTCGCTCGCCGAGAGCGCCAGCCCCTGGGTACGCATCGGCCTGCGCCTGCTCGGCGTCGCGGTGCTCGCGCTGCTGGCGCACGGCGTCTGGATTGCGATCCGCAGCGTGGTCGACCAGCGCCTCGCTCACATCGGCCCGGTGAACCCCCACGAGCCGCCCGATGCGAGCTCGCGGCTGCTGACGCTGCTGCCGCTGCTGCGCGTCACCACCGCGGTGCTGCTGGTGGTGCTGCTGGTGCTGTCCTCGCTCTGGGCGCTCGGCATCGAAATCACGCCGCTGCTGGCCGGCGCCGGCGTGCTGGGCATCGCGCTCGGTTTCGGCGCCCAGGCGCTGGTACGCGACGTCATCGCCGGCGTCTTCTTCCTAGCCGAGGACGCCTTCCGCGTCGGCGAATACATCGAAGGCAGCGGCAACACCAAGGGCAATGTCGAGCGCATCACGCTGCGCTCGGTCGCGCTACGCCACCACAACGGCCCGCTGCACTTCGTGCCTTACGGGGCGCTCGGCACCGTGCGCAACACTTCGCGCGACTGGGTGATCGACAAATTCAACCTGCCGCTGCCGATCGAGGTGGAAAGCGAGGCCATTCGCAAGATGATCAAGAAAGTGGGCGAGGACATGAAAGCCGATCCGGCGATCGGGCCGATGATGCTCGAAGCGCTGAAAGGCAAGCTCTACCGCATCGACCCCGGCGTGAAAGTGTTCCGCTGTAAATTTCGCAGCCCGCCCGGCAAGCAGTTCGACGTGCGCGCCAACGCGCTTAAGCGCATCGAGGCCGCGCTGAAGAAAATGGATTTGCATTTTGCCGACGGCACGCACATCCTGGTCAAGTCGCCCGCCTAGAAATTGCCGGCGCCGCGCTCAGGCGGTACCGGCGCGTTGCAGCACGGCATGCAGCAGCACGTTGCAGCCGGCGGCGATGTCCTCGGGCCGGGCGTTTTCGATCTCGTTGTGGCTGATGCCGCCTTCGCAGGGCACGAACACCATCGCCGTCGGCGCAATGCGCGCCATGTAGACCGCGTCGTGCGCCGCACCGCTGACCATGTCGCGGTGCGAATAGCCGAAGGTCCGCGAGCCTTCGCGCACGCTGGCGACGAGGTCCGCCGCGAACTCGCTCGGCGGAAAGTAGACGACTTCCTTCAGGGTGATCGAAGTGCGCGTCTGCTGTGCTATTTCCCTGACGGTTTTTTCAAGGTCCAGGGCCATGGCCGCGAGCGTGGAATCCTTTGCGTTCCTGAGATCCACCGTCATGCTAACGGCGCCGGGTACCACATTGCGGGAGTTGGGCTTCACCATCATGTGGCCGACGGTGCCGCGCGCGTAGTCCGGGAAAGTATTGGCGATGCGATTGACCTCGATCACGAGGCGGCTGGCGGCGAGCAGCGCGTCCTTGCGCGTTTCCATGGGCGTCGGGCCCGCATGCGAGTCCTGGCCGGCAATGCCGACGTCGAACCAGCGCTGGCCGAGCGCGCCCAGCACCACGCCGATGGTGGTCTTCGTGTCTTCCAGCACCGGGCCCTGCTCGATATGCGCCTCGAAGTACGCGTCCAGCTTATGCGGCTTCGCCGTGCCGGCATAGCCAATCCGGTTCAAGGCGTCCCGCACGCTAACGCCATCGATATCTTTATTTTCTAAAATGCTTTCCAGGGAAAAAACTCGGGAAAAAACCCCGGAGCCCATTAGCGTGGGTACAAAGCGAGAGCCTTCCTCGTTGGTCCAGGCCGCGATTTCGATCGGCGAGCGCGTGCGGAAACCGGCGTCGTTTAGCGTGCGCACGACCTCGAGGCCCGCCATGACGCCGTAGGCGCCGTCGAATTTGCCACCCGAGGGCTGCGAATCGAGGTGGCTGCCCATGGCGACCGGCAGCGCATTCCGGTCGGTTCCTTCCCTGCGGGCGAAGATGTTGCCGATCCCGTCCACCTCGACGCGCAGGCCGGCTTCCCTGCACCAGGCGACGAACCGGTCGCGCCCGCGCCGGTCCTCCTCGCTCAGCGTCAGGCGGCGCACGCCGCCCTTGGCGGTGGCGCCGATCTGCGCCAGCTCCATCAGCGACTGCCACAAGCGGCCGGAATTGATACTCAGCATGCGATCGGGGAGCGGAAACTTTACACTGAACCCTGGTTGAACGACACTCAAAAAGCGGATGCATTCTTCCTTTCAATCGGTATTTCGCGAGAAGCTCTTCGCCGGCCAGGTGGCGATCGTCACCGGCGGCGGTTCCGGCATCGGGCGCTGCAATGCCCATGAACTGGCCTCCCTCGGCGCCAAGGTCGCCTTGATTGGCAGGAAGCTTGAAAAACTCACCTCCACGCAAGAGGAAATCGCGAGAGCCGGCGGCGAAGCGAATTGCTATGCGTGCGACATTCGTGAAGAGGAAACAGTCAAAAGCACGGTGAAGGCGATTCTCGCCGACTTCGGCCGCGTCGACGCGCTGGTCAACAACGCCGGCGGCCAGTTTGCCGCGCCGCTGGAATCCATTTCGGCCAAGGGTTGGGATGCAGTGGTGCGCACCAACCTCACGGGCGGCTTCCTGATGGCGCGCGAGTGCTACACGCAGTGGATGAAGCAGGCGGGCGCGGGCGCGATCGTCAACATCATCGCCGACATGTGGCAGGGCATGCCGACCATGGGCCACTCGGGCGCGGCGCGCGCCGGCATGCTCAACTTCACCGAGACCGCAGCATTCGAATGGGCGCCGGTACGCGTCAACGCGGTGGCGCCGGGTTGGATCGCCTCCAGCGGCCTCGACAACTATCCGGCGGAAATGAAGGAACACATCCGATCGCTGCCGAAGCAGGTGCCGCTCGGGCGGCTCGGCACCGAGTCCGAAATCTCCGCCGCTATCTGCTTTCTGCTCTCGCCCGCCGCCGCTTTCATATCCGGGTCATGCCTGCGGGTGGACGGCGCGGTGCCGAACGCAAAGCGGAAAAATGCCAACACCCAGCCGACGACGGCGTTCGACGGGTTCCACCTTGCTTCGAAACCGAAGGTGCTCCAGTAATGCCGCAGATACTGTCGAAGCTCGATCCCAATTCGGAGGTTTTCCAGGCCAACCGGCTGCGCATGCTCGAGTTGATCGGGAAACTGAGAATGCTCGAGGACAGGACCCGCAAGGAATCCGAGAAGGCCAAGCCGCTGTTCGACAAGCGCGGCCAGCTCCTGCCGCGCGAGCGCATCGCGCGC
>DATJYN010000160.1:0-2570 GCA_035499575.1 Burkholderiales bacterium | reverse complement strand
GTGAGGAAGAACCCGACCGCGTTGTGGCCGTACCACCATTGCACCATCGCATCCTGCGCTCCCGCGTACACGGAATACGACTTCCAGAAGGTCGCCGGCACCGCGGCGCTGTTGACGAGGTGCAGCACCGCCACCGTCAGGATGAACGCGCCGAAGAACCAGTTGGCGACGTAGATGTGCTGGACCTTTCTCCTGAACAGGGTGCCGAAAAAGACCACCGCGTAGGAAACCCAGACCAGCGTGATCAGGATGTCGATCGGCCACTCCAGCTCCGCGTATTCCTTGCCCTGCGTGATGCCGAGCGGCAGCGTGATCGCGGCCAGCACGATGACCGCCTGCCAGCCCCAGAAGGTGAACGACGCGAGCGCATCCGAGAACAGGCGCGCATGCGAAGTGCGCTGCACGACGTAGTAGGAGGTCGCGAACAGGGCGCAGCCGCCGAACGCGAAAATCACCGCATTGGTATGCAGCGGGCGCAGGCGGCCGTAGGAGAACCAGGATACGTCGAAGTTGAGTTCGGGCCACAGCAGCTGGGCCGCGATGATCACGCCCACCAGCATGCCCACCACGCCCCACACCACGGTCATGATCGCGAACTGACGCACGACGGTGTAGTTGTAGGAATTGTCCGACGCTTGCATGGTTCGCCGCCCCTTTTTAAGACGATCCGATGCTAGCGGCCCGCGCTTTACCGGATTTGACCTGCATCAAACATCATTCGTCGTCCGACAGGACGTCCAGGCCGGGACGGTCGAGGTCGTCGAACTGGCCGCCCTGCAGGGCGCGCCAGAACACCCAGCCGATCAGGAATACTGCGGCGACGGAGAGGGGGACGAGGAGGACGAGGCTTTCCATGATTCCTTTTTGCCTTGCGCCGCGCCGACGCGCATGGCGTTGAGCACGACGACGAACGAGCTTCCCGCCATGCCGATCGCGGCTTCCAGGGGTCCAATCCAGCCGGCGGCCGCGAGCGGCAGCGCGAGTGCGTTGTAGGCGAGCGCCCAGGCGAAGTTCTGCCGCACGATGCGCATCGTGCGCCGCGCCAGCCTGAATGCCCCCGCCAGCTCGCCGAGGGAACTTCCAAGCAGGATGAAATCCGCCTGCATCTGCGCCGCGTCCGCGCCGCTGCCCATGGCGAAGGAGACGTCGGCACGGGCAAGCACCGGCGCGTCGTTCAGGCCGTCGCCGACCACCGCCACCACCCTGCCGGCGCGCTGCAGGCGCTCGACGTAGTCGAACTTGTCCTGCGGCAGGGCACCGCCGGTCGCGTCGGCAATGCCCAGCTTTGCTGCCGCCGCGGCGACGGCCTGCGGATGGTCGCCGCTCAGCAGGTGCACCCGCAGGCCGGCGGCGAGCAACGCGCCGACCGCATCCCGCGCGCCATCGCGCAATTGATCTTCGAGCAGGTAGACGGCCAGCCAGCCATGCTCGTCGGCGAGGAATACCGGCGTCGCGACGCCATCCGCAATCCCCGCGCTCGCCGGCAAGCCGGCCAGCTCGCGGCAGAAAACCTCGCTGCCGATGCGCACCCGCCGCCCGTCGCGGCTCGCTTCCACGCCGCGGCCAGGAAAGTTCCGCGGGTTTTCGACGGCGAAGCTCGCATCGCCGCCGAACGCACGCGCGAGCGGATGCCGGCTTGATGCTTCGAGGGAATTTGCCAGCGCCAGGCACGTCGCTTCGCTCTCGGCGCCGAGCAGCCGCACGCCGGCGATGCGAAACCGGCCGGCAGTCAGCGTGCCGGTCTTGTCGAGCACGACATCGGTCGCCGCAGCCACCGTCTCGAGCGCGCTCGCCCGCGTAAGCGCGACGCCCCGCGCCAGCAGCTTGCCGGCCGCCTGCGTCATCGCGACCGGCGCCGCGAGCGCGAGCGCGCAGGGACAGGTCGCCACCAGGACCGCGACCGCCACCCAGCCGTTGCCCGCGTGCAGGCCCGCCAGGGCCGCGGCCGCAAGCACAACCCAGGTCAGTACATGCGCGATCCGGTCGGCAACCGCCACCAGCCGCGGCCTGGAAGCCGCAGCGCGCTCGACCAGCCGCGCGATGGCCGCTGCGCGCGTTTCGGCGCCTGCCCGTTCCACGCGCATGACGAGCGGCTGTTCCAGGTTGAGGGTGCCCGCGGCGAGCGCGCCGCCGGGGCCCTTGGCGAGCGACAGAGGCTCGCCCGTGAGCAGGGACTCATCGACGCTGGATCGGCCCTGCTCGACGACGCCGTCGGCGGGCACGCGATCGCCGGCCGGCACAAGCACGAGGTCGCCCTTGGCGAGCTCGTGCGCCTGCACTTTCACGAAATTCCCGTCCCTGAAGCACATGGCGGTCGATGCGGACCAGCGGTATAGCCGATCCAGCGAGCGTGCCGCGCGCTGGCGTGCCGCGAGCTCGAGGTAGCGCGCGCCCAGCAGCAGGAATGCCAGCATGGCGATGGAGTCGAAGTAGACCTCGCCCGTGCCGCTGACGGTAGCCCAGGCGCTCGCGGCAAACGCGGCGCCGATGCCGAGCGCGATCGGCGTGTCCATGCCCGGGCGCAGGCGCCGCAGTTCGCGCCAGGCGCCGGAGAAGAACGGCCCGCAGGA
>DATJYN010000159.1:0-12991 GCA_035499575.1 Burkholderiales bacterium | reverse complement strand
TACGCCGACTGCCTCTGGCCGGGCTGATGCGCCAGGAAATCCGCATAGGACAGGGAGATGCCCTCCTCAAGGCCGATGCGCGCTTTCCAGCCCAGCGCCGCGAGCTTTGATACGTCCAGCAGCTTCCTGGGCGTGCCGTCGGGCTTGCTGCGGTCGAAGACGAGTTCGCCCTTGTAGCCGACGACGCGTGCGACCAGCTTCGCGAGTTCCGCGATCGACTGGTCGCTGCCGGCGCCGATGTTGACCAGCGGCAGCACGTCTGGCCGCACCAGCTCGGCATAGCGCGGGTCGGGCAGCGTCATCAGGAACACGCAGGCCTCGGCCATGTCTTCGCTGTAGAGGAATTCGCGCCGCGGCGTGCCGGTGCCCCACACGCCCACCGTGGGCTCGCCGCGCTGCTTCGCCTCGTGCATCTTGCGGATCAGCGCCGGCAGGACATGCGAAGTTTCCAGGTCGTAGTTGTCGCCCGGCCCGAACAGGTTGGTCGGCATCGCCGACAGGTAGCGGGTCGCGTACTGGCGGTTGTAGCTCCAGCAGGTTTCGATGCCGGCGATCTTGGCGACGGCGTAGGCGCGGTTGGTGGGCTCGAGCGGCCCGGTCAGCAGGTATTCCTCGCGCATCGGCTGCGGGCAGTCGCGCGGGTAGATGCACGACGAGCCGAGGAACAGCAGCCGGTCCACCTTCGAGCGCCAAGCCTCATGGATCACGTGCGACTGCATCATGAGGTTCTGGTAGGCGAATTCGGCCGGGTAGCTGTCGTTGGCGAGGATGCCGCCGACCTTCGCCGCGGCGAACAGCACGTGGCGCGGCCGCTCGGCGGCGAAGAAGGCGCGCACCGCGGCGCCGTCGAGCAGATCGAGTTCGGCGTGCGGGCGCAGCGCGAGGTTGCGGTAACCGGCGGCCTGCAGCGCCCGCACCAGCGCCGAGCCGACCAGCCCCCGGTGGCCGGCGACGTAGATTTTGTCGGCGGGCGAAACGCTCATTCGCTGTGGTCGAAGGTGGCGTAGCCGTGCTTCTTCACGAGCTTGTTGCGCTTCGCCTCGCGCAGGTCCTCGCGCGCCATCTCCGCGACCAGCTGCCGGAAGCTGGTGCGCGGCTTCCAGCCGAGCAGCTTGCGCGCCTTGCTGGCGTCGCCGAGCAGGCTGTCCACCTCGGTCGGCCGGAAGTAGCGCGGGTCGATGGCGACGATCACGCGCCCCTTCGCGTCGTAGCCGCGCTCGTCGGCGCCCTTGCCCTTCCAGCGCACCGTCATGCCGAGCTCCTGCGCCGCGAGCTCGATGAGTTCGCGCACGCTGTGCTGCTTGCCGGTGGCGATGACGAAATCCTGCGGCTTGTCGAGCTGCAGCATCTTCCATTGCGCCTCGACGAAATCCCGCGCGTGGCCCCAGTCGCGCTTCGCGGAAAGGTTGCCGAGGTACAGGCAATCCTGCATGCCGAGCTTGATGCGCGCCAAGGCGCGCGTGATCTTGCGCGTGACGAAGGTCTCGCCGCGGACCGGCGATTCATGGTTGAACAGGATGCCGTTGCAGGCGTACATGCCGTAGGCCTCGCGGTAGTTCACCGTGATCCAGTAGGCGTAGAGCTTGGCGACGCCGTAGGGCGAGCGCGGATAGAACGGCGTGGTCTCCTTCTGCGGCACTTCCTGCACCTTGCCGTAGAGCTCGGAGGTCGAGGCCTGGTAGAAGCGCGTCTTCTTCTCCAGGCCGAGGATGCGGATCGCCTCGAGCACGCGCAGCGCGCCGAGCGCGTCGGAATTGGCGGTGTACTCGGGTTCTTCGAAGGACACTGCGACGTGGCTCTGCGCGGCGAGGTTGTAGATCTCGTCGGGCTGCACCTGCTGCACGATGCGCACCAGGCTCGACGAATCGGTCATGTCGCCATAGTGCAGGACCAGGCGCCGGTCCACGTCGTGCGGGTCCGAGTAGAGATGGTCGATGCGCTGCGTGTTGAACGACGACGCGCGCCGCTTGATGCCGTGCACCGCGTAGCCCTTGCCGAGCAGGAATTCGGCGAGATAGGCGCCGTCCTGCCCGGTGATGCCGGTGATCAGCGCGACCTTTTTCGCTTTCGTCTTCTTCATTGCCGTTTCCCTCAGAGTCTCCAGCAGCTGCAGCCCGCCCGGCGCAGCGTATCCAGGTCGAGCGCGCCCTTGACGTCGAGGATACAGCCGCCGGGCGCCAGCTTGGCGAGGACGTCTTCGCTGCGCAATTCGACGAACTTGCGGTGCGCCACCGCGAGGACCAGCGCGTCGGCGCGCGGCAGGCCGGCCCAGTCCTGCAGCTCGATGCCGTATTCGCGCTTCGCCTCGGCGGCATCCGCGAGCGGATCGTGCATGTGGACCTGCGCGCCCAGCGCGGCGAGTTCGCCGCGCAGGTCCGCCGCCTTGGAATTGCGGATGTCCGGCACGTTTTCCTTGAAGGCCAGGCCGAGCAGGTTGACGGTAGCGCCGCGCAGCGGCCGGCCGGCGGCCTTGAGCATGTCCGCGGCCTTGCCGGCGACGAATTTCGCCATGCCGTCGTTGATGCGCCGGCCGGCGAGGATCACCTGCGGGTGGTAGCCGACGCTCTCGGCACGGTGCGTCAGGTAGTAGGGATCGACGCCGATGCAGTGGCCGCCGACCAGGCCTGGCGTGAACGGCAGGAAATTCCACTTGGTCTGCGCGGCGCGCAGCACTTCGCGCGTGTCGAGGCCGAGCCGGTCGAAGATCATCGCCAGTTCGTTCATCAGCGCGATGTTCAGGTCGCGCTGCGTGTTCTCGATGACCTTGGCGGCCTCGGCGGTCTCGATGCTCGCGGCGCGGTGCACGCCGGCGGGCACGATCTCGCCGTAGAGCGCGGCGACGCGCTCGAGCGTCTGCGGGCCGTCGCCGGCGACCACCTTGACGATGCGCTCGAGCGAGTGCTCCCGGTCGCCCGGGTTGATGCGCTCGGGGGAATAGCCGACGTGGAAATCGCGCCGCCACTCCAGGCCGGAGGCGGCCTCCAGCGCCGGCACGCAGACGCCGGCCGTGGCGCCGGGATAGACGGTGGACTCGTAGACCACCGTCGCGCCGCGCTTCAGGTTGGCGCCGACCGTGCGCGAGGCTTCGATGAGCAGCGTGAAATCCGGCTGGTTGCCGCCGTCCACCGGCGTGGGCACGGCGACGATGACGAATTCGCACTCCTTCAGCGCCGCGGCGTCGGCGGTGACGCTGAGCGAGCCCGCCGCCTTGAGTTCGTCCGCGCCGATCTCGCCGGTGCGATCCTCGCCGCGCGCGATCTGCGCGACGCGTTCGCGCGAATGGTCGAAGCCGATGGTGCGGCGCCGCTTGCCGAAAGCGACCGCGAGCGGCAGGCCGACATAGCCCAGGCCCACCACCGCAACCGCAGCGCTCATGCCGCCTGCCCGGTGGCGGTCCGGGCGCCGGCGTAGTGCTCCCTGTACCAGGCGACGAAGCGCTTCACCCCGGCCTCGATGGGCGTCGCCGGCGCGTAGCCGATGTCGGCGCGCAGCTTCTCGGTCGACGCGTAGGTGGCCTGCACGTCGCCCTGCTGCATGGGCGCCAGTTCGATCGTCGCTTTCCTGCCGAGCTCGTTTTCGATGGCGCGCACGAAATCCATCAGCTTCACCGGCGAGCCGTGGCCGATGTTGTAGAGCCGCGCCATGGGCGGACCGCCCTGTGCGCCCGGGTGGGGCCGCTCGACCAGCACGGTCACCGCCTCGACGATGTCGTCGATGTAGGTGAAGTCGCGCAGCATGTCGCCGCCGTTGAACACCTGGATCGGGCGGCCTTCGAGGATCGCGCGCGTGAAGATGAACAGCGCCATGTCGGGCCGGCCCCAGGGGCCGTAGGCGGTGAAGAAGCGCAGCCCGGTGCAAGGCAGGCCGAAGGAGCCGGCGTAGCTCTCCGCCATCAATTCGTTGGCGCGCTTGGTGGCGGCGTAGAGGCTGACCGGGCGGTCCACCTGGTGCTCCTCGCGGAACGGCAGTTCGGTGTTCGCGCCGTACACGCTCGAACTGCTCGCGTAGCAGAGGTGCGCGATGCGCGACTTGCGGCAGCCTTCGATGACATTCAGGAAGCCGGCAAGGTTCGCGCTCACGTAGGCCATCGGGTTTTCCAGCGAATAGCGCACGCCCGCTTGCGCGGCGAGGTGCAGCACCGCGTCGAACTGCCGCGAGCCGAACAGCGCCGCCATCGCCGCCTGGTCGGCGATGTCGAGCTTCTCGAAGCCGAATTTCGGGAACGGCCGCAGCTGCTCCAGGCGCGCGCGCTTCAGCGCCGGATCGTAGTAGGCGTTCAGGTTGTCGATGCCGAGGACTTCATGGCCGCGCTCGAGCAGGCGTTTGCTCGAGTGCATGCCGATGAAACCCGCCGCGCCGGTCACCAATAGCTTCACGCCCGCTTCCGCCTCAACGTGGAAAAGGCGTTGATTTTACTAGAAACTTTTGCTGGCGGCGGGGGTGTAGGCGCGCACCGCGGCGGCAATCCGCTGCTGCGTGACCTCGTCCAGGTCGGCGTGCATCGGCAGGCTGATGACTTCACGCGCGAGGCGCTCCGCAACGGGAAACGATTGTCCGGCACAGGCGGCGGCATAGGCCGGCTGCTGGTGCAGGGAAAGCGGGTAGTGAATTGCAGTGGGAATGCCGCTCGTTTTCATGTGCTGCTCGAACGCGGCGCGCTGCGCGACGCGCACCGTGTACTGCGCATATACGCTGGTGCGATCCGCTTTTACCTTGATGGACGTTGCCGAGGAACCGGCAAGCAACGCGTCGTAGTGCGCGCCGATCTCCACGCGCTGGCGTACTTCCCAATCGAAGCGCTCGAGTTTCGCGAGCACCACCGCGCACTGGATCGAGTCCATGCGCCCGCCGACGCCGATGCGCGTGTGGCGGTAGCGGCCCGACTGGCCGTGCACGCGGATCTCGCGCATCGCCTGGGCGAGCGCCGCATCGCTGGTGAACAGCGCGCCGCCGTCGCCGTAGCAGGCGAGCGGCTTGGAAGGGAAAAAGCTGGTGCAGCCGATGGTGGAAAGGTTGCAGCTCTGTCGGCCCTTGTAAGTGGCGCCGAAGCTCTGCGCCGCGTCCTCGATCACCGGCAACCTGTGGCGGGCGGCCACCGCGTTGATTTCGTCCATGTCGGCCGGCTGCCCATAGAGCGCGACCGGCAGGATGGCGCGGCTGCGCGGCGTGATCGCCGCCTCGATCTTGCCGGCGTCGATGTTCGCGGTGCCCTCCTCCGCGTCTACGAACACCGGCCGCGCGCCGATCAGCGCGATCATTTCGGCTGTCGCTGCGAAAGTGAACGGCGTGGTAATTACCTCGTCGCCGGGCCTGATGTCGAGCGCCAGCAGCGCGATCAGCAACGCTTCCGTGCCAGAAGCGACGCAGACGCAATGTGTGGCGCCGGTGCGGGCGGCCAGTTTTTCCTCCAGTTCGGCGACTTCCGGCCCCAGGACGTACTGGCCGTGGTCGAGCACCCGCTGGATGCGGGCGTTGACGCTTTCGCGCAGCGCGGCGTACTGGGTTTTCAGGTCTATGAAGTCCACTATGCGAATCTTAATTAATCGCTGCCAGCACTGCAGGAAGTTCTTCGCGCCAATGCTTCAGCGAAATGCCGAAAGTTGCTCGCAGCCTGGCATTGTCGAGCAGCGAATTCTTCGGCCGCGGCGCCGGCGCCGCGTATTCGGCGCTCGGCACCGGGACCACCGGCGTGCGCAGCCCCTTCTGCGCCAGGATCGCGCGCGCGAAGTCGTACCAGGTCGTCTCGCCCGCCGCGCTCATGTGATAGACGCCGCCGGGCTTACGCATCGCAGCGGGATCGGCGACGATCGCCGCGGCCGCGTTCGCAAGCGCCACGCTCGAGGTCGGCGCGCCGCGCTGGTCGATCACCACGCGCAATTCCGGCCTGGCCTGCGCCGCGGCGAGAATCGCCAGGACGAAATTGCGGCCGCTCGCGGCATAGACCCAGCTGGTGCGGAAAATGAAGTGCCGGCAACCGCTCGCCGCGATCGCGCGTTCGCCGGCGAGCTTGCTTGCGCCGTAGATGCCGAGCGGATTGGGCGCGTCGGTCTCGACATAGGGCGTCGCCTTCTCCCCGTCGAACACATAGTCGGTGGAGAAATGGACCAGCAGGGCGCCGAGCTTCTTCGCCTCCTCCGCGAGCGCCTGCGGCGCGGAGGCGTTCACCGCGAAGGCCGCGTCGTGCTCGGACTCGGCGCGATCCACCGAGGTGTAGGCCGCGGCATTGACGATCACATCGGGCCTGGAGTCCTGCGCTTTTTTCCGGATGTCCTTCAAGTCCAGGAAATCCAGTTGCTTGCGGTCCGGGGCCACGATTTCCCCGAGCGGCGCGAGCGCTTGCAGGAGCGCCGAGCCCACCTGCCCGGTCCGGCCGGTGAGCAGGAACCTCAATCGAAGGTCTCGGCGCGCGCGAGCGGCGTGCCGCGCCGGTCCTTGTCGGTCATCACGGGTTCTCCCGGCAAGGGCCAGGAAATTCCGAGCGCAGGGTCGTTCCAGAGCAGTGTGCGTTCATGCTCGGGCGCGTAGAAATCGGTCGCCTTGTAGAGTACATCCGCGCTTTCCGAGAGCACCGCGAAGCCGTGCGCAAAGCCCGGCGGTATCCACAACATGCGATGCGACTCCGCGTCGAGCTTCGCGGCCGCCCACTTGCCGAAGCTGGGCGAGCCGCGCCGCAAGTCGACCGCCACGTCCCAGATCTCCCCGGCCGAGACGCGCACCAGCTTGCCCTGCGGCTGGCGGATCTGGTAATGCAGGCCGCGCAGCACGTGGCGCACCGAGCGCGAATGGTTGTCCTGCACGAATTCGACGTCGAGCCCGGTCGCCGCGGCGAACGTCCGCCGATTGTAGTTTTCGAAGAAAAAACCGCGCGCATCGCCGAACACCTTCGGCTCGAGCACCAGCACGTCGGGGATCGACGCGCGCTCGACCTTCACGGCGCGTTCTTCTCGCCCAGCACGCGCAGCAGGTATTCGCCGTAGCCGCTCTTGGCGAGCGGCTTCGCGAGCCTGCGCAGCTGCGCCGCGCCGATGTAGCCCATGCGCCAGGCGATTTCTTCCGGGCAGGCGATCTTCAGTCCCTGGCGGCGTTCGATGGTCTCGATGAAGTGCGAAGCCTCCAGCAGCGACTCGTGCGTGCCGGTGTCCAGCCAGGCGTGGCCGCGCCCGAGCGGCCGCACCTCGAGCTCGCCCCATTTCAGGTACTGCCGGTTGACGTCGGTGATTTCCAGTTCGCCGCGCGCCGAGGGTTTCAGCTTGGAGGCGATGCCGACCACGCGGTTGTCGTAGAAGTACAAGCCGACCACGGCATAGCGGGACTTGGGGCGCAGGGGCTTTTCCTCGATGCTTTTCGCCTTGTTTCTCCCGTCGAATTCGACGACCCCGTAGCGTTCCGGATCCTTGACCGGGTAGGCGAAGATCGTCGCCCCCTTCCCGCGCCGTGCGGCCTTTTCCAGCAAACCGACGAGGTCGTGGCCGTGGAAAATGTTGTCGCCGAGCACCAGCGCGACCGGGTCCTTGCCGATGAACTTGCGGCCGACCAGGAAAGCCTGCGCGAGCCCGCCCGGCGTCGGCTGCTCCGCGTACGACAGCCGAATGCCCCAGCGCCTGCCGTCGCCGAGCAACTGCGCGAAACGCGGCGTGTCCTGCGGCGTGGAGATGACGAGGATCTCGCGGATGCCGGCCAGCATCAGCGTCGACAGCGGGTAGTAGATCATCGGCTTGTCGTAGATCGGCAGCAGCTGCTTGGACACGGCGAGCGTGGCCGGATAGAGCCGCGTGCCGGAACCGCCCGCGAGGATGATGCCCTTCAGGACAGTTCTCCCTTTTCCGCGCGCCGCAGGTCCGCATCCACCATCATCGCCACCAGCTGCTCCAGGTTCGTTTTCGGCGCCCAGCCGAGCTGCGTCTTCGCCTTGGCCGCACTGCCGAGCACCGCGTCGATCTCGGCGCGGCGGAACAGCGCCGGGTCCACCTCGACGTGCTTCTCGTAGTCCAGGCCGGCACGGGCGAAGGCGATGCGGCAGAAATCGCGCACCGAGGCGTTTCGCCCGGTCGCAATCACGTAATCGTCGGCCGTGTCCTGCTGCAGCATGCGCCACATCGCCTCGACATAATCGCCCGCGTAGCCCCAATCGCGCTTGGCATCCAGGTTGCCGAGGCGCAGCTTCTGCTGCAGGCCGAGCTTGATGCGCGCGACGCCCGCGCTGATCTTGCGCGTGACGAACTCCGGCCCCCGCAGCGGCGACTCGTGGTTGAAGAGGATGCCGCTGGAGGCGTGCAGGCCGTGGCTCTCGCGGTAGTTCACCGTCAGCCAGTGGCCGAAAGCCTTCGCCACGCCGTAGGGGCTGCGCGGGTGGAACGGCGTCGATTCGTCCTGCACCGGCGCCTGCACGCGGCCGAACACCTCGCTGGAAGTCGCCTGGTAGAAGCGGATGTTGCGGTCGGTATTGCGGATCGCCTCCAGCACGTTGGTCACCGCCATGCCGGTCACCTGCACGGTGACGGTCGGCAGGTCCCAGGACTTGTCGACGAAGCTCTGCGCCGCGAGGTTGTAGAGCTCGGCGGGCTGCGCCTGCTCGATCGCGCGCAGCAGCGACGAGAGGTCGGCGACGTCGCCGGCGATCAGCGAGACCTCGGCGCCGAGCTCGCGCAGGCGCCAGAGCGCGTCGCTGCCGCGCCGCGCCACCATGCCGTGGACCTGGTAGCCCTTGTCGAGCAGCAGCCGCGCGAGGTAGGCGCCGTCCTGGCCGGTGACGCCGGTGATCAGCGCGCGCTTGCCGCCGGCAGGCTTATTTTTTTCCAAGGTACCAGTCCACCGTCTTGCGCATGCCGGACTCGAAGCTTTCCTTCGGCCGCCAGCCGAGCTCGCCGCCGATGCGCGAGGCGTCGATGGCGTAGCGCCGGTCGTGCCCCGGGCGGTCCTTCACCATGGCGATCAGCTCGGCGTAGCGCCCGCGCGCGCGCGGCCGCGCCTCGTCCAGCAGCGCGCACAGCGTATTCACCACTTCGAGGTTGTTCCTCTCGTTGCCACCGCCGATATTGTAGGTCTCGCCCGGGCGGCCCTTCTCCAGCACCAGCCGCACCGCCTCGCAATGGTCGAGCACGTAGAGCCAGTCGCGCACGTTCAGGCCGTCGCCGTAGACCGGCAGCGGCTTGCCGGCGAGCGCCTGGGCGATCATCAACGGGATGAGTTTCTCCGGGAACTGGCGCGGACCGTAGTTGTTCGAGCAATTGGTGGTCAGCACCGGCAGCCCGTAGGTATGGTGGTAGGCGCGCACCAGGTGGTCCGAGGCGGCTTTCGATGCCGCGTAGGGGCTGTTCGGCGCATAGGGATGCGCTTCGGTGAACGCCGGCGCGTCCGCATCGAGCGAGCCGTAGACCTCGTCGGTGGATACGTGCAGGAAGCGGAAGCGCTCCTTCTCGGCACCGGCGAGCGAACCCCACCATGCGCGCGCCTCCTCGAGCAGGCTGAAGGTTCCGACCACATTGGTCTGGATGAATTCGCCCGGGCCTTCGATCGAGCGGTCGACGTGGCTTTCGGCGGCGAAGTGCACGATCGCGCGCGGCCGCCGCTCCGCGAGCAGCTTGCGCAGCAGCGCGCGGTCGCAGATGTCGCCGCGCAGGAATTCGTGGCGCGCGTCGCCCTTGACCGCGTCCAGGTTCTGCAGGCTGCCGGCGTAGGTCAGCTTGTCGAGGTTGACGATCGCCTCGCCGCCGGCGGCGAGGCTCGAGACGACGAAATTCGAGCCGATGAAACCTGCGCCGCCCGTGACCAGAAGCATGCGGCGATTATCGCATTCAGAGCAGCGCGAGCGAGCCGACCAGCGCGGCGGCAAGCCAGATCAGCAGCACCGCGTCGCGCTTGGACAGGCCGCGGCGCACCAGGCGGTGCGAAAGATGGTTGGTGTCGCCGATGTAGAAGGGCTTGCCCATGCGCAGGCGCCATAGCACCACCCAGGCCATGTCGGACAGCGGCACCGCGAGCACCAGCAGCGGCGACAGCACGGCCAGCTGGGAGGTCCGGTCGGGCCGGTGGAAGTGCGGCAGGATGGCCATCACGGCGAGCATGTAGCCGACGAGGTGGCTGCCCGAGTCGCCGAGGAAGGCGCGCGCGCGCGGAAAGTTGTGCGGCAGGAAGCCCAGCAGCGCGCCGCACATCATGAACGCGAACGCCGCCACCAGGTACTGCCCGGCGGCAGCGGCGAAGACGCCGAACAGGAACGCGCCGATGGCGCCCAGGCCCGCGCACAGGCCGTTCATGTTGTCCATGAAATTGAACGCGTTGATCACGGTAAGCACCCAGAGCACGGTGACCGCATAGCTGAGCGCGACGCTCGGCAGGAACAGCGTCACGCGCACGTCGGCGGCCGCCAGCAGCAGGGCGATCGCCAGCTGGCCGGCGAATTTCTGTTTCGCGCTCATCGCGCGCCGGTCGTCCGCCATGCCGAGCAGCGTGATGCCGATCGCGCCGGCGGCGATCGCGCCGATCTGCAGGGCGCGCAGGCTCATCCCCTGCGCGAAGGCCTGCGCGGCCGAGGGGCCGCCGGGCCAGAGCGCGAGCACCAGCGCAGCGCCGGCAAGCGGCAGCAGCAGGCCGGTGAGCACTGCCATGCCCCCGGCGAGCGGCACCGGCGTCTCGTGGATCTTGCGATGCCCGGGATGGTCGATCAGCCCGGTGCGCCGGCACCAGTGTTCCCAGAGCGGCAGCGCGAGCCAGCTGCTGAGCGCGCCGGCGGCCAATGCGGCGAAATAAAAAATGTACGGGAACCCGGGCGCCGCCATAGGGGGCGAATTGTCGCAGAATCGGCAGTTATACTTCCGGTCTCCCGAGGAAGAAGCGAGCAAGGGCCCGCGCATGCAGAAGCATTACCTGATCACCGGCGGCGCCGGTTTCATCGGCGGCCACCTCGCCGAAACGCTGCTCGCCGGCGGGCATCGCGTGACCGCGATCGATAACCTGTCGACCGGCAGCCTGAAGAACGTCGCCGCGCTGCGCGGCAAGGCCGATTTCCATTTCGTACGCGCGGACATCCGCGACGAGATGGTGCTCGAGCACCATGCCTCGCGCGCCGACATCATCGTGCACCTCGCCGCCGCGGTGGGCGTGCGCCTGATCGTCGAGCGCCCTGTCGAAACGCTGGAGACCAACATCACGGGCACCGAGGTCGCGCTCAAGGCCGCGCTGCGCTACGGCTGCCGGATCCTGCTCGCGAGCACCTCGGAGGTCTACGGCAAGGGCCTGAAATTCCCATTCGCCGAAGGCGACGACGTGCTGCTCGGCACCACCGACAAGTCTCGCTGGGCCTACGCGGCGACCAAGATGATCGACGAATTCCTCGCGCTCGCCTACGCGCAGGAATACGGGCTGGAAGTGATCCCGGTGCGGCTGTTCAACACGGTCGGCCCGCGCCAGACCGGCGAATACGGCATGGTGGTGCCGCGCTTCGTGCGCCAGGCGCTGAAAGGCGAGGCGCTGACGGTATACGGGGACGGTACGCAGCGCCGCTCGTTCTGCCACGTCGCGGATGTCGTGAGGGCGCTGGCCGCGCTCTGCGCCCACCCGGGCGCGCACGGGCGCCTGTACAACGTCGGCGCGATCAACGAAATCTCGATGCTGGAGCTGGCCAAGCTGGTCAACGCCAAGACCGGCAACAAGGGCGGCGTGCGGATGGTGCCTTACGCGGAGGCCTATGCCTCGGGCTTCGAGGACATGCTGCGCCGGGTGCCCGACATTTCACGCATCCAATCGCAGATCGACTGGAAGCCTTCGCGTTCGCTGGACGAGATCCTGGACGACGTCATCAGGCACGAGAAGACGGCGGGCGCGTAGCGGCGGCCCCGGCCAGCCGGCGACCGGCTTCCCGGAACGCAGCCGCAACGCCGTCGTCGGCGCACTGCAAGCCGAAAACCCGCGCGAGCTTCGAGCTGTCGAGCAGGAATTCGTCGGCGCGCCGGGCGTCCTCGGCGACCAGCTCCGCGGGCCCGTAGCCTTCGATCAGCCAGCGCGCGGCGTCGCCTATTGCGGTCGCCCTGCCCGACCCGACGTTGAAGATGCCGGGCTCGCGCCGGAGCACCGCCGCCCGCAGCACGCGGCAGAAAAATTCCACCGGCACCAGGTCGCGCCGCGTCTGCGGGCTGACGGTCAGCCGGATGCGGCCCGTTTCCCGCAGCTGGTTCTGCAGGAAAGCGGCGAAGCGCCTGCGTCCCGGGACCGGCTCGTAGCCGACCACGTTGCCGGGCCTGAGGATGGTCAGCCGCTTGCCCAGCAGCGCGCCCAGGCTGCCCTCGACGCGCAGCTTGTTGCGCCCATATTGGTCCAGCCCCGAGGCCTGCATGTCCTCGGCGGCGTTCCATTGGATTCCTTCCTGATAGACGCGGCGGGAACTGATCATCACGTAATGCAGGCCGAGGTCGGCAGCCAGGCCTGCTGCGCGCGCATCCACATCCAGAGCCAGGTCGTACGGCAGGTCGTGCAGCGCCGGCGCGAAGGCAAAGTTGACGGCACAGGCGGCGCCCTCGTAATGCGCGGGATTGCCGGCGTCGCCGTGCCCGATCGCACGCAAGGGCAGTTCCGCGTGCCGGGCGATGAATTCGCGCGCGAGGTAGCTGTCGCGCCCGATGACCAGCAGCACCGGATCGCTCACGGCGCCGTTCCGCCCCTCAATTCGGCGAAGGCCTGCAGCACGGGCCGCAACTCCAGGTCGGCGAGATTTTTCGACGCCGGACACAATACGCGATGCGGCACGCGCCAGGGCCGCCAGCGCTCCACCGGGGAATCGCCGAACAGCGCCACGACCGGCTTGCCGAGCGCCGCGGCGAGGTGCATCGCGCCGCCGTCGGGACAGATCACGCAATCGGCGAGCGACAGCGCCGCGATCAGCGTCTTCAGATCCGCGGTTGCCACCGGGACGACGCGCGGATTCGCAGCCGCGCGCAGCACCTCGGCCGCCGCGGCGTCATCGCCGGGATGGCGCGGATTGTCGGCCGCGCCCGGC
>DATJYN010000158.1:0-15062 GCA_035499575.1 Burkholderiales bacterium | reverse complement strand
AGAAATACGTTCCCGCAACAACTATGGGAAGTTGAACTTGCGTTCCCCGCGACCTTCGCACTCTCATTAGCAAAACACTTCCACTAGCACTAGCTCCTACCGCAGACACGCCAGCCGATTTTCTAACTGAGCCGGACGTCTTGGAAACCGAGCCGCCTGCCGGCTTACTTCCAGAGGCAGGCGCTGCTGGCGCCGATACTGCTAGTCCGCTGAACAGCTTTTTACTCGTGGTAGCACTTGCCGCAGCCGATTTTTTACGATTCGCAATCTCCGCCCTTGCAGTTGCCTCATCCCTTACGTAGCCATTTGCAAGTAGTTCCGCCAAAAAACCGCCATCCAATACCTTGGCCATGCCCGACGTAAGATCAGACCAACTACTCAAAGTATTTCTTGCTTCCGCAATGATTGGATCGGCGAGGGGCAGGACAACTGACAATCCAGCTTCGGTATTCTGGAATAGACCGGCTTGCGTCAGATTATTTGAGCCAACGATTAGCTTTGCTTTGGCCGCATTGGAAAACAAATAAAGCTTGGGATGAAATATCCCTCCGGCCTCGTTGTGATAGACGAACAGATCTACCTTACCCACTCCCGTAAGAGCCAATAAGGATTCCAGTCCTTCCTTAGTAGTGTTATCGAGGTCAATTCCAACAATGATTTGTAGGCGCCCGCCGGCTTTTATAAAACTCTCAAGAGAAGGCCGCAAATGAGCCATTCCCGATGCACGAACCCAAGCAACGGCGATCCTTAGCGAATGCCACACCCCCGAATTGAGATCATTCGTTAAATCAGTGCCAAAGCGTGTGGCCAGTGGTTGCGAATAGAGCATCCCATCCCCCGTGGCAGGACAGACGCCCCGCCCACTCAATTGCGTCCTACGTACGAACAGTTACCGTAGTGCCGAATTAATCTTTTCCAGCATTCCACTCCCCGGACAAAGCTCTTTCTCGCCAAGGGTGTTGAACGCCTGGTCGTAGGTACCGAGGTGGGCGTGAAGGTCTTCTGAGTCGGGGTTGACGTAGAGCAGGCCCGTGAGAACTTCGCCCTTGGCGGCGGCGGAGGAGATCATGGACTGGGCGTTGATCTTGTCGGTCGGGTCGTAGTCGGCGTGGAGCTTGCGCAGGCGCAGCATGCTGCCTTCGGCGCCGGCGGGGACTTCGATGACTTCGCCCTCGGCGTAGTCGGCGCCGATGGCCTCGCGGTTGGGCCAGAAGTCGAGGCGGTTGACGGCCTCGTTGTGCTCGCGGATGTAGTCGTAGCTCTTGGTGCTGCCGTCGTGGTTGTTGAAGGCCACGCAGGGGCTGATGACGTCGATGAAGGCCGAGCCCTTGTGCGCGAGGCCGGCCTTGATGAGCGGCACGAGCTGCTTCTTGTCGCCGGAGAAGGAACGGGCCACGTAGGTGGCGCCCATCAGCAGCGCGAGCGAGACGGTGTCGATGGCGGCGTCGGTGTTGATGCTGCCCTTCTTCGCCTTGGAGCCGGGGTCGGCGGTGGCGGAGAACTGGCCCTTGGTGAGGCCGTAGACGCCGTTGTTCTCGAGGATGTAGAGCATGTTCACGCCGCGGCGCATGACGTGCGCGAACTGGCCCAGGCCGATGGAGGCCGAGTCGCCGTCGCCCGAGACGCCGAGGTAGACGAGGTCGCGGTTGGCGAGGTTGGCGCCGGTCAGCACCGAGGGCATGCGCCCGTGCACGGTGTTGAAGCCGTGGGAATTCCCGAGGAAGTAGTCCGGCGTCTTGGACGAGCAGCCGATGCCCGAGAGCTTGGCCAGGCGGTGCGGCTGCACGTCGAGCTCGAAGCAGGCCTCGATGATGGCCGCGCTGATGGAGTCGTGGCCGCAGCCGGCGCAGAGCGTGGAGACCTTGCCCTCGTAGTCGCGGCGCGTGTAGCCGACCTTGTTCTTCTTGAGGGTCGGATGGTGGAGCCTGGGCTTGGCGAGGTAGGTCATGTCGTCATTGCGCCGAAAGGGTTTTCAGGGTGCCGAAGAGGTACTCGAACTGCGCGCGCCGCTCGGAGCCGTCGACCCCGTAGACGGCGGTGTGCACGATCACGAGCTTGCTCACCGGGTCGACGTAGACGGCCTGCCCGCGCAAGCCGAAGAGCGCGAACATGGGCGTGCCCTTGCGGATGAGCCAGGTCTGGTAGCCGTAGCCGTTCCAATGCGTGGCGACGCCGACCTCGAGGTGCGGCGCGTGCACGGAGGTCGCCTCCTTCACCCAGGCGGCCGGGATGATCTGCCTGCCGTCGAGCGCGCCGTAGTTGGCGAGCAGCACGCCGAGGCGGCCCCAGTCGCGCAGCGTGGCGTTGAGGCCCATGTAGCCGAGCTCGTAGCCGCCGGCGTCGACGAGCCAGTAGGCGTCGGACTCCGCGCCCATCGGGATCCAGATCTTCTCGGAGAGGTAGTCGGCGAGCGTCCTGCCGGTGGCCGCGCGCAGCACGAGCCCGAGCACCTCGGATTCGGCCGAGGAGTAGCTGAACTTGGTGCCGGCGGGGCGCTCGCGGTTGGTGAAGGGCATGACCGAGTCCGCGCCGCCGGGGCCCTGCTGCCCGATCGTCATCATCGCGAGCTTGGTGACGTCGTCCTTGCCGTCGTAGATCTCGGTGAAGGCGACGCCCGAGGACATGGTGAGCAGGTCGCGCAGCGTCGTCTGCCCGTAGGGGTGGCCCTTCAGCGCGGGAACGTATTTTTCGGCCAGGTCGTCGATGGAAGCGATCTTGCCTTCCGACATCGCGATGCCCACGAGCATCCCGACGACGGTCTTCGCCATCGAGTACGAGTGGAAGCGTTCGGCCGGCTTGCGGTCGTAGCCGTAGCGCTCGGCGAGGATGACGCCGTCCTTGATGACCATGAGGCCCGTGTCGCGGTTGGCGGCCATGTACTCGTCGGCCATGACCGCAGGGTTCTCCGCGCGCTTGAGTTCGCGCGGCGCGCCGTGCGCGACCTTGCGCGCGGGATACAGCTCGGCCATGTGGCTGAGGGTGCCGACGAGGCAGGCCTCGCCGCGCGCGGCGGCCTCCTGCGCCTTGCAGGCCGGGTAGCCCTCGTTCTTGCCGAGGGCGGCTTCGTCGGGGCTCGCGAACGCCCAGGTGGAAAGGGCGGCCAGCAGCAGGAAGCAGGACCTCATGCGGAAGCAGGACCTCACGCGGCCTTGTCCTTCTTGATCGGCCGCACGTTCAGCGCCGCGACGATCTCGGAGATTTCCTTGGTGATGAAGCGCGCGGTGATCGGCGTGCCGTCGTAGTGCAGGATCGAGATCAGCGACGCGGGGTTGATGCCCGCCTCGTTCACCAGCAGCGTCTTCATTTGCGCGTCGCGGTTCTGCTCGATGACGAAGACCTTGGAGTGCGAGTGCACGAAGTCCTGGATCTCGTCGGCGAAGGGGAAGCCGCGCACGCGCAGCGCGTTGACGAAGATGCCGTTGCCGGAGAGCGCCTCGAGCGCCTCGTTCATCGACGGGCTGGTCGAGCCGTAGTAGATGCAGCCGAAGCGCGCCGGCTCCTTCGCCGGGGTCAGCACGGGCTTCGGCACGAGGGTCTTGGCGAAGTCGTGCTTCTTGAGCAGGCGCTGCATGTTGTACTGGTAGTCCGCGCCCGCCTCGGAGTAGGTGGCGTAGGCGTTCTTGCTGGTGCCGCGCGTGAAGTAGGCGCCCTTGCTGGCGTGCGTGCCGGGATAGGTGCGGAACGGGATGCCGTCGCCGTCCACGTCGAGGTACCTGCCGAATTCCTTGCCCGCGTCGAGCATCCCGGCGGTCATCACCTTGCCGCGGTCGTAGGTTCGTTCATCCTTCCACTGGAGCGGCTTGCACAGGCGGTGGTTCATGCCGATGTCGAGGTCGGTCATCAGGAACACCGGTGTCTGCAGGCGCTCGGCGAGGTCGAGCGACAGCGCCGCCATCTCGAAGCACTCGTGCGGGTCTTCCGGGAACAGCAGCACGTGCTTGGTGTCGCCGTGGGAAAGATAGGCGCACTTGAGCACGTCGGACTGCTGCGTGCGCGTCGGCATGCCGGTCGAGGGCCCGCCGCGCTGCACGTCGATGATCACCGCCGGGATCTCGGCGAAATAGGCGAGGCCGACGAACTCCGACATGAGCGAGATGCCCGGGCCGCTGGTGGCGGTGAAGGCGCGCGCGCCGTTCCAGCCCGCGCCGCAGACGATGCCGATCGAGGCGAGCTCGTCCTCGGCCTGGACGATGGCGAACTTGTTCTTCTTCGTTGCCGGGTCGACCCTCAGCTTCGAGCAGTAGTTCTGGAAGGCCTCCGCCAGCGACGAAGACGGCGTGATCGGGTACCAGGCGCAGACCGTGGCGCCGCCGTAGACCGCGCCGAGCGCCGCCGCGGCGTTGCCTTCCATGAAGATCCGGTCGCCGACCGCGTAGGCGCGCCTGGCCTTCAGGCCCATCTGGTCCTTCAAATGCTCCCGGCCGTAATTCACGCCGAGCTGCAGCGCGTTCAGGTTGGGCTTGAGGAGCTTTTCCTTGCCCTTGTACTGCTCGCCGATCAGCTCGGCGATCACGCCGGGCTCGAGGTCCATCATGCCGGCGAGCGCGCCCAGGCAGATGATGTTCTTGAACAGCTGGCGTTCGCGCGGCAGCGTGTAGGTGGAGTTGGAGATTTCCGTGAGCGGCATGCCGACCACGTTGATGTCGTCGCGGAATTTGGACGGCGGCAGCGGCTTGGTGTTGTCGTAGAACACGTAGCCGCCGGGCTCGATCTCCTTGAGGTCCTGCGCCCAGGTCTGCGGGTTCATGGCGACCATCAGGTCGACGCCGCCGCGCCGGCCGAGCCAGCCCTTCTCGGTCACGCGCACCTCGTACCAGGTCGGCAGGCCCTGGATGTTGGAGGGGAAGATGTTGCGCGGCGAGACCGGGATGCCCATGCGCAGGAAGGCGCGCGCGAACAGCTCGTTGGCCGAGGCCGAGCCCGAGCCGTTGATGTTGGCGAACTTGACGACGAAATCGTTGACCGCTTCGATCCGCTTCATGCCGCTTTTCTCGGTTTGTTCTTGTTGGTCAGCGTGGTGCGCGCATCCGGTCCCGCATGCGTCATCTCGATCAGCGACTTCTGCATGTCCCAGGCGCCGGTCGGGCAGCGCTCGGCGCACAGGCCGCAGTGCAGGCAGACGTCCTCGTCCTTGGCCATGATGCGGCCGGTTTTCAGCGGGTCCGAGATGTACAGGTCCTGGCCCAGGTTGGTGGCAGGCGCGCTCAGGCTTTTCCGAAGCACCTCTTCTTCTGAATTCACGACAAAGGAAATACAGTCCATCGGGCAGATATCCACGCAGGCGTCGCACTCGATGCACAGCTGCGTGGTGAACACGGTCTGCACGTCGCAGTTCAGGCAGCGCTGGGCCTCTTTCCACGCGGTGGCCGCGTCGAAGCCGAGCTCGACCTCCATCTTCACGTTCTTGAGCGTCTTCTTGATGTCGGCCCAGGGCACGGCGAAGCGGGTGTCGTTGGCGATCTCGTTGTCGTAGCTCCACTCGTGGATGCCCATCTTCTGCGACATCAGGTTCATGTGGGGAGCAGGTCTTGACCGGATATTTTCCTGATTCAAGAACAAATCAATGGAAATCGCCGCCTCATGGCCGTGCGCCACCGCCCAGATGATGTTCTTCGGGCCGAAGGCCGCGTCGCCGCCGAAGAACACGTTCTTCACCGAGGACTGGAAGGTGGCCTTGTCGACGACCGGCATGCCCCACTTGTCGAATTCCACGCCGGCGTCCTTCTCGATCCAGGGGAAGGCGTTTTCCTGGCCGACCGCGACGAGCACGTCGTCGCATTCGAAGAACTGGTCCGGCTCCCCGGTATTCACCAGCGACCTTTTCCCGGCCGCGTCGTAGACGGCCTTCACCTTCTCGAAAACCATCCCCGACAGCTTGCCGTTCGAGAGCTGGAAGGATTTCGGCACCAGGAAATTCAGGATCGGGATGCCCTCGTGCGCGGCGTCTTCCTTCTCCCAGGGGCTCGCCTTCATTTCGTCGAAGCCCGAGCGCACGATCACCTTGACGTCGTCGCCGCCCAGGCGCCGCGAGGTGCGGCAGCAGTCCATGGCGGTGTTGCCCCCGCCCAGCACGATGACTCTTTTTCCTATTTTAGAAACGTGTCCAAAAGAAACCGACGACAGCCAGTCGATGCCGATGTGGATGTTCTTCGCGCCTTCCTTCCGGCCCGGGATGTCCAGGTCGCGGCCGCGCGGCGCGCCGGAGCCGACGAAGATGGCGTCATAACCCTCTTTCATGAGGGCTTTCATGGAATCTATTTTTCTTTGCACGAAAGAAACGCCTAAATTCAAAATATAGCCAACCTCTTCGTCGATCACCTCTTCCGGCAGGCGGAAGCGCGGGATCTGCGACCAGATCATGCCGCCCGCCTTCGGGTCCTGGTCGAACACGGTGACGTCGTAGCCGAGCGGCGCGAGGTCGCGCGCGACGGTAAGCGAGGCCGGGCCGGCGCCGACGCAGGCGATTTTCCGGCCGTTGGACTTGGTCTTCTTGCGCTTGTCGATCTTCTGCTTGATTTCGTCTTCGTTCTTGAGGTCCGCGGCCACGCGCTTCAGGCGGCAGATGGCGACGGGCTCGGGCTTGGCGAGGTTCTCGTCCTCGACGCGGCCGCGGCGGCAGGCGGGCTCGCAGGGACGGTCGCAGGTGCGGCCGAGGATGCCGGGAAACACGTTGGAATCCCAGTTCACCATGTACGCGTCGCCGTAGCGGCCGGCGGCGATCATGCGGATGTATTCGGGAACCGGGGTGTGGGCCGGGCAGGCCCACTGGCAATCGACAACTTTATGGAAGTAGTCTGGGTTCTTCGTATCGGTGGGCTGCAACGACGGATCTCCCTGCCTGTCCTTTTGGTGCGTCGCAGTCTACTCCGGTGCAGGAATCTAAGAAAGTCTTGGTTTTCAACCCCCTAGGCGGACTTCAGGGGCCGTTCCTGCACCCCCTCCCCGGCCCCGTGGCGGTCCAGTTCGCGGAACAGCGCGACGTAGTGGGTAATGCGGCCGTCGGCGTCGCGCACGGCGCTCACGCTGCGCCATTCCCGGTACACCGAACCATCGCGCCGGCGGCACCAGGTGGTGCCGTCCCAGTGGCCGGTGCGCAGCACTTCGGCGTAGATGGCGTCGTAGTAGGACTCCGGCTGCATCGCCGTGCGGAATTCGCTTTCCTGCCGGCCGATCACCTCCTCGGACGGGTAGCCGGTGATGCGCGAGTAGGAATGGTTGACGCTCAGGATGCGGCCGGCGGCGTTGGTGATCACCATGCCCTCGAGCATGCGCTCGAAGGCGTGCGCGGCGACCTCGAGCTGCTCCTCGCGGTCGCGCAATTCGGTGACGTCGCGCGAGGCCAGCACGGCGCCCGTGATGGCGCCGTCCTCGTCCCGCACCGGCTGCGCCGTGGTTTCGAAGCGGCGCACTTCGCCGCCGGCGGTGTGCAGGCGCATGCGCAGGCGGCAGGATTCGCCGCTGCGCACCACCACCTGCAGCGCGCCGCGCACGCGGAACTGGTCTTCCTCGTGCAGGAAACTGAACGCGTCGCGCCCGGCGGCCGTGTCCTCGGTGCGCAGCAGGCGCGCATACGAGGGGCTCGCGTAGCGCCAGCGGCCGTCGCGGTCCACCATCGCCACCAGGTCGCCGGCGTGCTCGGCGATCAGCCGGTAGCGCTGCTCGCTCTCGCGCAGCGTCGCGCGCGTATCGGCCATGCGCTTCGCCTGCCGGAACACCACGTAGCCGACGCCCGCGCTGTAGGCCATCGAACCGAGGAAGCACAGCGTGGTCACCAGCGTGTCGGTCATCGGCCAGTAGCGGTAGCCGTGCAGCATCACGCCGGCGAGCACGCCGACGCAGCTGCAGATCAGCGAAATCGAGTACCCCGGCAGGCCGCGGTTGACCATGCCGTTGAGCGCCGGCGCGAAGATCAGCGGGAAGGCGATCCACAGCGGGAATTCGAGCGCCGCGACCCAGATGCCGAGCAGCAGCCCGTCGGCGTAGAGGTTCTGCACTTCGGCGGGCCACTGCGCGCGCGCGCGCGCCGAGCGCAGGAACGCAAGGTGCGGATAGACGAGGAAATGCAAGCCCGCCGCGGCCCAGACTGCGACGCCGAAGCCGCGGTCCCAGGCGTGCAGGCCGATGACGGCGAAGCACCAGAGGAACGACACCACGCGGACGGCATAGATGGTCCGGACATGGCGGTGCACCTGTGGCGGGAGGATCATGCGATTTACCCTAGCGAATGGCCGACCGGAGCCCAAGGGAATACCCGTGCCGCCGTGTCAGATTCTGTAAAATCTCGCCATGGCCAGTTTGCTCGATTCCCTGAAGAAATGCTCGGTCGTCGTCGCCGACACCGGCGACATCGACGCGGTCGCGAAATGGCATCCGCAGGACACAACGACTAATCCCTCGCTCCTGCTTTCCGCTGCGCAGGACCCCCGCTACCGGGGCCTGGTGGAAGCCTCCTTCGCGTCGGACATCGAGAGCACTTTGGACAACCTGTCGGTCGCCTTCGGGCGGGAAATCCTGCAGCACATCCCCGGCAGGGTCTCCACCGAGGTGGATGCGAGGCTGTCTTTCGATACCGACCTCAGTGTTTCGAAGGCCCGCAAATTGATTGCCCTTTACGAAACCCGGGGCATCGGGCGCGACCGCATCCTGATCAAGCTCGCCAGCACCTGGGAAGGCATCCGCGCCGCCGAGCGCCTGGAGCGCGAGGGCATCCACTGCAACCTGACGTTGCTATTTTCCTTCGCGCAGGCGGTCGCCTGCGCCGATGCGGGCGTGACGCTGATCTCGCCCTTCGTCGGCCGCATCTACGACTGGCACAAGGCCGCGCGCAAGGTGGATGACATCCCGATCGCCGAGGATCCGGGCGTCGCTTCCGTGACGAAGATCTACGGCTACTACAAGAAGCACGGCTACCCCACGCAGGTGATGGGCGCGAGCTTCCGCAAGATCGAGCAGATATTGCAGCTGGCCGGATGCGACCTGCTGACCATCGCGCCGGACCTGCTGCAGAAACTGTCTTCGATGGACGGGGATGTTTTTCCGAAACTGACCGTGGAAAGCGCAAAAAAACTTTCCGTTGAAAAAACGCCCTTGCACGAAGCCTCCTATCGCTGGGAGCACAACCAGGACGCCATGGCCGTGGAGAAGCTGTCCGACGGCATCCGCAGGTTCGACGCGGATGCGCGCAAGCTCGAGCAGGCCGTCGGCGCGATGCTCAAGAATTCGCGCGTGACCGCGTGATCCGGTCGGCGCTGGAAGAGCGCGCGGGCGGCACGGTCGCCCGCATCACCGTCGACAACCCTGCGAAGCTCAACATCCTCACGCGCGAGACGCTGTTGCAGTTGTGTGGTTCTTTTCAATCTCTAAATGAAAACCCGGAACTCAGAGCGGCAGTGCTTACCGGAACGGGCGAGAAGGCCTTCATCGGCGGCGCCGACCTCGCCACGCTCGGTTCGCTCGATCCGCGGAGCGCGCGCGAATTCATCACGCTCATCCACCAGGCTTGCGAGGCGATGCGCGCCTGCCCGGTGCCGATCATCGCGCGCATCAACGGCTGGTGCCTGGGGGCGGGCCTCGAGATCGCCGCCTGCTGCGACCTGCGCATCGCCGCCGACGCCGCTGCGTTCGGCATGCCGGAAGTGCGCCTCGGCATTCCGTCCGTGGTCGAAGCCGCGGTCCTGCCGCGCCTCATCGGCGCCGGCCGCGCGCGCTGGCTGGTCATGACCGGCGAGACCATCGGCGCGGCGGAAGCGCTGGTCTGGGGCCTGGTAGAAAAAATTGCGGATGCAAGGGAATTGGACGCTTTGGTCGACAGCGCCCTGGATGCCATCCTCGCCGGCGATCCGGCGGCGATGCGCCAGCAGAAGCGCCTGTGCAAGCTCTGGGAGGAAGCGCCGCTCTATGAAAGCGTCGCGGTCAGCATCGACGAATTCGCCAGGTCCTACGAGAAAGGCGAACCGAACCGGCTCGTCGCTGCCTTCCGCGCAGCGCGCGGGAAAAAAAGCTAGCCGCGCCTGCTTTCAGGAACGTCAGCCAGGCGAAGGCTTCCCGGCAAGTTGCAATTGGTTACAGCTTTCCCCGCGCCCCGGGGGAAAAATGGCGCATCGTTCCCCTGAGGAGATCACCATGAACCGATATGCCGGAGTTTCCCTGATGGCGCTGGCTGTCGCCCTGTCCGTCGCCCCCGCGGCCGCGCAAACTGCCGCCGGTGCCGCGCCCGAGGCCAAGATGATGCGCTCCGGCATGAAGCGCGCCAGCGAAGAAATGCGCCCGTTCAGCAAGCCTACCGAGCGCGAGGAAGCGCGGCTGGCATACGTGAAGACGGCACTTAAGATCACCGACGCGCAGCAATCGCAGTGGAACGCCTACGCCGACCGGATGCGGCAGCAGGCCGCCGAGCGCGAGAAGATGATGACGGAGTGGCGCGCGCGCATGGCCGAGAACAAGGGAAAGCACGAGCATCACCGCCCGACGGTGATCGAGCGGCTGGAATTCGCGCAGAAGATGCATGGCGAGGCCATCCGCAGGCTGAACGAGCGGCTCGAGGTGGAGAAACCACTGTACGCCGCGCTCAGCAGCGAGCAAAAGCAGGTGGCCGACGTGGTTCTGGAACCGCGCGGAGGCCCGGCAAATTCCGGCCGGGGCCATGGACATGGCAAGGAATGGGGACGGACCTAGGAATTCTTGGCCGCGCCGCGGCCGAGAATCTCCAATTCGTTGGCGTCCCCACGGGGATTCGAACCCCGGTTACCGCCGTGAAAGGGCGATGTCCTAGGCCTCTAGACGATGGGGACTTGAAGTAATCGAGGCTATCAAGTCTTGAGTGGTGGAGGTAAGCGGGATCGAACCGCTGACCTCTTGCATGCCATGCAAGCGCTCTCCCAGCTGAGCTATACCCCCACGCAAGGGGCCGAATTATAGCGACTATTTCGCCCCGCAGCGACCGCTTCAGTCCCTCTCCAGGTGCCGCGCGAGGCGCGCGAGCACGGTGTCGCGGCCGAGCAGTTCGAGCACTGCGTCGAGCGAAGGCGTCTGCGTGCGCCCCGTGACCAGCAACCGCGCCGGCATCGCCAGCTCCGGCATTTTCAGGCCGCTCGCCTTGAGCACCTCGCCAATGGCGGCGCCGAGCGCCTTGCGCTCCCAGGCCGCGCCGGCGAGCTTCGCCTGCAGCATCTGCAGCGCGGGCCGCGTACGCTCGTTGACCAGCTCGGCGATCTTTCCGGCGCTCGGTTCCTCGTAGGCATAGAACAGCTGCGCCGATTCGGCCAGATGCCGCAATGAATTGGCCCGGTCCTTCAGCAGCGAGACGACCTTGTCGAGCGGCGGGCCCGCTTTCACGTCGAGAAAGGGCTGCAGGAGCGAAGCCAGGCGCACGTCGTCCGCCGCCTTGAGGTACTGCTGGTTCATCCAGAGCGCCTTGTCCGGATCGAATTTCGCGGGCGAGTGGCTGACGTGGCGCAGGTCGAACCATTCGACCATCTGTCGCAGGGAGAACACCTCTTCGTTGCCATGCGACCAGCCCAGCCGCGCGAGCGTGTTCACCAGCGCCTCGGGCAGGAACCCCTCGTCGCGGTACTGCGTGACGCTGACCGCGCCGTGGCGCTTCGACAGCCGCTCGCCGTCGGCGCCGAGGATCATGGGCAGGTGCGCGAACTCGGGCAGCGTTTTCCCCATCGCCCTGAAGATGTGCAGCTGCCTGGGCGTGTTGTTGACGTGGTCGTCGCCGCGGATCACCTGCGTGATCCCCATGTCGAGGTCGTCGACCACCACGCCGAAGTTGTAGGTCGGCACGCCGTCGGCGCGCAGGATCACCAGGTCGTCGAGTTCCTTGTTGGGAAAGCTGATCGGTCCCTTGACGAGGTCGTGCCAGCCGACTTCGCCTTCCTGCGGCGTCAGGAAACGCACGACGGGTTTGATCCCCGCAGGCACCTTCAGCTGGTGTCCGGGACGCCACCTGCCGTCGTAGCGCGGTTTCTCGCCGCGCGCCTGCTGCTCCTTGCGCAGCGCTTCCAGCTCCTCGCGCGTCATGTAGTCGTAGTACGCGTGCCCCGCGGCGATCAGCTGTTCCGCGACCTCCCGGTAGCGCGGCAGGCGCTTCATCTGGAAGTACGGGCCCTCGTCCCAGTCGAGGCCGAGCCATTGCATGCTGTCGAGGATCGCGTTCACCGAGACCTCGGTCGAGCGCTCCAGGTCGGTGTCCTCGATGCGCAGCACGAACTTGCCGCCGTGCCGGCGCGCGTAGGCCCAGGAGAACAGCGCGGTGCGCGCGCCGCCGATGTGCAGGAAGCCGGTCGGGCTGGGCGCGAAGCGGGTTCGTACAGTCATGGATGATAGGATTTTCTCATGAGGAGGAAGCTGCACCAGCCGGACCGCATGCCGGGCTACACGCTGCCGCGCTACGCCTACCGCACGCCGCCGGAGATTTCCCGCCGGGAAAGCTCAACCGTCCATCCGGTCATCATCGTCGGCGCGGGCCTCGGCGGGCTCACCGCGGCGCTGGAGCTCGCGAGCCGCGGCGTGAAAGTGCTGCTGCTGGACGACGACGATACCGTGGGCGCCGCCGGACTTTCCTCGCGCGGCATCTGCTACGCCAAGCGCTCGCTCGAGATCCTCGATCGCTTCGGCGCCGCGAGCCGCATCCGCGCCAAGGGCGTGACCTGGAACGAAGGCGACGTATTCAGGGGCGAGGAGCGCCTCTACCGCTTCAACCTGCAGCCGGAAACCGACCAGCGCTTCCCGGCCTTCGTGAACCTGCAGCAGTTCTATGTCGAGCAGTATCTCGTGGAAGCCCTGCAAGGCCACCCTGCTGCCGACCTGAGATGGAAGAACAGGGTTTTGGATGTCGTCCAGAAAACAAGCCACGTGGAAGTCAAAGTCAAAACCCCGGATGGCGCCTATACCGCCCGCTGCCGCTATCTCATCGGCGCCGACGGCGCGCACGGCATCGTGCGCCGGAAGCTCAAGGCGCGCGACGCGGAATCGGCGCTCTACGAGACCGCCTGGTGCATCGCCGACGTGCGGATCCATTCGCGCGAGGCGCCGGTGCGCAAGGCCTACCTGGACAACGCGCTCAACCGGGGCGGCGCGATCTGGTACCACCAGATGGCCGACCGCATCTGGCGCACGGACTGGCAGATCTCCCACTACGACGACCCGGACGCCGAGGCGACGCCGGCGCGCGCGAAGCGGCGCCTGCGCAAGCTGCTCGGCCCGAAAACGAAGTTCGACCTGGTCTGGGTCGGGCCCTGGCGCTTCCGCCGCCGCTGGCTGGAAAAGCTGGTGCACGGGCGCGTGCTGTTTCTCGGCGATGCCGCCGCCCAGCATTCGCCCTTCGGCGCGCGCGGCGGCAATCGCGCCATCCAGGACGCCAACAACCTCGGCTGGAAGCTCGCGCTGGTGCTCGCCGGCGACGCGCATCCGGACCTGCTACAGACCTACGAGGCCGAGCGCCATCCGGCAGCCCGCGACGCGGTCGAGGCGGCCTCGCGCAGCGCGAACTTCATCGGGCCGGAAAGCGGCGGCCAGCGCGTGTTCCGCGACGCGGTGCTCGACCTCGCTCAGCGCCACGCCTGGGCGCGGCCGCTGGTGAACGTGGGCAGGTTGAGCGTCGCGTCTTACTATGAAAACTCTCCCTTGAACGTGCGGGGCGAATTCCCGGAATCCCCGGCGGCCAGGCCGGGCTGCGCGGCGCCCGACGGCCGGCTCGGCGAGGGCTATCTCGCGGAGAAACTGCAGGGCCGGTTCAGCGTGGCCTATTTCGGCCAGCGGGGACCGGACCTCGGCGCGCAGTCCGGCATCCAGACCCTGCATATCAAGAACAACAAGCCGCTTTTCAAGCGCTACGGCGTGCCGCAGGAAGGCGCGACCTACGTGTTCCGCCCCGACGGCCACGTGCTCGCGCGGTGCCGGGGAATTTCCGGCGAATTCGCGCGCCAGGCGATCGATTCCGTTTTCAGATACCGGGAAAAAGAAAAGAGGAATGCAAGGCAGGCCTCCACCCACGACCGCGACCGCCTCTACGACGAATTTTCGGGCTACTTCGACGGCGCGAAAGATCGCGAGCGCGCGCTCGCCAGGCTGGTCGTGGCGCTAGCCCACTACCTGCCGGCCGCCGAGGTCTCCGAGATCATCCGCGCTGCGTCAGCCGGTGAAGCAGACCGCCCGCGACCATCGCGGCCACGAACACGATCGACTCCGAAGACAGGGTCGAAAGCGCGGTGAGCGCGGGGCCCGGGCAGTAGCCCGCCATGCCCCAGCCGATGCCGAAGATCGCGGCGCCCCCGACCAGCCGGGCATCGATGTGCTGGCGCAGGGGATGCTCGAACTTGCCCCGGAACAGCCGGAATCCCGCGAGCGTGACCGCCACGGCGCCCGCCATCACCAGCATCAGGCTCGCATCCCAGTTCCCCGCGACGTCGAGGAAGCCGAGCACCTTGCGCGGGTTCGCCATGCCGGAGACCCACAGGCCGAGGCCGAACAGGAAACCGGCGCCGAGCGCCGAGGCAAGCTTGCTCACGAGGCTGCCCCGAGCAGGTGGCGCATCACGTAGGCCGAAATCATGCCCGTCGCCATGAACGTGATCACCGCCACGAGGGAGCGCAGCGACAGCCGGCCCAGGCCGCAGACGCCGTGGCCGCTGGTGCAACCGTTGCCCATGCGCGTGCCGAAGCCCACCAGCAGGCCCGCCAGCGCGAGCCAGCCGAGCGGAAATCCCTCGCGCAACGGCACCGGCATCCCCGCCGCCTGCCAGGCGAGGCCGGCGAGCAGCAGGCCCGACACGAACAACGCCCGCCACTGCGATTCGCGCAGTCCGTCACGCGCGTCCGGCAGCGAGAACAGCCCGTGCAATATCGTGCTCACGCCGGCGATGCGGCCGTTCGCGGCGAGCAGCCAGACGGCGGCCGCGCCGATCATCACGCCGCCGGCGAGCGCAGAAATCGGGGTAAAGTCGTGCATATGATTTTCCGCCAGCTCTTCGATCCGCAATCGTCCACGTATACCTACCTGCTGGCGGATTCTGCCACGCGCGCCGCGGTGCTGATCGATCCGGTGTTCGAGCACGCGCG
>DATJYN010000157.1:0-15109 GCA_035499575.1 Burkholderiales bacterium | reverse complement strand
GCAAGTTTCATGCGCGCTACGGCATCGGCAGAACCGATGAGCGGTTCTGGAGGTACAGCGACGCGCTGATCGACGCCTATCGGAAATCGGCGCCGGTTGAGGCCGGCTTGTTCGACTACAACCGTTTCGAGAACCGCTGATTAAGGCGCAGCTTGCGCAATCAACACGGTGGAGACGCGTAGGGTTCGTCCACCGCGTAGAACTCGGTTTCCTTTAGCGCCTCGGCACACCACGCCTGCACCGCCGGAAAAGAGAGCAGGGCTTGGTGGTATTTTTTTGCCGCCCCCTCGAGATTGACATCGTAGGTAATGAAGCGTGTCGCCACCGGCGCGTAGAAAGCGTCAGCCGCGGAAAACTCGCCGAACAGGAAAGGTCCGCATGCCGCGGCCCAAAGTGCAGAGACGCGGATGATGTCCTCTGCCACATCGGCGTTCATTCCCTTGCCGGGATGGCTGGCGCGGATGTTCATCGGCATCTCGTTTCGTAGCGCGCGAAAGCCGGAGTGCATCTCCGCGGCGGCCGAACGCGCTCGCGCCCGGAGTTTTGCGTCCGCAGGCCAGACGCCGGCGGCGGGAAACAAGTCGTGGAGGCGTTCAGCGATCGCCAAGGTGTCCCAGGTGGCAAAGCCGGATCCCGGCTCACCTTCCCACAGTACCGGCACCAGGCCGGAGGGGGAAAGCCTGGTGATGTTCCCGCGCCAATCCGCCGATTCGAATTTGAGCATTTGCTCCTGGAACGGAATGCCGCGGCCGCGCAGCAAGACCCAGGGACGCATCGACCAGGACGAATAGTTTTTGTTGCCGATGACCAGCGTGAGCGGGATGTTCATGGCCTGCATTCTATCGGCCGTTGCCGAAGCGGGCGGGCGCCGCCGATGCCGTGTCCCGATCCTCCTTTCTGGAAATGGCGCGCCCGCCGCCGCGGTTCTTCAGGTTCGTCGCGCGATGGCTGCGAAGAACCGTTTCATGAACTGCCCGAAGCGGGCGCCGGGACGCGCCAATTCGATGTTGCGCGGCAAGGCACACTCCACTCCGAGTGCGATGTCGCCGTAGTTCATGCGGCAAGCAGGATGACGACGCACGCCAGCACGATGCTGACAAAAAGCCCGATGGCGGTGGCAAGAGCGACCTGTGCGGCGAGTTCGACGGCGAGCGGTATGGATTTGGTCATGGGTTTTCTCCTTGTTGGTTGCAGCCATTTAAGGAGGAGAAGAAGACGGCCGTAGGCGGCGAATCTGGCAATGCGGCGAAGAAAAATGGCGGAAAAATGGCGCGGATGCTTCGGGTATAGTCGCCGCATGGCCCGCCGCATAGCGATCGTCGAGGATGACGCCGCCATTCGCGCCAATTACGCCGAGGCGCTGAAGCGTCACGGCTACGACGTCGCGGCGTATGCCGGCCGGCGCGAGGCTATGGAAGCGCTGCGCGCCCGGCTGCCGGAACTGGCAATCATCGACATCGGCCTGGGCGAGGAGCCGGAGGGCGGTTTCGCGCTGTGCCGCGATTTGCGGGCGCTCTCGCCGCAGCTGCCGATCGTATTCCTGACCGCCCGTGATTCGGACTTCGACGTGGTTTCGGGACTGCGCCTCGGCGCCGACGATTACCTGACCAAGGGCGTGAGCCTGCCGCACCTGATGGCGCGCATCGGGGCGCTGTTCCGGCGCGTGGACGCGCTGGCCGAAGCCAAACCGGTCGAGGAACGCATGCTGCGCGGCAATCTGGAACTGGACCTGAAGCGCTTCAGCGCCCAGTGGAAAGGTGCTCGCGTCGAGCTGACGCTGACCGAGTTCTGGATCGTGCATTCGCTGGCGCGCCACCCGGGCCATGTGAAGAGCCGCGACCAGCTGATGCGCGACGCCGAACTGGTGGTGGACGATGCGACCGTCACCTCCCACGTGAAGCGCGTACGCGCGAAGTTCGTCGCCGTCGACCCTGCTTTCGACGGCATCGAAACCGCATACGGCCTCGGCTATCGCTGGAAGGCCTAGCGTGATGGCAGGAAGGCACTAACGTCGTGATGCGGTTCCCATTGCGTGCCAAGCTGGCGCTGGTCGCGCTGGTCCTGCTGGTGCTGCCGTGGGCGGGCTGGCTCTATGTGCGCGAAATGGAGCGCTTTCTGCTCGCGGCGCAGGAAGAGGCGCTCGCCGCGACCGCGCGCGCGATCGCCACGGCGCTGCACGAGCGGCCGAAGCTGCTCGGCTACCAGGCGCGCAGCGAATCGGAGCTACGCGAAGACGCCGAGCGCGAGCTGCAACGGCTCACCGGCGGAGTGATCGGACAGGAGGCGCCGGCTCGCGAGACGCATGACTCCGCCGCCGATGGCGAAATCGCCGCCATCCTGAAGGGACTGGAACGCGGGAGTTCGCGCATCTGGGTGGTCAGCCGCGACTATCGCGTACTGGCGCTGGCCGGCAGCCTGAAGCGCGCGGACGCGCCGGTGCCCGGGCTGGTGCAACTCGCTCTAGGCTGGCTGCTGGCCCCGCCGACAGAGGAATTCGACGATGCCATAGCGGAAGACGCGCTAGCCGCGGGCCGCGAAGTCTCGGCCGCCCTGCAAGGAGCGCCAGCCACCCGTACGCGCAACACGCGCGACGGGCTCGCGGTCGTGGTCTCCGCGGCGCAGCCGATCTGGGTGGGCGACGAGGTGGTCGGCGCCGTGGTCGTGGAAGAGACGACCAACCGCATCGCCTCGCTGCGCAGCCAGGCGCTGGAACGACTGGTGGTGGTGACGCTTGCCGTGTTCGCGCTGGTCGCGGCCGTGCTGCTGTGGTTCGCGAGCCGGATATCGAACCGGATCCTACGCCTCAGCAACGAGGCCGAAGCGGCGATCGACGCGCGCGGCCGGGTGACGCGGCTGACGACGGCATCCGAAGCGGCCGACGAAATCGGCGACCTGTCGCGCAGTTTCACCACGGTACTCGGGCGGCTTGCGCGCTACAACGCCTATCTGGAGGCGCTTGCCGGGCGGCTATCTCACGAACTGCGCACGCCGGTGGCCGTGGTGCGCTCGTCGCTGGAGAACCTGCATGCGGCACGCACGGCGGAGGAGACGCGCACCTATGTGGCACGTGCCGAGGAGGGCCTGGCTCGCCTCGGCACGATCCTTTCACGCATGACCGAAGCGAGCCGCCTCGAACAGGGACTATCCACTGCGGGGCGAGAACGCTTCGATGCCGCCTCGGTGGTGCGAGGCTGTGTCGAGGGCTACCGGCTTGCCTACGCGCCCCGCAGCTTCGAACTCACCGTGCCCGGCGAACCATTGCCGGTGACGGGCGCCGCCGATTTGCTCGCGCAGATGCTCGACAAGCTGGTGGAGAATGCGGCCGACTTTGCGGCGGCCGGTACGGCCATTCGCATTCTCCTGCTGCCGAAAGAAGACCAGGTAGTCCTCAGAATCGAAAATCAGGGTCCGCCGCTGCCCGATGCGATCCGCGATTCGCTGTTCGATTCGATGGTTTCGCTGCGCGGAGTGCGCTCCGGCGGCGTGCCGCACCTGGGATTGGGACTCTACATAGCGCGCCTGATCGTGGAGTTTCACGGCGGCATGCTGCGTGCGGAGAATCTTCCCGGCGGCGGAGGTGCGGCGTTCGAAGCCGTGCTGCCGCGGGCCGTATAATCCCGCGCTTGCAGAAATACGATCTTCTGGTGATCGGCGGCGGCGTCAACGGCGCGGGCATCGCGCGCGACGCAGCGGGGCGCGGCCTCTCGGTGCTGCTGGTGGAAAGAGGCGACCTGGCCTCCGCGACCTCGTCGCAGTCGTCGAAGCTGATTCACGGCGGCCTGCGCTACCTCGAACTCTACGAATTCCGCCTGGTGGCAGAAGCGCTCGCCGAGCGCGAGGTGCTCCTGCGGGTCGCCGCGCACCTGGTCTGGCCCGCACGCTTTGTCATGCCGCACGTGCCCGAGTTGAGGCCGCGCTGGATGATCCGCGCCGGGCTGTTCCTCTACGACCACCTGTCGCGCCGCGCCAGCCTGCCAGGCTCGAAGGCGGTGCGGCTGGACATTCCACCCTACAACGCGGGATTGCAGCCGCAGCTCAAACATGGTTTCGTTTATTCGGATTGCAGGGTGGACGATGCGCGCCTGGTGGTGGCGAATGCGATGGACGCGCGCGACCGCGGCGTGCGCGTGCTGACGCGCACCGAGTGCATTTCAGCGAAGCGTACGCAGGGATCCTGGACCGCCGCGTTGTCGAACGGTGAGCAGGCGGAGGCGAAGGCGATAGTCAATGCCGCCGGGCCGTGGGTGAAATCAGTGCTGAACGGCCACCTGTGCCAACCTTCGAGCGACACCGTCCGCCTGGTGAAGGGCAGCCACATCGTGCTGCCGAAACTCTACGAGGGCGAGCACGCCTTCATCCTGCAGAACGACGACCGCCGGGTGGTGTTCATGATTCCCTACGGCGACCTGCACACGCTGGTGGGTACCACCGACATCGCAGTAACGGACGAAGACGCGCGCCCCGAGGCGAGCACCGAAGAGATTGCCTATCTGTGCCGGGCGGTGAACCGGTATCTTGCGCGGCCGGCGCGCCCGCAAGACGTAGTCTGGAAGTATGCCGGCGTGCGCCCGCTCTACGACGATGGCTCGGCCGATCCTTCGGCGGTCACGCGCGACTATACGTTGCGCGTGGACGATGAAGCGGGCCGCGCACCCGTGCTGTCGGTGTTCGGCGGCAAGATCACCACCTACCGGATGCTTGCGGAGCACGCGATGGACAAGCTTGCACCCTACTTTCCCGGTCTCAAGCCCGCCTGGACAGGCCGCACACCTTTGTCTGGCAGCGATTTCGGCGGCGTGCCGCGCACCGAGGCGCGGGATGCGTTCTTTGCCAATCATCCCCACCTTTCGGAAGCCATGCTGCGGCCGATTTTTCGTCGCCACGGCACGCATGCGCAGACGGTGGTGGGCGACGGCGAGCTGGGCGAAGACTTCGGTGCCGGCCTTACCGAGCGCGAAGTGCGCTACTTCGTCGAGAACGAATGGGCGCAGACGGCCGAAGACATCTTGTGGCGCCGGACCAAGTCCGGCTTGCTGATGACCCAGGTGCAGCGTGAGCGGGTAGCGCAAGTTCTCGGGCGCGCATGAAACCGCTGGCGCAACTGGGCGAACCGGGCCGCCTGCGCGGCCTGTTGTTCGACATCGACGAGACCCTGACCACCGACGGCAAGCTCACCGCTGAGGCCTACGCTGCTATGGAGCGCTTGCAGCACGCCGGCAGGGTTGTCGTGCCGATCACGGGGCGCCCGGCCGGCTGGTGCGATCACATTGCGCGCATGTGGCCGGTGGATGCGGTCGTCGGCGAGAACGGTGCTTTCTACTTTCGTTACGTGGACGGCAAGCTGGCGAAGCACTTCCAGGACGATAAAGTGACGCGCCTGCGCAATCGCGCGCGGCTGGAGGACATCGGCAGGCGCATCCTCGCCGAAATCCCCGGATGCGCGCTCGCTTCCGACCAGCCCTATCGGGAAACCGACCTGGCGATCGATTTCTGCGAAGACGTACCGCCGCTGCCGCTGGAAACCGCTGCGCGCATCGCCGGCCTGATGCAGAAGGAAGGGCTGACTGCGAAAATAAGCTCCATCCATGTCAATGGGTGGTTCGGAACCTACGACAAGCTGGCGATGGCCAAGCACCTGTTCTCGGAAGAATTCGCATGCGGCGTGGCGCAATTGCGGGGAGACTTCGCGTTCGCCGGAGACTCGCCGAACGACGCGCCGATGTTCTCTTTCTTTGACTGCTCGGTGGGCGTCGCCAATGTCGCGCGCTTTGCGGGCAAGCTGGATGCGGAGCCGAAGTACATCACGCGCGGCGCCGCGGGCGCCGGCTTCGCCGAACTCGTCGGCCGGTTGCTCGGATCCGCCTGATGGAATGGTGGTGGGCCTATCTGGTGATCGGCATGACTGTTGGCTTCCTGGCCGGGCTGTTCGGCATCGGCGGCGGTATGGTCATGGTGCCGATGCTCGTGTTCGTGTTCACGGCCAAGGGTTTCCCGGCTGAGCACATGATGCACTTGTCGCTCGCGACGTCGATGGCGACCATCGTGTTTACGTCGCTGTCGAGCGTGCGTGCGCACCACAGCCATGGGGCGGTGGACTGGAAAGTCGCCTTCGCCATGGCGCCGGGCATCGTCGCCGGTGCGCTTGCGACAACGCTGGTCGCCGGCTACGTACCGACGCGGGCGCTGGCGATCTTTTTTACTGCCTTCATGTTCTATGCGGCGACGCAGATGTTTTTGGAAGTGAAGCCGAAGCCGTCGCGCCAGTTGCCCGGTGCCGCCGGTCTTTTCGGCGCCGGCGCCGCGATCGGCGGCATCTCCAGCGTGCTCGCGGCCGGCGGCGCCTTCCTGTCGATCCCGTTCCTCACCTGGTGCAACCTACCGCTCAAACGCGCCATTGGCACGGCCGCAGCCAATGGCTTTCCGATCGCCCTTGCCGGGACTGCCGGCTATGTGCTGAACGGCATGCGCGTATCGGGACTGCCCGATGGCTGCCTCGGTTTTGTCTACCTGCCGGCGCTGGCGATCGTCGTTGCCGCCAGCATGCCGCTGGCGCCGCTCGGTGCGCGGTTCGCGCACCGGTTGCCGGTGAAACGCCTGCGCATCGTGTTTGCACTGATGCTGTTCGGACTGGGCCTGCGCATGCTGGCGAACCTCTGGTAGATTCGCGCTTCGATTCCCACGGAGGGTGCAATGAATAAGCTGCTTGTTACCTCGCTGGCTCTGTTCGCCGCTACGGCGTGGGCGAAGCAAACCGGCAACCAGGCTTTCGATGTTCTCGACAAGAACCACGATGGCTTTCTGAGCAAGCAGGAGGTTGCGGGCGAAAAGGAACTGGCCAAGCGCTTCACGAAATTCGACGCCAATAAGGACGGGCGCCTTAGCGTCGACGAGTTCATCAAGGCTAATCAGGACAACGACGCGCGCGTGCTGGCCGACAGCGCGATCACCACTAAGGTCAAGGCCGCGCTGCTGACCGAGAAGGGCGTGCCCTCGACTTCGATTTCGGTCGAGACCTACGAGAGCCGTGTGCTGTTAACCGGTTTCGTCGACACCGCCGCGGTCAAGGAGCAGGCAGGGAAGGCCGCCCGCGGCATCGAGGGAGTGAAGCGGGTCCAGAACAACCTGGTCGTGAAGTAACGCGCATGGCCGGTCCGCTATCGCACGTACGCGTCCTCGACCTGTCCCGCGTTCTCGCAGGTCCCTGGGCGGGACAGAACCTTGCAGACCTCGGCGCCGAGGTGATCAAGGTCGAACGGCCGAAGGTCGGCGACGATTCTCGCGCTTTCGGGCCACCCTGGGTCAAGGACCGGGAGGGGCACCCGACGAAGGATTCCGCATATTTCACTTCGGCGAACCGCGGCAAGAAATCCATTACCGTGAACGTCGCCAAGCCCGATGGACAGGCGCTCGTACGGGCGCTCGCCGGCGAGTGCGACGTGCTTATCGAGAATTACAAGCACGGCGACCTCGCGCGCTACGGCCTGGGCTATGAAGACCTGAAGGCGGCAAATCCGCGCTTGATCTACTGTTCAGTGACCGGTTTCGGCCAGACCGGCCCCTACCGTGAGCGTCCCGGCTACGACTTCATGATTCAGGGCATGGGTGGGATGATGAGCGTCACAGGCGAGCCAGACGGCGCGCAGGGCAGCGGACCACAGCGTGCAGGCGTGCCGATTGCCGACATCATTACCGGCATGTATGCCTCGATCGCGATCTGCGCGGCGCTGGCGAACCGCGCGCATACTGGCAAGGGACAGCACCTCGACCTCGCGCTGCTCGATTCACAGATCGCGCTGCTCGCTTACCAGAACACCAATTACTTCGCCACCGGCACGCCGCCCGGGCGGATCGGCAACCTGCATCCGAATATCGTGCCTTACCAGCCGTTCAAGACCAGCAACGGCGAAGTTATCATCGCCTGCGGTAACGACAACCTGTTCCGCAAGTTCTGCGAGGCGGCCGGCTGCCCAGAGCTGGTGCATGACCCGCGCTTCGTCACCAACGGCAAGCGCGTCGAGAACCGCGCGGAGATTACGCGGTTGATCCAGGAAATCTTCAGAAAGAAAACCACCGCCGAATGGCTTGCGCTGCTGGAAGGGGCCGGTGTACCGAACGGGCCTATAAACGACATCGCGCAGGTCTTCCAGGAGCCGCAGGTCCAGGCGCGCGGCGTGAAAATCGAGCTCGAGCATGCCGCCGCCGGCAAGCTGCCGCTGGTGGCCAGCCCGATGCGCTTCTCGGGAACTCCGCTTGAATACCGCCTGCCGCCGCCGCTGCTCGGCGAGCATACCGGCGAAGTTCTGAAAGGAATCCTCGGCAAGAGCGACGTGGAGATCGCGAGGCTGCGGGCTGAGGGTATTCTCTGAACGCGGTTTGCGCTGCGCAGCACCATTTGCGCCATGGGCCTTCGCGGCCTAGGATAGCGACCGCTGTTCGATACGCATTTCTCTAGGAGGAGACCCTGTGATCACGATCAAACGAATTGGTATTGTCGCGGCCCTCGCCGGCGTCGCATTCACCGGCACCGCATTTTCCGGTCCTACTGTGCTGCGCGCTTCGCACCAGTTTCCCGGAGGCAAAGGCGATGTGCGCGACGACATGGTACAAATGGTTGCGAAGGAGGCCAAGGCCGCAGGCGTCGATCTCGATGTCCAGGTCTACCCGGGCGCGTCGCTGTTCAAGCCCAACCAGCAATGGAACGCGATGGTGGACGGCCAACTCGACATATCGCTGTTCCCGCTCGATTACGCAAGCGGCAAGGTGCCGACCTTCAGCGCGACGCTGATGCCCGGCCTCATCCGAAGCCAGGAGCGCGCGAAGCGGGTGAACAATTCGAAGTTCATGACGGACATCCGCGGGGAGATCGAAAAGAACGGCGTGATCGTACTGTCGGATGCCTGGTTTGCCGGCGGCATGGCGGCGAAAAGTGGCTGTGTGGTGAAGCCGAGCGACCTGAGCGGCATGAAGTTCCGCGCGGCGGGCCCGACCTTCGCGGCGATGTGGGAGGCGGCGGGCGCGAGCATCGTCAGCCCTCCGTCGAATGAGATCTACAACGCCTTCCAGACCGGCGTGGTGACCGGGACCGACACGAGCCTCGGCACGTTCGCCTCGACGCGGCTCTACGAGGTAACCAGTTGCCTCACGGCTCCCGGCAACAACGCCTTGTGGATGATGTACGAGCCGATGCTGATGTCTAAGAAGAGCTTTGCCAAGCTCAGCAAGCCGCAGCAGGATGCCATCCTGAAGGCGGGCAAGAATGCGCAGGCCTACTACGAAGGCAAGGCCGACGCAGTGAACGCCGAGGCGGTCAAGGTTTTCGAGGACCACAAGGTGAAAGTGGTCACGCTGAGCGACGCCGAATACAACGAGTGGGTTAACTTGGCGAGGAAGAGCGCCTACGCGAGATTCGCGAAGGACGTGCCCAACGGGCAGAACCTGATCGACGAGGCGCTGTCGGTCAAATAGCGGGCTGAACCGGACGGCCTGCGGCATGCCCGCAGGCCGTTTTGCGTTTGTAGCCGTACAACCTGGCTGATCCCGACCCTGTGCAAACGCCCATGCCGGCACACAAGCCCTTGAAGCTCTTGAATGCGTTCTTCCGCGCGGTTGACCTGCTCTCCCGCCTGTCCGGCGTGGTGGCTGCGGGGCTGATCGCGCTTGGCGTGCTCGTGATCTGCGACATGGTGATCGAGCGCTACCTGCTCAACCGCACCACCATATGGCAGATCGACGTCGTCACGTACTGCATCGTGTCGGCGACCTTCATCGGCAGCGCCTACGTGCTCAAGACACGCGGGCACGTCAACGTTGACATGCTGCCGCTGCAATTGGGGCTGCGTGCTCGCTACTGGCTGGCAGTGTCTACCATGCTGCTCGCCATCGCGTTCTGCGTCGTCCTGCTCGCGTTGTGCACCGCATACTGGCATCAGGCTTGGGCGGGCAACTGGCGCTCTGATACCGTATGGCGCGCGCGCCTCTGGATTCCCTTGGGCGCGATGCCGATCGGGCTCGGGTTGCTTGTTCTGCAGTACATCGTCGAGTTCATCAGCCTGCTCACCGGTCACGCCAGGCCGTTCGGGATCGGCGAGGAGAGGACGCACTCATGAGCCCGACCATGCAGGGCGCGATTGTCCTCGTCATGACGCTCCTCATTCTGTTGTCAGGGATACCGGTGGCCTTCGGCCTGGGGGCGATCTCGATCATTTTCCTGTTGGTCTTCCAGGGCCTGGACGGCATGCGAGTGGTCGCCGAGACGATGTGGGGCGGCCTGGACGAGTTCACGCTGGTCGCCATCCCGATGTTCGTGATGATGGGTGCTGCAATCGGCTCTTCGCCTGCGGGGAAGGACCTGTACGAGGCGCTTGATCGCTGGCTCTACCGGCTGCCGGGAGGTCTGGTGATCTCGAACCTCGGCGCCTGTGCCCTGTTTGCCGCGCTCACCGGCTCCTCGCCAGCATGCTGCGCGGCCATCGGCAAGATGGGCATTCCGGAGATGCGCAAGCGCGGCTACCCGGACGAGATCGCCACCGGGTCGATCTGCGCCGGCGGCTCGCTCGGCATCCTCATCCCACCTTCCATTACCTTCATCCTCTACGGGATTGCGACCGAGACCTCGATTGGACGGCTGTTTCTCGCCGGCGTGATGCCTGGCCTGATGCTTACCGGCCTGTTCATGCTCTGGACGCTTTTCGACATGTGGCGGCGCGGTTTCCGCTCGCACGCGCCAGACTTCCGCTACAGCTGGAAGGAAAAATTTGGGTCGATTCCCAAGATCGCGCCCTTTCTTGCCATCATCGTCGGCGTGATGTGGGTGCTCTATGGCGGCGTGGCGACGCCCTCAGAGGCGGCCGGCGTCGGGGCGGCGCTGTGCGTGGCGCTTGCCGTAATCATTTACCGGATGTGGAGGGCGAAGGACTGGTGGACGATCCTGCGCGAGACGACGCGGGAATCGGTAATGATCCTCACCATCATCGCCGCGGCGACGCTCTTCGGCTATATGCTCACGTCGCTCTATCTGACGCAAACGCTCGCGCAGGCGATCGCCGACGCGCACTTCAACCGCTGGGTGCTGATGGGGATGATCAATTTGTTCCTGCTGGTGTGCGGGTTCTTCATCCCGCCCGCGGCGATCATCCTGATGACGAGCCCGATCCTTTTTCCCATCGTCACCGCCGCCGGCTTCGATCCGATCTGGTTCGGCGTGATCCTCACCATCAACATGGAGATCGGCCTCATTCACCCGCCGGTAGGCCTCAATATCTACATCGTCAGCTCGATCGCGCCCGATGTTCCGTTGATGAAAATCATCTGGGGCACGATCCCTTACGTGCTCTGCATGTTCCTCGCCATCGTGATCCTTTGCTTCTTTCCCGAAATCGCTACCTGGCTGCCCAACCATATGATGGGAGTGAAGAACTGACTACACGGCGGTCGCTGTTCAACGGCCGGTGAATTTCGGTTTTCTCTTGTCGAGAAAGGCGGCTACACCCTCGCGGAAATCCTCGGTGTCGAAGCAGGCGTAACCCTCGTCGCGCTCTTCCTGCGTCAGCGGCCGCGGATCGAGAAGACGACGTACGAATTTCTTGTGCCAGCGTGCCACCAGCGGCGCGCCATCGGCGATGCGATGCGCCGTTGCGTAGGCTTCATCGACGACGGTCGCGTCAGGCACCACGCGCGAAACCAGTCCTTTCTCGTAGGCTTCCTTCGCGTTCCAGATCCGACCCTCCAGCAGCAGTTCCAACGAAGCCGCCGGCCCTGCGACGCGCATCATGCCCTGCAGCTCGTCGTAGGATTCCGTGAGGCCGAGCTTCTTCACCGGCACCCCGAAGCGCGCCGACTCGTTGCAGATGCGCAGGTCGCATTGCGAGGCGATCAGCAGGCCGCCGCCTACGCAGGCACCTTGGATAAGGGCCACGGTCGGGTGGCGGCACTCAGCCACCGAATGCATCCAGCCGATGCCGCCCAGGCTGTAGGCCTTCGCCTGCGCTGAATTGGCGCGTTCGTTCCCGAACTCCGCGATATCCGCGCCGGCGGCGAAGGCCTTGTCGCCATCGCCGCGGATGACGATGCAGCGCAGGCTGTCATCGGCCCCGAGATCGCGCATGGCTGCGCCCAGCTGAGCCCACATGCTCTTGTCGAGCGCATTCAGCCGTCCCGGGCTGGACAGCGTGACGGTGGCGATAAAGCCGTCGCGCTCGACGAGGACCGAGCCGCCCGCCATCACTCGATCCGGACGCCGATGTCCTTGATCAGCTTGGCGTACTTCGCGACTTCGGATTTCATGTAGGCCTCGAACTCTGCCGGACTCTGCTCGTGCATCTGCGTGCCGACCGATTCCAGGCGCGCGCGCACTTCAGGTACCAGCATCGCTTTGTTCGTGTCGAGATTTATTTTCTGGACGATTTCGCGCGGTGTGCCGGCCGGCGCCATGATGCCGTACCAGTTGGCGACGTCAAAGCCGTTGATGCCTTCTTCGACGAAGGTCGGCACGTCCGGTAACAGTGGCAGGCGCTTGGGCGTGGAAATTGCCAGCCCGCGCAGCTTGCCCGCCTGGATGTGCGGCAGCACCGGCGGCATGGTGTCGAAATTCATCGCCACCACGCCGGCGAGCAGATCCTTGATCGCGTCGCCGCTGCCCTTGTAGGGCACGTGGACGATATTGGTGCCGGTGAGTTGCTTGAACAATTCGCCCGCGAGGTGCTGTGTGCTGCCGTTACCGGACGAGGCATAGTTGTATTTACCTGGATTGGCTTTGAGCAGCGCGACTAACTCCTTCACCGACTTCACGTTGATCGACGGATGCACGGCGAGCACGTTCGGCACGTAACCGACGTAGGCGACGGCGGCGAAATCCCTGATCGGGTCGTAGGGCAGCTTGGCGAACAGGTTGGGCGCGATGGCGTGCGAATTAACGTGGCCCATGATCAGCGTGTAGCCGTCGGCCGGGCTTTTTGCCACTGCGTCGGCGCCGATCGTGCCGGTCGCCCCGGCCCGGTTCTCGACCGTCACTGCCTGGCCCCACCACTCGGAGAGTTTCTGCGAAATCACCCGTGCCACCACGTCGGTGCCGCCGCCGGGCGGAAAGCCGACGATCATTCTCACGGGCTTGGTCGGGTAGGCCTGCGCCATCGTGCCGCCCGCGTAGAACGCGCAGGCGGCGACCAGCATCAAACGCTTCAGCATTTCCTCTCTCCTCCGTTGTCTTCTTCTATGTTCAGGCAGCAGCGCGCGCCGGCGATCGGCGGCACTCGGCCAGGTAGTCCAACGCCGCCTTCACGCCTTCGCGCTTGATCGGTGCCCCGGCGAGTTCCAGCCCCATTTCGCAGCCGGCCAGCGTGCCGGCGAGCGTCAGGTCGTTGAAGTCGCCTAGGTGCCCGATGCGGAACACCTTGCCGGCAAGCTTACCGAGGCCCGTGCCGAGCGACATGTCGAAATTTTCGAGGATGATCTTGCGCACGCGGTCGGCGTCATGTCCCGCTGGCAGCAGCACTGCCGTGAGCGACGAGGAGAATTCGGCGGGATTCTTCGCAAGTACTTCCAGTCCCCAGGCGCGTACCGCGCGCCGCGTGGCTTCCGCATGGCGCTGGTGGCGTGCGAAGACGTTGTCGAGGCCTTCCTCCTCGAGCAGCATCTTGAGCGCCTCGCGCAGGCCGTAGAGCAGGTTGGTCGCTGGCGTATAGGGGAAATAGCCGTCCTTGTTGCTGGCGATCATCTCGCCCCAATCCCAGAAGCTGCGCGGCAGCTTCGCATTCTTCGAAGCGGCCAGTGCCTTGGCCGAGACGGCATTGAAAGAGAGGCCGGGCGGCAGCATCAATCCTTTCTGCGAGCCGCCGACGGTGACATCCACGCCCCATTCATCGTGCCGGTAGTCGATCGAGCCGAGCGAGGAAATCGTGTCCACGAGGAGCAGCGCGGGATGCTTCGCCGCGTCAATCGCCCGCCGCACCTCGGCAATGCGGGAGACGACGCCGGTGGCGGTTTCGTTGTGCACCACGCAGACCGCCTTGATGCCGTGGGTATTGTCCTCGCGCAGGCGAGCCTCGATTGCCTGCGGGTCGGCGCCCGTGCGCCAGTCCCCGGCGATGAACTCCGGCTCGAGTCCCAGGCGCTTGGCCATTTTTTGCCAGAGCGTTGCGAAATGGCCAGTCTCGTACATCAGCACCCTGTCGCCGGGAGACAGCGTGTTGACCAGGGCCGCCTCCCAAGCGCCGGTACCGGAAGCGGGGTAGATCACCACATGGCTGGCCGTCTTGAAGACGTGCCTCATCCCCCCAAGGACCTCCTTGCCCAAGGCGCCGAAGTCCGGGCTGCGGTGATCCATGGTCGGGAAATCGATGGCGCGCAGTATCCGGTCGGGCACGTTGGTGGGCCCGGGTATCTGGAGGAAGTGGCGCCCGGCAGCTCGGCTCATGCGGATCTCCTGAATTTGCATGCAATTCTAGAATTTGTGCGCAACATAGGTGCTTTCTATTGCCAAAATCGCGAACTTTTTGTATTCTGCATGCAAAATGGACGATTCGCAAGAGCCCACGCCGATCATCCGCCGACCCCTCCATGAGGAGGCCACAGACCGCCTTCGCGACCTGATCGTGCAGGGCCGCCTCGCCGCAGGCGCCCGGCTGAACGAGCGCCTGCTCACCGCGCAGCTGGGCCTGTCGCGCACCCCGTTGCGGGAGGCCTTCAAGGTACTCGCGACCGAAGGGCTGGTCGAGTTGCTGCCGAATCGCGGCGCCATCGTTTCGCAGATGGACCCGATACGGCTGGGAGAGTCGCTTGCGGTGATGGGCGCGCTGGAAGCACTGGCCGGCGAGCTCGCCTGCCGGAACGCCACCGATGCGCAGATCAACGAGATCCGCGCGCTGCACTACGAAATGCTCGCCTATCATGCGCGCAATGATCTGGCCGGCTACTTCAAGTTCAACCAGGCGATCCACCTGAAGCTGGTGAAGTACTCGGGCAACGCCGTGCTCTACAACACCTACCGGCAGATGAACGGCAACGTGCGCCGCGCGCGCTACATGGCGAACCTGTCGAAGGAACGCTGGGACGCGGCGGTGCGCGAGCACGACGAGATACTCGCCGCACTGGGCGCGCGGGACGTCAAGCGCAT